>CALVBV010000044.1 GCA_944325815.1 Candidatus Gastranaerophilales bacterium
GCAAGCCCAATAACAAACCACATTTGAGCGTTAGCGAAAATGTAGAAAACAACAGCATTTTTCTTCTCTTTTGCCTCTGTTTTCTCTTCTTTTTTTGCCAAAAAGAAGAGAAAATGAACAGGACAAAAAAGAAAAATTTTCAATCCGCTGATTCTTGCATAAATCCTGCGTTATATGGTAGAATAAAGTATCCAATGTAACTCAATAGGTATTGAGTTACGTTAGATGTAACACAAAAATTGGATTGCTTCGGCGCAAAGCGCCTCGCAATGACGGTTTCGAAGAAGTTGAAAAGTGGAAAGGTTGAATGGTTGAAAAGTAGTTATAATGAACTCTTCACGCCTCACGCCTCACGCTTCACCGGATAAAGTTGAGAGGTTTAGAAGTTTATAAGAAGTTATAACGAACCCTTCACCCTTCACACCTCACGCTTCACACTAAAAATATAGGAGATAATATGAAGAGAAATGGCTTTACTTTAGCAGAGCTGCTTATAGTGCTTGGTATATCAGGCGTGGTTGCAGCTTTGATATTGCCGGCGGTTAACGGTTTAATGCCGGACAAGACCAAGGTTAATTATTTAAAAGTATATGACGAATTGAGTGCCAACATAAGCAGGCTGGCCGGTGACTCTTCGATATTCCCTGTTTGTCTGGAATCAGGAAGTGAAACAATCGGATGTAATGAACATCCGCTTATTAACACTACAAAGCCTGTAAATAAAAAATTCAACACTTCTGATTACGAAGGAGATAAAAAATTATGCAGCCTTCTTGCATTTACTATGAACTCTGATTCCAATACATGTTCAGATTCAGGATATGATTTTGCGGAAGGAAGTTTTAACAGCGATTTTGATTCTAACAAATCTTTCACCACCGCAAATGGTATGGAATGGTGGATAGTTCCTCAGGAAAATACAGCAGCAGCCGGAACAGCGTCTTATCAGACGGATATATACGTGGATGTGGACTCTTCAAAAAAATCTTCTAACTGTATATACAATTCCTCCAGTTGTAAAAAACCTGACAGATTCAAGTTTTTGGTTTCAGCAGACGGCAGAGTCATTCCTGCTGATCCGATGGGCTTGATGTATATTAATACAAGAAAATCATTTTTAAAGAATAAGAATCAAAAAATAGACGGTGATACTGCTATAGCAGTAGATTTAGATACAACGATAAAAAATTTCAATTACGAGCCTTGCGTTGAAGTTCATGAACAAGGCCCATCAGCAGAAGAAGAATGTCTGGCATCGGGCGGTGTATGGGATGCGGCCACTAATACATGCGGCGAACCGGGGCCGACTGAGGAGGAAAAATGTATAGCCTCCGGAGGCATTTGGGATGCTGCAAGCAATGTCTGCAGAGAGCCTGAACCAGAGCCGGAACCGCAAGAACCGGAGTTTGATCCAAGTAGTGTACAGGTTACATTTACTTTCGTCCCACTTGTCGGAATGATACAGTATGATATTAATGGATACGGTTCAGATTATAGGGAATTTGGCCTTTATGCTAGGGTTAAAATAAATAAACGCATTAACTATGATGTAAGAGCAGGGGTTGCAATTCGACACATGTCAGACTCGTCTGAATATTATATTTGTACAATACCTCGCGGTAGGACCGGATGTGTGACAAAAGTCATTAATGGAAGTAAACTTCCTGCAAATGGTCAAGGTGGTTGGAATATTTTTTCACCGTTTGCAAGTCTTAATGATTCTAATAACACCTCATTAACTAATATAACGTCTTATAATAAGGATGCATTTTATGATGAAAGAATGTTTAGATCTTGTGGTGGATATACTTTTTCTACAAAAGAAAGTTATAAAGACAGTACTCGTCCGGAGTATATACCAGAAGAAGATGCTGTAAGATTAAACACTTTTTATAAAGTCGGGGTACTGAGTGGCTTATGTCCAGATAGCAGTAAAGTATATAGTAGTAACTATTGTGGAAGCTCAAGCAATCCTGGTCGCGAATGGTTCTTTAATGACGTAGATTCCAGTTTGCTAACCGGTAAAACTTCCTTTGATAATAACAAATATGAAATCATAGAAGCAAGCAAAGTCATGCATCCCGAATATTATCAATAATATAATCAAAGTCCCGCCTGCCTTAAGGAGGGCGGGACTTTTTTAATTTACCCTTGTGTTTCGAGTCTTTTTGAATTATTATTACTGAAAAGGAGATAGTATGAGCGATTGTATTTTTTGCAAGATTATAAACGGTGATTTTAATACCGAATTTGTTTATGAAAACGAATACGCTGTTGTTTTCAGAGATATAAATCCAAAAGCTGACACACATCTGCTTGTTGTTCCGAGAAAACACGTTGAATCTTTAAATGAATTGGATGATGAGTTTTTATTAGGAAAACTCATGATGACAGTAAAAGAAGCCGCTAAAAAAGCCGGGCTTAAGTCATACAGAACAGTTATTAACACAGGTAAAGAGGCTGGGCAGGAAGTGTTCCACCTCCATATACACATATTAGCAGGGAGTATTAAACTATGAGCGAATTTTATAAAGAAATTACACCGGCAGGGTTTGGGATTGCGATAAAACAAAAAGAAGTTTTATTCTCCAAGCAGTCGCCGTTTCAAAAAGTTGAAATTATTGATACTGATTCAACTTTAGGCAAAATTTTGACTCTGGATGATTTAATGATGACAACAGAAGGCGATGAATTTCATTATCACGAGATGATTGCACATATTCCCATGATGCATCACAAAGCCCCAAAGACCGTGCTTGTAATAGGCGGCGGTGACGGCGGAACCGTGAGAGAAGTTCTGAAACACGATACTGTCGAGAAAGTTGTTTTATGCGAAATTGACGGAATGGTTATAGAAGCTTGCAAAAAGTATCTGCCCACAATTTCCTGCGAACTTGATAACTCCAAATGCGAAATTCTTGTAGAGGATGCGATTGAATATATTAAAGGAAAAGAAAATATGTTTGATATCGTCCTTATTGACTCAACAGATCCTATGGGTCCGGGAGAAGGTTTGTTCACTGAAGAGTTTTACACTAATGTGAAAAAATCCCTGAAACAGGGCGGCATTATGTGTGCTCAATCTGAATCGCCGTTTGTTAACAAAGAAGAAATCCAAAAAATGTATAAATTATTGAATAAAGTATTTCCGATTTGCTCAACATTTACATCAAATATCCCGACATATCCCGGCGGATACTGGGCCTGGGCTTTCTGCTCGGAAACCGTAAAGCCGCTTTCTTATTGGGATGAAAGAAGAGGAAATGCGATTAGCAAAACCTGCAAAATTTATAACAAAGACTACCACAATGCAAGATTTGCTCTTCCCAATTATTTAAAAGAATTACTTTAAGAGGATGCGGAAAAAGTCGAAAATTTTTAATTTTTCTCGAAAAGTCCTAAACAATAAAAGGGGCGGATTTTGAAAAAATCCGCCCCTTTTATTATCTTAAACTTAAAATTTCTTTAGCCTGATTTTCATCCAGAACTTTTGCCCCGCCTAATATCTCCGTATTCAAAACCACCTGAGCATAAGATTCCGCAAGTTCAAGCTTCATATAAGCATCCTCTATGGTTTTTGAGCCGACAATGAAGCCGTGGTTCGCCATCAAAACAGCATCATACTTATCAAAAAATTTCGCGGTATTTTCTACCAGCTGTCCCGAAGAAGGGAGTGCGTATTCGGCAAGAGGAATCCCCCCGAAATAAAATACGTTTTCTGCCATTACAGGCGCCATCAAGTCCCTGCCGGCGGAAGCAAAACTGCTTAAATACGGCGCATGAACATGGATTATATAATTAAATTCCGGTCTCCTTTTATAAAGTTCTATATGAAGAAATTTTTCACTGGAAGGCTTTTTGCCTTTTTCCAAAGATTCGCCGCTGAAATTCGTGAATACAATATCAGCCGGTTTTAGATAACCATTTGAAGAACCGGAGACTGTAATGAGCATTCCGTCTCTGTATCTTGCAGAAATATTGCCGGAATAACCCGGTGTGAAATTCTTCTCATCACACATCCTGCCGTATTTTATAATTTTATTTGTTAATTTATATCTAGAGAACATCTTCCACCGTCTTAATATCTTCAACTACAGCACGCTGTAAAACAGGGGCTTTATTTGAGTTTTGGAAATTATTTTCATCTTTCTCCGCATCTGCAAGTTTGTTTTTCTTTTCAGTATTTTTATGCTGTTTTATTTCCAATCTGTCATAATCAACCTGCGTGCCCTTTGCGTCCATCATAACTTCGACTGTAAAGAAAGTATTTTCTCTTATAAAGTCATAGCCGATATTAAACTTGATATCATCCGGCCCTATTGATACATAGAAAGAGTTTTCCTGGAACGGCTGTCCGTTAGGCGAGTCGCCAGACAGGTTGATAGAACCGAACCAAGAGGCTGTCAGGTATCTGCAGATTCTTAAATATTCTCTTATGTAGAAATTTGACTTACCATAACGATATGCGTCAAATACCGGTATAGGAGAATTATCTTCATAAACAGACTGGTAGTATCCAATATCCTGCATCCATCTTCTGTATTGGGTGTGCAGTCTTGGCCCGATTCTTCCTATAACTTGGGAATTTCCGGTTCCATACAATGAGGCCGCTAACTGCGAAGATATATCAATGCTTAATGCAGTCTGTTTTTCAATATTTTTATAGCTGTATATATTCTGATCCGCCTGCGCCATATATCTGAAACGCATTGTGCCAATCTGGTCGCTTCTTAGTGCGCCGAAGTTTTTGTCTTCATCTATGTCGTGGAAATAACCCATATCAAACCTGTGCGCAAACCGGGAAAGGTGCCCTTTTAAAAGAAAGTTTTCATCAGCATAACCCTTTTCATACACAAGGTCGATACCATACTTAGGCCGTCTGCGTCCCAAGAACCACTCATTCATATAATCATTCATGCCGTATTGCAGGAATAAATTGTCATCGAGTTTTTGTTTACCTCTGATTAGGAACAGGCTCTCTGCTGAACCATACGCCACCTGGGTTCGGTTTGTTGCACTGCTCAAACGGCCGATACCGCCGACGCCGATTCCGTGGTTGTAATTAAGTATTGGTATTGCTTTTAATACAGAGCCTTTCGGAAGCTCAAATACAAAGCCCGGGCCTATGTACATACCGAGTCCCCTAAAAGAACCGAGTTCCCAGGAGTTGGTTTCAGCAAACTCATAATTTTTATTAGTATAAACTTTTAACCCGGGGATTTTGATAATTTTTCTCTTTCCCTTAAATACCGTAGCATGCTTGATCGCAAGAATTTCTAAATCACCTTTTTGAGTGATTTTCATATCTTTAACTTTGACTTTTATCAAACCTTTTTCCATATCGCTGGTCATTGTCTGGTCTTTTGGTACAATCATCTGCGATATAATAGGCCCGGCATTTGCGGAACGGAAATTTACCGGAAAAGACTCGTCAACCTTTATGAACCCGTTTTCCTGAACAATTTTGTCGCCGTAAACGTATCCTTTTTTGGCTTTAATCTCTATTGTGGCAGTTTGGGTCAGAGGATTCTCTATGAGAGCATTTTCTTCGTTCATATCTACGAAAATATAATCGCCGGTAATTGTCTGACCGTTTTTAAGAATTTTTACGTTACCCTCTGCTTTAATGGTATTATTCATTCTGTCATAAGTTATGACATCTGCCTTAACTACAGTATCCTGTTTTACAAAGTTGACACTGACATCTCCTGTTGCTTTTATACAGTAAGTTTCGGTGTCGTAGTCCATATTTTCGCAGTCAAGAATGATATTATCGGTCTCTTCAGGTTTTTCAACTTTTTGTTTTTTAGGTTTTCTGTTCCAAAAATGTTTTTTCTGTTCAACAACGGATTCTTCATCTGCTTCAAACCCGTCTGGCATCATTCCTTCTTCAAAACTTTCATCCAAATCTTTTGATGCGTAGTCGGATGTCTCTGCACCTGCTGCGTAAATATCTTCCTGCGGTGCAACCGGCGCTAATTCCAGCTTTTTATCAGAACGCTCTTTCATCTTGTTTTTGATTAAAAGACGCATCTGTTTTACAGGCGGCAATGTTTTGTCGCGTGAACTCTTCTTTGTCTGTGTTTGTTTGTTTTCTTCTTCCAGCTTAAATGCCGGCGGAGTAAAAAATGCATCTCCGGTAAAATCTTCCGGATCAACAAAAGAGTATTCTGCAAACGCCGCGTTTGCCAGAACTAGTGTTGTTATAAATAATGTTAATAATTTCTTTTTCAAATTTACTTTCCTGTTTATATATAATTCAACGGATTATTTGGCTGTCCGTTTACTCTTACCTCAAAATGACAATGCGGTCCGGTGCTGTATCCGGTCGTCCCTTCATATCCCAGCACCTGTCCTTTATTAACTCTTTGCCCGTTAGAAACTGCAATGGAGTTCATGTGTGCATAAAGTGTTGTTATGGGTTTGCCGTTTACAATGCCGTGTTCCAATATGACGACTTTTCCGTACCCGCCGTACCAGCCGGAGTAGATAACTTTTCCGGAATTAGAGGCTCTTATTGCCCCCAAATTCGGGCCTCCTATATCAACTCCTGAATGAAACGATTTACTGTTAAATATAGGATGTGTTCTCCAGCCAAATGGCGATGTTATCCGGCCTTGAATAGGTTTTATAAAGCCGGAGGCAACCTGGACATCAGAATCTTTTACTGTCTTATTGATGTATGAACCGATGCTTGCGGATTGTTTTGCAAGTTCTTTTTCCGCTCTCTGATACGCTGCGCGGTCGGTTCTGAGTTTATTAATCATGCTTTCATTTCGTGCAATCGCTCTTTGAATATAGCTTTGCTGCGAATTTATAGAAGCAACAGAACGTTCAAGATTTCGTTTCCGAGCCTCTATGCTGTTTTTTAGCAGTGCAATCTCCTGTGCTTTTTTCTTGGCTTGTCTCATCCTGTCTGCATCTTCTTTAAGGATAAGATTTTGGAAATAGACTCTGTCTACAAGCATGTTGATATCTTCCGAGGTCAACAAAAGCTCAAAAAAAGCTTTTCTTTGTGACTTGAAAACTTTTCTTATATGCAAGGCAAGAATTGAATTTAGGCTGTTATATTCCGCAGCCGCTTTATCCAGCTGATCCTGCATACCATACAATTCTTTTTGTGCGCTTATAATTTGGGTTTTTGACTGCTGCAAATTTGTTGTCGCAGTTTCCAGTTTTTGCTGATTTTTGTATAGCTTGTTTGTTTCAAGGCTTTCAAGCCATCTTAGATGGTTGATTTTGGCACGCGTCTGGCGCTTTTTTTGCTTCCAAATCCTGAGTCGCGAAAGAATTACAGCACGCAATGGTGTTGAAAACAAAACTAAAAGCTATAAAAAAAGTTAATATTTTTCTGCAATATTTCAACTGACAGCCCGCCTTATGTTATTGACTCAGCCCCGGAAGAATCAGAAGCAGCCCCATACCAAATGTCCACAAAATAAAAGATACTGCTATAAGCCCAACTATCAATTTTTTATGTTCTCTAAAAAAATCCATTTCCACCTCTTATTATTATAATAGTACAAAAAAAGCCTGAGGGCAATCTGTTACAATCATCTTAACGGAGGAAATCTGTAAAATTAACCTAAGTTGATATTCCCAAGAAATTTAGAACGATATTCTTGGTGCAGTGTATTAAAAAGGAATTGAAAATCGTTTTCAGGTGCTGCAACTTTTGTACACTTATATTCTTTTCCATTATGTTTAATTAATTCAAATATACGAGAAGAATTTCCTAAACTATCTTTCTGGTATGTTTCATAACCAAAAACTTTGTTATCATTAACCTTTTCTATTAACTTGATTTGTTTTTCTAATACAGTATTTTCCGGGCAACTAATACTTGCTTTTAATTTTCTCAAAGCATTATTTCGTATAAATTTAGCTTTGAAGTTTTGTTGATATTGTTGATTAGAAATTTCTTGTACTTGCATGATACAGCCCCTATTTATTTAAAAAATGTCGTAGGGGGGACTTGAACCCCCAAGGATTTCTCCACACGCCCCTCAAACGTGCGCGTATACCGATTCCGCCACTACGACATATAAAATTTATTCAATTATCAAGAATCTTCGTGGCGGAATCGGCAGTTTCTATACGGCTCGCCTCACTTTCGTTCGGACTCGCCTGCCGTCCCTCGAAACGATACTTAATCGTTTCTCCGGAGTCCTTGCCACTACGACATATAAAAATTATTCAATTATCAAGAATGTTAGTGGCGGAATCGGCAGTTTCTATACGGCTCGCCTCACTCTCGTTCGGACTCGCCTGCCGTCCCTCGAAACGATACTCAATCGTTTCTCCGGAGTCCTTGCCACTACGACATAAAGTATTCAACTTTCAACAAAATTTATTCTAACACAAACATTTTTTTGTTACAAATGTTATATTTCTATTGACATGTTTTTTGCTCTGAACAACAATAGAAAAGGAAATCGCGAAAGGTCATATATTATGAAAATTTCATCTATATCACAAGAACATGCTAATCTTAGAAAAAATATGTTTATTAATTATTCTAACAGCTTCATGTCTATGATGAATGGAGGCGAAAAAGCTGTTGAAAAAGCCCAAAAGGCTAATATACCGGCAGAAAGTGCCGATAAGTCTATGGGACTTGAAATTCTGACCATTTTCCCGAAAGAAGTTAAAGACGGAAAAACTATTATTACGGCCTAGAAATTATTTGAAGGGGAGAAGATGATTTTAAAAATTTTTAGAATGGAACACAATAGATTTGTGCCTGAATATAAAACAGAAGGCGCTGCCGGCATGGATTTGTGCGCAGCTATTGATGAAGAAATTACTCTTATGCCATTAGAGAGAAAATTAATTCCTACAGGGCTGAAAATTGAACTTGAACACGGATACGAAGCTCAAATCAGACCACGTTCGGGGCTTTCTATTAAACACGGTATAAGCCTCATTAACTGTGTTGGTACAATTGATGAAGATTATCGCGGAGAAGTATGTATACCGGTTGTAAACCTTTCTAACGAGCCTTATACAATAAAACCGGATGAAAGAATCGCTCAAATGGTTATAGCAAAGTATGAACAAGCTAAAATTGAAGTAGTAACAGCACTCTCTGAAACTGCTCGCGGTGCAGGAGGATTCGGGTCTACAGGAAAAGTCTAGCTTTATAGGGGCAATTATTGATTTATCACATGATACCAACTTTCGCAAAATAGGAGAGTTTGGTTCTATAGCTAAATAATAAGTTTTGTTTCATTATTCGCTATATCGCTTGACGCTTGTCTAAAAAAAGTATAGAATGAGTGCAAGGTGCGTTTTGCACTGCGGTTATTAAATTATTTAGGAGAACAAGTGATGTACCAAGATGAAACGCTTATTTGTGAAGATTGCGGCTGTGAATTTGTTTTTACTGCCGGTGAACAAGAGTTTTTTGCAGAAAAAGGTTTAACAAATAAGCCGAAAAGATGCCCGGGCTGCAGAAAGGCAAAAAAACAATTATACAGAGGTAAAAAGAGAATGCACGATGCAGTTTGTGCAAAATGCGGTAAACAAACGCAGGTACCTTTTAATCCTACGCAAGGCAGAGATGTCCTTTGTAAAGAATGTTTTGACGCTGAAAAAGCTGCAGCTGAATCAACTGCTACAGCGGTTTAAATAAAAAGGAACAGAGACTTAATGAAGTCTCTGTTTTTTTAATCTCATAATTCTTTCGTTTGATTCAATTATACGATTTTTTAGTAATGAATCCTTTTCTGCTCGTTTAATCAATGTTTCTATTATTTTTACTGTTTTTTTATTTGCTTCTCTAAATAGTAAAATATCAACTCCTGCCAGTATTGCCATTACAGAAGCCTCAGCCCCAAACAGTTGAACACCATTCATTTCCATATCGTCTGTTATGATAAGCCCTTTATAGCCTGTATTGTTTCTTAAATATCCTATAGCATTGGCGCTCAAAGACGCAGGAATAACTTCTTTATCAAAGCAGGTGCAATGCAGATGAGCAGCCATTATCATTTCTATATTATCTTTTACAGCTTCTTTAAACGGTTTTATATGAATATTTTCCATCTTTTCAAGAGATAAATCTATTTCCGGTAAGGTTAAGTGGCTGTCTTTGCTTGCATCACCGTGACCGGGGTAATGTTTTATGCAAGGAATAATTCCGTTTTGGCGGTAAGCCTCGCTAACAATTCTAACCCCTTCGATAACCTCCTCTGTTTTGTCAGAAAATGCTCTTTCTCCTATTATCGGGTTATTCGGATTTGTATTTACATCCGCACAAGGCGCAAAATTAAGATTTATTCCATAATCCACAAGCTCATCTGCTATAGTTTTTGTTTGTTCCCGCAGGAAAGCTTCCCCCTTTTGGAAAGCAAATCTCGGAGACAAATACCTCTTATGGATTTTTTCTGTTCTCTCAACTCTTCCGCCTTCCTGGTCTATTGATAAAAACGGAGGAATTTCGCATTGTGACTTGATATTTGATATTAAATCTTTGAACTGTTCTTTTGATTCAATGTCCTTTGAAAAAAATATTACTCCGCCTAGCCCTTTTTGTAAGGCTTCTTCCAAACACTCTCCTGTTCCCAGAATAAACATTTGATAAACAAGTTTTTCCATAAAACAATCATACAATTAAATGAGATGTAAAACAAATATTTTTAATATAATAAATTTAGGGTATAATAAATGTATCGGAGTGTGATATGAAAAAAATAATTTTATCAATACTTGCGGGATTTTTTCTTTTATCTGCTATAAGTTTGGATGTTTCTGCCGCAAAAAAATCTTCTAAGCTTTCAAAAGAAGCTATTGGCGAGATGTCTGAAAGTATAGATAAGCTGACTCAGAAAATCTATGGAAGGGCTTTATTATCACCGCAGGATAACGAAACGCTGATTGGTATTAAAATTAAACTTGATAATCAAATGCTTGTATCGCCGTCTACCGAGTTAGCCCCCTTGTATTTTAAAGCGGGAAATATTTACCGGCTGAGAGATATGAAGCCTGAGGCTATTGAATGTTATCAAACAGTTTTGGAAAATTTTTCAGACACAGCTCTTGCGCCAAAAGCAAGGACTGCTTTGGAAGCAATGGGTGTGACAGTAGAAATGCCGAAGACGGCCGATGATGCAGAAGAATCGGATGAAGGTATTTGATAAAATACCAGACACCGGGCCTATATGAATTTAGTCTCCTTGATAATATCTTATTATCAAGGAGATTTTATTATGGCAAAAATAAAAAGAATCGCAAGTTTGTTTGATAAAAATATCGAATCTATTTTAAAAAAATGTGATATTGTGATGAAAAACGGTATTGCATTTAAAAATGATGAAAAATTTACCGGCACTATAAACCGAAGGTTTGTATTTTTTCAAAAAGAAATTATTACTTTTGTAGACGGAATCATAAATGAAAGGATTTATTATGATATCTTTAACAAAGAGGTTTTGGGGTTCTTTTATGTGGAAGGTAATTTACACGCAGAATTAGAGAAGATAAAAAAAGATTGTATGTTAAAAATTTATAATGACGGTTATAGTTTATCCAGAGAGATAGAGTTTCCCAAGGCGGCTTTGTCTGAGGTTTATAGAGAACTGGCGGTAAATAAAAGCCTTGAATATTGAAAAAGCGGATTTAATAATCCGCTTTCAATTATTTTGTTGTTTGTATAAATAAGCTTATCAAATCATTCAAAGCCGAATATTGTTTTTGGTAGCTTTGAGATTGTTTTTCAAGGGTTAAAATTTGCTTTTTATATTCTTGAATAGAAGCCTGGCATTCTCTTGCTGATACTTTCAGATTTTCCTGAACCTGCTGGGCGTCTTGAAGAACACTTTTCATAGAGATTCCAAGAGCTTCCATTGTCTGTTTGATAATCTGAGCACCTGTATGTCTTGACACACCGCTTGGAAGTTGAGAAATTAATTTCTTTAACACTGCTATGTTGGCAGGCATTTCAAAAGTTTCACTCATTGTTTCAACTATCGGCGTCTGTGCAGGTTTAGATTCCGCAAAAAACGGTTCTTTTTCTTCTTCTATATCATCAAAAAAGTTTGTAGATTTAGACTGTTTGGCCGGTTCTGAAAAAATATCATCAGATGATGAGAAAATATCATCATTTATAGGATTGCTGACCGGCGCTGCATCAAAGCTGATATCATCTTGAATATCCATGCTTTCAGCTTGTTTTTTTAATGCTTCTACAATTTTTTTTCCAACACTTTCATTATTCGGCATATCTTATTACTCCCTCATAGGTTTACTGGATTTATTATATTTTAAACATATTTAAAAGCCAACAAAATGTAATGTTTTGTAAAATATAATCCTAGAACCAATGTTCTAGGATTATATTTTTGTTTATTAATTAATTTTCTACATATTCTCTTAAACGTTTACTACGGTTCGGGTGGCGTAGTTTTCTGAGAGCTTTTGCTTCAATCTGTCTGATACGCTCACGGGTTACACCGAACAGCTGGCCGACTTCTTCCAATGTTCTTTGTCTGCCGTCATCCATTCCGAAACGTAATCTCAAAACATCTCTTTCTCTTGGAGAAAGTGTACAGAGAACTTCTGCCAAATCTTCTCTTAAAAGTTCTGATGCAACAGTCTTGATTGGTGCATCGGCCTCTTTATCTTCAATAAAGTCACCAAGTCTGGAATCTTCTTCTTTTCCGATAGGAGTTTCTAATGATAAAGGTTCTTGAGCAATCTTAACAATTTCTCTCAGTTTCGGAATAGAAACATTCATCTCTGCCGCGAGTTCTTCCTCCGTCGGTTTTCTGGAAAGTTCCTGCGCTAATCTTCTTGTAACTTTTTTTAATTTATTAATAGTTTCAACCATGTGAACAGGAATACGGATTGTTCTTGCCTGATCTGCAATCGCTCTTGTAATAGCTTGTCTGATCCACCAGGTTGCGTAAGTCGAAAATTTGAACCCTCTTTCATGGTCAAATTTTTCTGCAGCTCTTATTAATCCCAGGTTGCCTTCCTGAATTAAGTCTAAAAATAGCATGCCTCTTCCGACATATTTTTTTGCAATACTGACGACAAGTCTTAAGTTGGCCTGTACAAGCTTACGTTTGGCAATTGCGCCGGGCGTTCCTCCCTGCATTATTTTTCTTGCAAGTTCAATTTCTTCGCTTGTAGAAAGCAGTTTGATACGTCCGATTTCTCTAAGATATAATCTTACAGGGTCTTCTACAGCCACACCTTTTGGTACTTCTGCATCCATCTCAGAATCTCTGACAGAGGTGTCCATCATATAGAAATCGTCATTTTTTATATCTAATTTTGAAGAAGTAATAATATCTTCAATGTTATCTGTTCCTAAATCTGTCTCAATATAATCAACACCATCTTCGTCTTTGTCGGAATCATAGTCCAGCAAATCAATATTTTCGTCATCTGCAACGCTAACAACCGATGAACGTGAATTTCTTTTTTGAGTCATTATTTGTCTCCAGTCCTTAATTTTATTTTATCTCTAAGCTGCATTTGTATTTTTAGGGCTTCAATTTCGTCGTCATTTACCTGTCTGTATTTTTGACGAAGTTGTTCGGCTTCTTTTTCCTGATAACATTTTTTTAGTCTTATTACATTTTCCCTGACTGCCCGTTCAAACTCTTCCTGTGAAAGCCCTTTAAAAGCTTCCGAGAGTTCTGCTAAGTCTGTTAAAATGTGGGTCAAATTATCATCCTCAATGAATTTTGTATATAAACTTTTTATTAATTCTTCTACATTATTTATTGTACACGCAATTTTGTCAATTGTATTTTTTACAATTATTAACGTTTCGTCTTGGATGATGTCTTCGGGAATCAGATCATTTAGCTGTTGAAAGCTTAATGGCCTGTCTGTTGTAAGAAAAACGCTCAATAAATTTTTTTGCGCTTTTATTTCAAATTGTGAAGATTTTGTTACAACAATTTTTTTTGCATCCCTTATATCTTCTCCCATATTTTCCAGCCGGCTGACTCTTGCAAGCTCTTTTATCATAGCATTTTCATCAATGTTTAAAGCTGTTGACACCATTTTAACATATTCAGTTTGAATAATCTTGTTTTTGACATCTTTTAATACATCAATAATGCGTGCAACGAGTTCGGCCTTTTGCTGGGGAGTTTGGGCTGAATTTTTTTCTTTTAAAATATTATTTAGCAAAAAATCAATTAAAAGCGGCGCGTTATTAATAAACTCTTTAAAAGCATCTCCCCCCATGGAACGTATAAACTCATCCGGGTCTTTGCCTTGAGGCGGTGATATAACACGAATTTCGCAGGCGTATTTGTTATCAGAAACAGAAGATATGTGGCTTTCATCGTACTGTTTTATTTCGCCTAAAGAAGCCAGTGTTTCTTTTATTATCGTACTTCCTTTTTTGGTAGCGTTAATCCCTGCTGAATCAGTATCAAAGGATAAATATATTCTTCGGGATTTTGTATATCTTGAAAGGAGTTTAACATGCTCATGTGTCAGAGCCGTTCCGCACGAAGCAACTGCATTTTTAATCCCGTTAGCTTGTGCTGAAATTACATCGAAATATCCTTCCATAATAATAACGCCGTCTTCTGATTTTATTGAATCTTCTGCTGAATATAGCCCGAATAGGATTTTACTTTTGTTATAAATTAAAGAATCGGAAGAATTTAAATATTTAGGATTCTGACCTTCGTCGACAGCACGCGCACCAAAAGCTACGTATTCTCCGTTTTCATTTTGTATGGGGATAATTATTCTGTTTCTGAACCGGTCTATCCAGCCTCCGGAGTTAGATTTTAGTATTAAACCAGCTTTTTCAAGAATATCGTCTTTAAATTCTTTATGCAATTCCTTATATAGTTTATCATATTTATTGGGCGCCCATCCGAGTTTGAAATTATTAATAATATCATCCGAAATTTCTCTCTTTTTAAGATAACTAATTGCTTTATTTGCGTCATCAGCAGTTTTAAGCTGAAGATTATAAAATTCGACGGCTTTTTTGCAAGCTTTAATCATTTCAGCTTTTTGCGATTTTGTTTCAGAGGAATTTTTATTGAATTTTTTAGGCAGTTCAATCCCGAATTTATCAGCAAGTTCGAAAATAACGTCTTTATATTCTCTATTTTGAATTTTAACTAAGAAATTTAGCGCATCTCCTCCTGCCCCGCAGGAAAAGCATTTATAAATTCCCTTAGAAGGGCTTACTGCCATAGAGGGTTTTTTATCGTCGTGAAAAGGACAGAGTCCCCAGTAATTGGCCCCGCTTTTTTTTAGGGGGACATACTCGGAAACGACATCTACAATATCCAGCCGGTCTTTAATAAGTGAAATAACTTCTTCAAACGAATTAGCAGGAATCATACTATAATTTTATCACAAAAAAAAACCTTTCTTTTAAGAAAGGTTTGGAATCTTTTTTAATTAATTCCTCATGTGTAGAAGGTTAGTGTGTAGGTTGTATGAAAGGTTTATGTTATGAAGTTCGTTATTATGTATATATAAAGTATTTAAGAAAGGCAAAATTGCGTATATCTAAAGGAATTGTTACAAAACTTAATAAAAAATGTAAGGTGATTTTGAGGAACAATTTTAATTCTGTAAAGTTGAAAGATTTGGGTCATATATTAAAAGTTTTAGATAACTCATTTAAACCCGGTATATATCAAATTTAGTCTTGTCGTCCGCCCTTGGAATTATTAAAAATCTAATTTATCTGTAAAATCTGTAATAATTGTAGAGAAGGCACATTTTTAAATAAAAAATCATGGGGCTTGATTTTTGTTTTTTAGCGTTTAATAATGGGATGGGGGTAAATGACAACGGTGGTTGTCAACTGACCCGCCAGAAATGTAACAATTAAATATCGCGGGATGGAGCAGTCTGGTAGCTCGTCGGGCTCATAACCCGAAGGTCGTTGGTTC
>CALVBV010000045.1 GCA_944325815.1 Candidatus Gastranaerophilales bacterium
ACCAGCCTGAAATTATACTTTTGAATTTGTAAGATCCTGAACAGCTTGAAAATCGGGGGTAAATGAATGAGAGGAGTAGGTTGATTTTACCCCGATTTTCTACGCTTTCAGGATGACAAAAACTTACAAGACAACTTTTCATTTTATTGCCCGGTCGACTTTATTACAAGGGGAATAGTCTTTATTTGTTGCGTCTTGCTTTTTTATGCTCTTTTTTTTACCGGACAGCAGTATGGTACAAGGGAGAAGGAATTTGTGTAAACTTTTATGCCGGAAAATTTGTCCTGGGTTCTTCTATAAAAAGCGAATATTAAGACCGTTGAAATTTACATTTTGTAATATTTAGTCAATTTATTGGGCAAAAATGACTTTATATAAATATATTAATAAGTGTGAAAGGTGTATAATGTCAATAAGCTCGGTGTTTTATCAATATCAGGCAGCAAAATTTCCAGAAGTTGCTAAGGATTATAACTCGGTGAAGTCTGCGCTCGGCGCGGATGATGACTCTGTAGTCTCTGATGCGATACCTTTTTACGGAAGAGTAAACGAGATATCAGATAAACTTGCGGATAAAGATTATACTCCGGCAATGGGCTTGGTCTCGCTTGCAATCCTGAATGGCCCTGAGGAATTAAACGATGTGTTCAGCGCCTATGACCAGATAAGAAAAGGCTTCCCAAAGCCTGTTACGTTCCACGAAGGTTATGATAACAAAATCGCCCAGCATCCGTTTTCATTTTTTAGGGGAACGATTCTGCACGAGTATATGAATCCCCTCTCACCCAAATGTCCGCATCCGAAACTCGCTGCCTGGTTGATTAAGCAGGACAAAACTCTCTGGGATACAAAGCTGGGAAATTGGATACAAAAAATATTTAATATTGAAACTAATAATATAAAAACTAAAATAAAAGATATTGATTATACCTATTATAATCAAAAGACAGTTCCGGCAAAATCGTTTAAAACAAATAATTCTTTTTTAGATATAACCGCACGCGCATTAACCCGGACATCAAAACTTGGTGCTATGGCTCTTGGCGGAATTGAGGCAGCACATGTAGCGCATGAAGTGTCTAACGGCAAAAACTTTTTTGAAGAAGCCGGCAAGTCCGCTGTGACTCTCGGGACAACCCTTGCGGTAACAGGTGTACTGGGCGCAATGGGCGCCAAACATCTCGGCCCCACCGGTTCTCTGGTTGGTATGGGACTTGGGGCGATTACCGGCGCTATTGTTAACAATGCTATGGATTAGGATTCTTAAAGATTTGTAATAAATCTTCTATTCCTTCATCTGTTTTATTCATATATTTTTTTACGGCATTAACAGTATCAATAGCATCTTGTCGTGAAATTTCTTTAAACAAAAAAACATCATAGCTTAATCTATGCAGCCATTCAGTTGACACATCGTCAAAGGCTTTATAGTCCTTCTTTGCCCACTCAAAGTATTTTTGATTAACAGCTTTGAAATTGGGTTGCGGATTAATTCTGTTGATATTCATACAAACTCCTTAGATACCTATTGTATCATTTAGGTTATTATTGTCAAATCCTTCCGGTGCAGTCGTCGCCAAACATCTTGGCCCCACCGGTTCTCTGGTTGGTATGGGACTTGGGGCGATTACCGGCGCTATAGTTAACAATGCTATGGATTAGGATTCTTAAAGATTTGTATCATATCTTCTAAACACTCATCCGTTTTATTCATATATTTTTTCACAGCATTAACAGTATCAATGGCATCTTGGCGTGAAATTTCTTTAAATAAAAATACATCATAACGCAAGCGCTGTATCCATTCTGTGGAGACATTTTTACCTAAGCTGTAGTCCTTTTTAGCCCATTCAAAATATTTTTGATTAACAGCTTTGAAATTGGTTTGTGAATTAATTCTGTTGATATACATACAAACTCCTTAGATACCTATTGTATCATTTAGGTTATTATTGTCAAATCCATTCGGCGTAATGGGCGCCAAACATCTTGGCCCCACCGGTTCTCTGGTTGGTATGGGACTCGGCGCGGTTACCGGTGCTACAGCCTCTAAATTATTGGATTAAATGATTTTTACATCTCTGCAATAAGTCTTCTATGCATTCATCTGTCTTATTCATATATTTTTTTACTGCCTCTATAGTATCTACTCCGTCTCTTGGAGAAATTTCTTTAAACAAAAAAACATCATAGCTTAATCTATGCAGCCACTCAGTTGATACATTTTTCCCCAGACTATAGTCCTTTTTTGCCCATTCGAAGTATTTTTGATTAACAGCTTTGAAATTGGTTTGTGAATTAATTCTGTTGATATACATACAAACTCCTTAGATTCCTATTGTAGCATTCTAGTTATTATTGTCAAATCCATTCGGCGCAATCGGCGCCAAACATCTTGGCCCCACCGGTTCTCTGGTTGGTATGGGACTTGGGGCGATTACTGGCGCTATAGTTAACAATGCTATGGATTAGGATTCTTAAAGATTTGTAATAAATCTTCAAGACCGACATTTGTTTTATTCATATATTTTTTTATAGCATTAACTGTATCAATTGCATCTTGAGGAGAAATCTCCTTGAATAGACAAACATCAAAACGCAAGCAGTGCAGCCACTCAGTTGATACATTTTTTTCCAGACTATAGTCCTTTTTAGCCCATTCAAAATATTTTTGATTAACAGCTTTGAAATTAGGTTGCGGATTAATTCTGTTGATTTTCATACAAACTCCTTAGATACCTATTGTAGCATTTAGGTTATTATTGTCAAATCCTTCCGGTGCAATCGGTGCAAAACATCTTGGCCCTACCGGCTCTTTGGTTGGCATGGGACTCGGTGCGGTTACCGGCGCTATTGTTAACAACGCTATGGATTAGGATTCTTAAAGATTTGTAATAAATCTTCTAAACCAACACCAGATTTATTCATATACTTTTTTACGGCATTAACAGTATCAATAGCATCTTGTCGTGAAATTTCTTTAAATAAAAATACATCATAACGTAAACGCTGAAGCCATTCAGTAGAAACATTATTACCTCTGGCGTAGTCCTTCTTTGCCCACTCAAAGTATTTTTGATTAACAGCTTTGAAATTAGTTTGCGGATTAATTCTGTTGATTTTCATACAAACTCCCCTATTGTAGTATTTTATTATTGTCAAAATAAATGAATAAATTATTCCGGTGTTTATCTAAAAAACGGAGAAATGTATTCAAAAATATCTTTTGCGTAAAATTCAGTATTGTACGCTTCTGCTTCCAGCAAGTTATTTCTATATTTAGAATAATCTTGTTCAGCAGATATATACTCTCCGTTTTCAAAAATATACAATTGGCCTTTTCTGAATTTTTCAGAATCAGCGGAAAATTTTTCCTTGTTGCCAAAAGCCTCATCCATCCATTTTAATCTGTATTCGCTCGGAGAATTATAGAGTTCTTCCAGTTTTTTCCGTTTTGCCTCTTCAAAAGTAATATTCTGTTCTCTTGCCATTTTTTCCAGCAGTTCTTTTTCAGGGTTGTACTTGTCATTTAAACTCGCATTGTAATTTCTTTTTATGAGTGCTTTATTTAATTCTTCCGGAGATGTTCTATATGCTATTTCACATTGTTTTACGTGAGTATATTCATGCACCATTGTGACAAAGATATCCCTTTTGTGTCTGTGTAAAACCCGGTAGAATGTTTTTTTGTCTGCAGGTGTTACGTAAAGTTTGCCTTGGATTTTGTTCCAGCCGCCCAGAGTGCTGTCTATATTTAATTCTAAATTAGTGTTTTTATACCCGAAATCTTCTTTCAATTGTTTGTTTAATTCCGTAATATAAGTTTCGGTATTTCTATTATGGTAAATTTTTTTATATTTTTCTGTCAGTTCCTTTGTTTCATCAATACTAAACGGGCGGCCGAAAATTCTGGAAAAATCTTCTTGCACATTCCAAAGACTTGGTTTTTTGGCTTTTTTCTTGATTAAAACAGTACCGCTTGTTACGGCAAGCGCTGTAATCGTACCGATTCCGACTTTCATGGGAGTAGAAATCTTTTTTTCTTTTTTAGGATGAGTGCCAAATGGTATATAGGTGTTGATATGTGAGATTGGGTGTATCATAATGCTTTGTCCGGTAAATTTATTATATAAGCAGGGATTTTTTTCGTCAATGTTTTTTTAAGTTTTCTAAATACTTATTAAAGCTTTTGTCCTCAACTTTATAGCCGCATCCGGGGTGGAGTTTTCCGGGATAAGAAATCTTTTTGGCAGGATAATTTCTGCACATTTTGAGACGTTTGTCATAAACAGAGCACAGGCCTTCTTCAGTTACGTATTTGCAGGCAAATATCAGGTTTCCGTCTTCATCTTTGCCTCTTATATAAAATCTTCTGTAGGCAGGAAACAGAAACTGCATTATTTTGAAATCAGTAGTTGTGTATGTGTCAAAGCTGTACATATATCTGCAGCATTTTCCGCATTTGAGGCATTTGCCGGTAATCTTGTATTCCATCTTTTCCGGTACAAAATATGATAAAATTTCGTTTTTTAATATCGTCAAAAAACTTAACATTATATTGCCAAAAAACTCCTTTAATATATTTATTTGATAAAATAATTAATAATATATTACTGAAATTTAAATAAAAAAACAACGAGGTATATAAATGGGAAATTACAATATTCCGAAGAATCGTAAACGCGGAGGTTCAAAGCGTGTTACTGTAGATAACCCGGCGCTGAATTTTCTGGCAGGGCTGTTTGTTTTCGGGCTCGGTGTGATGCTTGCCGGCATGATTGCTTTGAAGCTTTATTTGATATCGCTGCCTCCGATTAAAAATCTTAATACATTAAAACCGAATATTGTAACAACCTTCTGTGCAAGCGACGGTGAAGTTATTAAGACATTTGCAGCTTATGCTTATTCTAATGTAGAGCTGAAAGAGGTGCCGGAAGATTTGGTAAAAGCTCTGATTGCAACAGAGGATAAGAATTTTTATAAACACCCGGGATATGATATTTTAGGACTTGCTCGCTCTATGGTTGCAAATATTCTGGCCGGTCATGTTGTCCAGGGTGCAAGTACAATTACACAGCAGCTTTCAAGAATCTTATTTTTGTCTAATGAAAAAACTTTTACAAGAAAAATAAAAGAACTCCAGGTAGCTGCTCAAATAGAAAAAACAATCTCCAAAGACAAGATTTTGGAAATGTATCTGAATAATGTTTATTTAGGCTCAGGCGCCTATGGTGTTAAGGGTGCTGCAAGAATTTATTTTAATAAAAATCTTAATGAACTGTCGCTTCCGGAAATGGCTCTGATAGCAGGGCTTCCGCAGGCACCATCGGTTTATTCGCCATACAACAATATTAAACTTGCGGAAAAACGTCGTAACCAGGTTCTTACGAGAATGTATAAAATGAAATACATTGATAAAGAAACTATGGATAAGGCTAAAAAAGCCCCGATAACGCTTTCAACAATGCCTATAATGTATGCGACAAACAAAGCACCGTATTTTTGCGACTATGTTATGAAAGATTTACAAAAACTTGGCTTTACGGAAGACGAGATAGTAAACGGCGGTTATAAAGTCATTACAACTTTGAATTATAAAGCCCAAGTGGCAGCAAATGAGGCTATATTAAAAAATCTTAATGCCTGGGGTTTAAAACAGGATAAAAATCAGGCTGCGGTATTTTCATTCAGCCCGATTGACGGAAGAATTTTAGTATACGCTGGCGGCAAAAACTATGCAAAGAGCCAGTATGACAGGGTTACACAATCAGTAAGACCATCAGGCTCTGCGTTTAAGCCGTTTATTTATACTGCCGCAATTGAAAAGGGATATTCTCCAAATGATATGATTGATGATTTGCCGTTCAAAGCAGGAGATTGGACTCCAAAGAATTATGGTAACAAATACCGCGGGCCCATACCGCTTTACACGGCTTTAATGGTCTCATCTAATGTCTGTACGGCAAGATTGATGGATGCAATCGGCGTAAGACCGGTTATTCAGCTTGCAAGAGTAATGGGTATAACAACCCCAATCCCTTATGACTATACAATTTCCCTTGGCTCAAACAGTGTAAAGCTGTTTGAAATGACAAGAGCTTACGGAGTTTTTGCAAATGGCGGATTTAAGGTTGAGCCTTATGCGATAGAGCGTGTTGAATCTTCAAGAGGAACTGTTTTATATGAGGCTAAAAAGGCCCGTTCAAGCAAAGTTTTAAATCTGAATACAGCTGCGACAATGACAGCTATTATGAAAACGGTTATTACAAACGGTACCGGCCGTGCCGCAAATATAGGGAAACCGGCTGCAGGTAAAACAGGAACCACTGATGACAGTAAAGACGCGTATTTTATAGGATTCACTCCTGATGTTGTAACAGGGGTTTGGGTTGGTAATGATGATAACTCAAGAATGGGTAATTTAACAGGCGGAACTGTCCCGGCTTTAATATGGAAAGATGTTATGAAGGTTGCAACTGAGCCTTACGGTAATGCCGATTTTGAGTATCCGGAAATTATTCTCAATCCGTTTAAGGCGCCCGGAGTCTCGATAATTCCCCAGAGTGAAGCCCAAAAGGCTTTGGAAGAGAAGGAGAAAAAAGAACTTGAAGAAGCCCAAAAAGCTTCTGAGCAGCCGCCGGAGGCGCCTATCATAAAACCGACGAGCATTAAACCTACGGAAATGTTTCAAAACTTTACACCGTTGAAGAGAAAAGAACCGCAGACTATAGAAGTTCCGTCAGCAAGAACTGAGGAAGAGCCGGAAGCTCTGGCACCTGTTCCGATGACATCAGCGCCAGTCGGGCAAATAGAATAAGGAGATGTAATGGAAAATTTAACAAGCGGTGAAAATATTTACCAAAAAGCAGAAATAGTTAAAAATGAAAAAACTATTGATTATGAGGCAAGCAGAAGTTTGTCTTATATAGAAATAATAAGTATTTCTAAAGGATTGGACGTAGTTAGTGAGTTTTTTGATGTAAACGCAGCGGTAACAACATTAGGAACGGGAATTTGTGCTGTTTCGCTCGGGAAAACTCTGGAAGAGGCTGTGCAGAGAACAATGGATTCCAATCCGGTAGATTTTGTGAAATCAACGCTTGTTTTGTCAGCCGAAGCAGACAGTGATATAGTAAAAATGCTCGGCACTTCAAATATAATAGCTGCGCCTGCCTTTACTCAAGGTGCAATAGACTTTCTTAAGCGCAGGAACATTTGTTATGTTAAGATAAATACTCCGTTAAAAGATTATAAAAAGTTTTTGCAGGATGACATAAAAGTGACATCTCTGGGAACTTTGATACAAAGTCCAAACTTGAGTGAACTCAATAAAGATACTTTTAAAATAGTAACAAAGCAGAAGCCTGTGGTAGAACAGATAGAAGATGCTGTCTTTGCGTGGAAAATAGCCAAACACGCTTCTTCTCAATCAATAGTAATAGCAAAAGATTTAAAAACTTCCGCAATAGCACAGGGCTTGCATTCCGCTTCTGTTGAATTTGCTCTGGACTATTCCTGCGAGAGGTCAAAAGATGCAATACTTGCCTCCGATATGCCTGTAAGTATTCATGATGTTAATACTGCGGCGCAAGGAAGGATTAGTTTGATAATAGTTCCGGAGGCGCCCAAAGATGTGGCGGATTTGGCAGACAAATATAATATTACTGTAATAGAAACCGGAATTACTAATATATTGCTTTGATAAAATTTTAATGTATTTTCCAAAATGGCATTGACAAAATCAGGGGATTTTTGTATATTATTGATATGGAAACGGAAGTATTGATAGAAAAAATTTCTTTGATAGAAGAGCAAATCACAATGAATATCGATTTATTGGAAATAGCAAAAGACTATTGTGAATATAATTTTGACAAAGCCCGAGAAATAGCAGCTTTGAGTACTATTATAAACATAATATTGGCAGAACAGCATAATCTCGCCCGCAGCTTTGACGGAATATGCTGATAATTTTATGGACAGAGTGGGGTGGGGGGGGGGGAGATTTACCTAAGATTCTTTCAGGTTAACCCGGCAGTTAAAAGGAGATTTACGGTTAAGCATTTAGAATTTCATCAAACAGTTTGTAAACTATCTCTGTCTTGCCGTGAGAATCCTGCCATTCTGAACCGTCTATTACGTGAAGCCAGCTTTTGTTGTCAAAATACTGAACTAAATCAGTCTGGGCTAACGCACGTATATCTTCCGGTTTAACAGGAGAGTTCGTTCTTATATTCCAGTGGAATGATTTTGCAAATTTCAGTTTTTTTGAATCATATTTAGAATACAGAACCGGCCAATTTGCACTGCCGGTATCAGCACCAACAACTTTTACTTTTAAAAAACCAAACCTGCGCCATTTGCCGAAATTTATTTTTCTATTTTTTAATACATCGTATCTGTAAAAACAATAGCCCGGCCACAGATACCACATATCTTTATTTAAAATATATCTTTTATGAGGACAACCGTAAGTACCGTAAAAATCTTGGTCTTTTAAATAGGTATCAATATTTACAGGACTTACCGGCATGATATCATGGTCAAGGAACGCAAAATTATTCTGCCTTTTCTTTACGATGTTTTGATAAACCCAGTTTAGTGCAATTCCGTGTGAATCGCTGTAACCATTCGGATTTTGACTGGCTGTTATTCTGATAAATGTTACCCCGAGTTTTTCACATACATTTCTTATTGATTCAGACTTTTCTTTAACATTTGAATTATCACAGATAATCTGCCTGCAGTTTCCGCTTACGAATTTACGAATAAGCTTAATCTGGTATTCAACAACTTTCGGGTTGTTGAATGATATGGTGATTAAATCAATATCTGTCTTTTTATCGTAATCTTCTGCATAATACGGAGGAACATCAAATTTTATTTTAGACAATTTTCTGTGTTCCCTTTTCCGGTATTTTCTGTCGATATCATCCGGTGTGAGAGTTTTTCCTATTTTAATCTTTAAGCCGAAAGCTCTTAAATATTTTGTCTTTGTTTTTCCTGAATACTCATTTTTTATTGAAAAAACTTTGTCTTTAAAGCTCAAATCCGGGGCTGGTTCTTTAGAGTTTTCATAATCCCTTTGGAGTTCGTCGTATATTGGTGTCAATTTTGCATACTCCCACCAGATATCTTTATAAGCATTTCTACAGCCCTTGAATACAGGTTTCGGCCCTGTAAAGTGAACAATAACGGCATTTGTAAAAGCTTCCAGATACTCTTGCTCGTACTCACCAGAATACTCATAATATCCGTTTCTCCACCATGGATCCATAAAATCATATTTAGGTGAAATTACAAGTTTGTTTTCATCAACAATTTTGTTTATGGAATCTTGATCGCAAAATTTTATGATTTTGGCATTATTTTGGGCAAAATCAACGATTTTATCAAAGAAGCGGTTTTCTCTGCAATATTTACAGTTCAAAAGAAGCATCCCCGAGTTTAAGTACGATGTAGTCTGCATCCCAAGTCGTTCAGCAGAGCGGTTTATTCCCCAGATATCTTTTACCCCTGCAAGATATTTGCCATCCAGATTTGTACCGAATAGCTCGCCCAAATCGCCGAGAACCATTGTATCACAGTCGAGATAAAGAATTTTGTCCAAATCATCGCACATATCAGGAAGAAGTATTCTAAACCATGCCTGCACAGTTACCCAGTATGAAAGAGGAAGCGACGCGAATCTGTTTTCATCCATTTTTATGAATCTTAATTTAGCACCTGTATCGCGGAGTTTTTTCATGCTGTCGGCTGACAGTGTCGAATACATTATAATAATTTCAACATCGTGTGCTCTGTTGTTTTCCAGCACGCTGACAATTGAAACAACTGTTTGGTTTACATATTTATCATCCGGTGCGTAAGCTATGCTTATCTTCATTACTGAAACTCCTCTAAAATATGTTCATACAATGTACCTTTAAGATTAATCTTCTTTTCCTTTGTAAGAACTGACTGCTTGTGTGTTAACTTGTGAACCGAGGTCATCTTTTTCAATTCTTCCCATCTTTTAGGATTAAATTCCTTCAATAGCTCGCCCTGTGTTAATTGAACCGGAAGAAAGCTAAAAAACGGAACTTTTGAGAATAATTCTTTATTATACTTTGTTATCATAGTAAAAGTATGGAGAAAAGTAAAATAGTTTACCAAAAAATTATTTTCTCTCCAATAATATTCAAGCGCCTTTAGTGTCTGAGCAAGGATTCTGTTTCCTTTTTTGGCGGAAATAAAGTAGCTCGCCATATTCAACCCGTCAAGGTCGATTTTCAAGTCATTTTGAAACACAAACAAATCCGCCTCTGTAATATAATCCGGCAGTTCATCCGTAAGCAGAACTGTTGCGTCAATCCAGATTCCGCCATTTTGAATCAAAAGACAGGCTCGCAAAACATCTGAAAAGAATGCTGTTTTGATTACGCCGTCTTTTTTAAGTTTCAAAAAAATCTCCGGAATCTCAACATAATTGCGGATTGTATCAGGTGTGAGCAAAATTCTTTTTCTTTTGCCCTTAAACTGTTCTACACTGTTAAGACAGGCCTGAACAAGCGGCGGAATTGAACCGTCCGGGCTTTCCCAATACTGCCAGATAATATCGGAAGAACCGTCAGAGGGGAGAGCTTGATAATTCCTGACAGCTTTTTTTACATACTTATATAAGTAAAATTTTGCCCAGTTTCCTTTCAGAATCCTTCGGATTCTTCTGTCAAAAATAAAGACTTCCAGAAATATTTTTATTAAGTTATTAACAATCTGCCAGAATAAAGATTTCATTCCTTCTCCAGTATATCAAGAATCTGCGGATATTTCTCCAGAATTGCCTCGTAAGCTTGGGCTAATGACATCCCCGCGCCGGGTTTGTTAATCTTACACAAGCCGTACTGCTGGGAATCCTCGACATAATTTATTGATTCAGAATACCCTTTAACAAGTCTTGTCCTGTATCCGTTAAGAATAGTCATAGCCCAGAGCCAGACATCATCATGTGTCGGAAGAATTTTTCTAAACAAATTCTCGTCAGAAACATCTTTGCAGAAGCAGTTTGGCGGATATAGAACAGCGCCGTATCCCGTAAGCCTGTTATGAAAACTCGCCTGTCCTCTGTGTTTGTCTTTAAAAAGCTCTCTTGTCTTTTCCCAGACAATCCGGCCTTTTTCAACTTTAACCCAATCACACCTGTGAGCCTGAACTTCATGTTTATGAGCCAGATAAGATTTATACAAACTCTCAACCGTATCTTCCGCGTAATAAATATCATCATCCGTCGTAATAATTACAGCATTCGGAAACTTCTTGAGCGTCGGAATAATTTTTTTATACGAGCGTATGTCTTTATACCAGTCAATTGTAAGCCCGAACTGGCGCAAATCAAGCAGTTCTTTTGGAAGCTCAGCTTCTTTATTCGGGAACTGTTCGGGCGCAAGCCACAAGATTACTTCATCAGGCTTCATAGATTGGTTTAAAAGCGTTTTAATAGTCTTTGTAACAATATTAATCCTCTCGGGAAAGCTCGTAAGCGAGACGATAACCTTCTCTTCCCGCTTGATTTTCGTGACCCCGAGCGCCGTAACTTCCGGACAGTTATAAGGTTTGGAGTGTTTTATCCTGATAATTACTCCAAATAAATTTATGATAATATGTCCATCAAAATATCTAACTAATTTCATACCCTTGCCCCGCAAAGTCCATTATAAGCACTCATAATATCTGCCGGAGAATGATATCCGTCAAGCGTTTTAGCTTTATATAAAGTTTCATCCGGCGCCCACATATCAGTATGACCATCATAAAAAATACTTACAACAGGAATATCAAGAGCGTTTGCAAAATGCAAAGTTCCTGTGTCAACCGTAATACAGTTCTCGCAAATCTTCATAATATTAGCAAGCTCTACAAAGCTTGTTTGATTAACAAGGTTTACAAACTCACATCCTTCAAGTTTTTTTGCAAAATCTTCGCTTACAACGCCTGCGCCTGTATAAACAGGGGTTAAGCCTTCATTATTCATCAATTTGAATAATTCAACACAGTCATTTACCGGCATATCTTTTTTGTAATAGTTGCTTGTCGTACTTATAACAACCGGGTGTTTAAGCGATTTAACCAATTCAATAACAGGCGTGTTAACTTTAGGCGGATTGTATTTGATAGGCAGGTTTTGATACTCACCTGTTAGAGCTTTAATCATTCCCGCCCAGCGGTCTTTCATGTGAATGTATTCCGGAATTTTGAATTTTTCTCTTGTATTCAAAAGTCCGTAAATCCCTTTGTGGTTTGATAAAACATGCTTAGCGCCCAAAAGCCTTGATATCAAGATATTTCTTTCGTTTGAATACGTAACAAAAGAGGCAAAAGGCTTTTTGTAAGGAAAATTTTTTACAAAATTAAATACACCCTTCAAGGATTTGTCTTTTTTCTTGTCAAAAATAACCACATCATCTACACCTTCCTGATATTTTGCGACATCTGCAAAAGGTGTGTTACAGATAAATACAACTTTCGATTCCGGATAATAAAACTTTATGTTCCGGACAAGCGTGTTAGTAACAAGCATATCGCCAATAGCGGCTGTATTGAAAACAAGAAAAACCTTTTCCATAATCTTTATTTTAGCATAAAAAGAGCAGAATAAAGAAGGGCGGACAAAACAGAAGTTTTGTCCGCCCCATCATATCTTTAAACCTTAAGAAATTCTTCCCGGAACAACTACACCGCCTTTTAAGTTTTTCTTGTAAAACTCAACGTGCGGCTGTAAAACGCTGTCCAGAACTTCCGGAAGTTCTTTGTTTTGCATAACAGCTTCAACAATTTCCTGATAAACAGTTGCAAAAGCTCTCAGCTGAGTAAGCGCGCCTGCTGCCTCAGGGGTTAGGCCAAGCTTAGAAGTTTCAACGTATTCTTTAAAGAAAGCGCCTGTTGATTCGTAAGATTTGGTTAACGCGCCGATATATGCTTCTGCGTTTTCTGAACAAACACCGTTATCGACAGGAACCGTAAGTGCAAATACAAGTTTGTTTGCAGGATTAAAGTGTGCTTCTGCTGAATGGTGCATAGCGTCCGGAACCTTTGCAATCTGTTTTAGGGTATCTTTTACAGATTCATTTTGCATTTGTGCGTGCCAGTAAACAGTATTTTCAAACATAGAGCCCATATACTGATGAACAGAAGCTTCAATTTCGTTCAGTTTTGCGTCAGCCCAGAAAATACCTTCTTTCAAAGCGTCATTCAATTCTAAATCGTCAGAAAGCGCAAGGGTTGAGACTTCTTGAGCTGCTTTTAGCATAGAAGCCATATCTTCTTTTTTCATTCCTGCAAACGCAAGAGTGAAGAGAGCGTGGTCGTCGAAAGCCGAGAATCTTCCGCCGACATCGTCGTGAATATACAAATCGCCGAGCCATCCGTTCTCGTTAGAAGTTCTTCTAAGCTCGCTCTTTTCAGCGTTTTTGTCCGTAACAGCAATTAAGTGCTTAGCTGCTGATTTTTGAGCCTCTTCTTGTGACTGGCCTTTAGCCATATAAGCTTCTTCAAGCATTTTTTGTATTCTCAAAAATCCGTCTTTGGTTTCAAACGTAGAGCCTGATTTAGAGGCAATGAGGTAGTTTGAGGATAAAACATCGTTATCCAGTTTGGACAAGAATCTTGCGAGGCTTATAGAATCAACATCGGAGTAGAAAAGGATTTTATCTCCGTTAATATTAAGTCCGTTAATACCGAGCATGTGCTCAACAGTGTGCTTAGAGCCTCCGATACCGAGAACGCAGAGTTTATCGGCGCCTGTTTGTGCTTTAAGCCCGGAGGCAAGAGAGAAAATCTCATCGAGCCTTGTGAGCTGTAATTTAGGCAAATCAACCCAGTTGAGGAATTTTCCGGGCTGGTTTACGCGCGACGAAAATTCTTTAACAAATTGAGCAGTCTTAGATGCGTATTTAGAGAAATCCACACCAGTGAAATTAGTTTTTAAAGCTGAAATTTTAGTTAACATAATACTCTCCTTTTTCTTCTATGATAGCATGAAAAAAGAGTTTATATTTTACACAAATCAACACGTTCGTATCCTGTAAAAAATCTACAAGTATTACAAGGCGATATTTTTTCTCCATTGCACGCAAGTAGTCGTCTGTAATTTATAATTTTTTCACCTTGGAATATATCAGCAAGAGAAGATTCCATGACATTACCTATAATGAACTTTTGATGTTCTTTTACATCATGCCGCAAGTTACAACATAGCATTACATCACCGTTATAATCTATATATAAGTGTTGGAAAGGAACAATACAAGAAGCCGTTCTTGTATATGGTTTAATATTTTGGGAAAGAGTTTCTCCCCGGTTATTTGCCATATTTTTAAAATCATACATAGAATATGTTAATTTTAATTTTTCATAATCAAAATATGCTATAGAATATTTATCATGATTTTCTATGTGGTAATTTAAATTAAATCTCTTGGCGAACTTTTGAGTTTTTTCTTCAAAAGTTTTGACACTAAAAACTTCATTTTCGTTTAAATAACATTGGACAGAGAGTTCATTTAAACCTGCATCTGCGAGCTCATTAAGATATTCTATCGATGTTAAAAAATCTCCGTTTGAGTTGGTCCTAATCAAAGCTTTTGGACAGTATTCTCTAGCAAGTTTTATACTTTTTAGAAAAAATTCTTTTTGTGATAATGGTTCATTATATCTTGAATATGTTATCACATTAGAATAATCTATTTCTGATAGTTGTTTTAGAATATTTAAATATAAATATTCATCCATAAATATATTACTACTGTGCCTGTCTATAAAACTATTCGGGCAAAACCAACACTGACGGTTACAATAAGAAAAAAGCTCAATTTCTATTTGTGTTAAATTTTTTCGCAGAATATCTCTATTATTGGCGGTGGAGTAACCCAAAAGTTCGGCAACATTGTTTATTATAAGGGGAATATCAGGTGATATATTAATTTCAGATTTTTGTTGTTTAAGCGTTTCTCTTAATTTACGTAACTTCTTATAATCTAGAAATTTAAATTTTATTCCTAACACTGTATAAATATCGTGCAATTCGTCTGCTGCTTTATTAAATAAACTGTTCTTCATTTTATTTTTTCCTCTTTTGTTTTTTTTATTATCTCTCTGTATAAGTCAATAATTTCATCGATATTATTTTCAATATAATATTTGGGTACAATTTCTTTATACGCATTTTCACCCATCTTTTGTCTTAATTCGGCGTCTCTGATTAATAAAGATAGTTTCTCATACCATTCATCAGTATTTGAAGCAATAAAACCATTGTGTCCATCCTTTATACATTCTTTATAAGGAATAATAGGTGAAACTACGGAAGGTATTTTGAGCAGGGCTGATTCAAATATCTTTAGCTCACTTTTGGAGTTATTAAAATCATTGATTTCTAATGGGGCAATATTTATATCCATTTGAGATACATATTTTTGCAGTTCTAAATAATTCATGTATTTATGTTTATAAACCTGTTTACAAAACCTTTCAAATTTAGATGGAAGCTCTAAAGGACCTATCAAATGAAATTCA
>CALVBV010000046.1 GCA_944325815.1 Candidatus Gastranaerophilales bacterium
CGGTCGATTTTAATACACGGGAAATAGCTTTTATTTGCTACATCTTGCTTTTTTATGCTCTTTTTTTTACCGGACAGTAGTGCCTCATTTAGGGAAGGGGGCAGTTATCCCTCCCTAATGAGGGAGGTTAGGTGGGTGCTGGCCTTGGTTGAGGAGTTGATAAGTTTAGGAGTTTAGGAGAAGTTATAAATGTTGAAGAGTGGATGAGTGGAATAGTTGAATAGCAGTTATAAATTCTTGATTACTTAATCACTTGATCACTTGGTCACTTCATAAACGCACGCTTCACTCCTCACGCTTCACCCCTCACTTAAACAGTTGAAAAGTAGTTATAAATTCTTGGTCACTTGATCACCTAATCACTTTGGTCACTTCATAAACGCACCCTTCAGGCCTCACTCATTCACTTAAAAAAAAAGGGAGTCTACTTTAGCAGAATCCCTATGGTTGTTTTTTTTGCTTTCGCATTTTTTCTTTTTTCTCTCGTCTTTCTGTCTTTCCTCGTGTTTTCCTCGTGTTTTCCTCGCGTTTTCTTGTGTTTATTTTCCTAAATCCCCTCGCCAGCCGGGTAAAGCCGCTTAATCAAATGCCTGCAGCTATTTACCCTGTTAATCCAGCAGCGCCTCTAAAATTCTGGCATTTTTATCTGCCAAAGTGTTTTGACGAACCTGAGAACGTGTAATATAACTCCTCAAAGCCTCTCTAATCAACTCAGAACGTGATCTGCTTTCATTCTCAGCTACTTCGTCAATTTTGCCTAAAAAGCTTTCAGGCATTGAAATCAAAACTCTTGCCATAATGTACTCCTTTATACTCTGTATATTTAATTGTCACTCGTATATATATAAAGTATTTACGGAATAAAAAATTGCCTTTTTTAACCAATAATGTAAAGAAATGTTAAGCTAGATTTTTATACGTCCAATATCTTTCCTGTAGAAAATCCCGTTAAAGCACAGAGCAGCGGCTTCGTCGTAAACTTTATCCACAGCTCTTGATAACGTAGAAGCCGACCCGGTCAAACATAATACCGAGCCATAGTCTGCTTCTAATTCTAAATACCTGTTCTTTTTAACAGCAGGATAAAAAGTTACAATAGTATCCTCATCAAGATTATCAAGTCCCTGAACTGCATTTTCTTTATTTACTCTGTTTTTATTTGTTAGTACAAGTGAAGCGGAATATTTTTCGCGCAGCCGTATTGAATCAACCTCATCGCTAAAAGAGCCTACTACACATGATTTAAATAATCCGTATAAATCTTCATCCAAAATATCCAAAACAGAAGCCGTATCACAATCCTGGAGGAATGAGAGCCATCCGAGAACAAAAATTCTGCCATCCTCTGTCAGTACACCGTTAACACCCAGAATCCCAAGATAAGGATTACCTTCTATTTCCAAATAATCAAGGACAGGATAAATAACATTATCCATTAAGAAATACTCTTGCTCAACAGTCAATTTGTAATTAGGCGAACAGGCACCCATTCCTGTAGTAAGCTGGCCCCCATCTCCTTCTAGCGCATGTTTGTATGTAACAGATGAACCGACCGGCAGAGCTTTATACCCGTCAGTTACGGCATAAAAAGCAAACGGAGTGCCATAAATATAGTCCTCGATAATCATTTTTTTATTTTTTTCAATAAAACTCGCATCAACAAATGACTTCGCATTTGCATAAGAGGTAAAGACAACTGCGCTATGAGGTGCATCATTTTTTAGAACGAATGGATTTTTAAGATTTTTTATATAATCCATCACCATATTTTGCTTTTCAAAAACCCCGAATTTAGGAGTAGGAATACGGAGTTTATAGAGAATTTTTTTTGCAAGCGCTTTATCAAAAGTTATTTTTCCTGCGCTTGCAGAAGGTGCAAAAAGCGGCTGATTATTCTGAGCGAACTTGGAAGCTATATCACTTTTTACGGCTTTTTCAGAAACCGCAATAGTAAGATCAATTTCATTTTCCACAGCAAATTCAAGAAGTTCTGCTGCATTATCTTCTCTTATATCAAGACAAACCGCAAACTCTTTCAGCGTATCAGAAGCCGGTGTAATAAAAATCTCATGTTTTTCCGCAAGTTTTTTTGCGAGCGCATAGGCAGAGGCACTGTTTCCTATTATCAAAATTTTCTTTTTCATAAGGGCATTATAGCATAAAAAACGGACACAAACGAATGTTTGTGTCCGTCATACTTTCCACCGGCAGTCACACCATTGAGGCGGCCTCGGAGTCTTTATACCAGCCGGTAATTATCACTTAATAGCCGACCAATATTTACCCCTTAGTCGTCAGCGTGGCCTGCAGTTCCTAATACGTCGCGCATTTTGTGCATAACCATTTCTTTAACAGCAGTTCTGCCCGGTCCCATATATTCACGCGGGTCGAATTTTTCAGGATGTTCAATAAAGAATTCTCTTATTGTTGCAGTCATTGCTAATCTTAAGTCAGTATCAATATTAATCTTAGCAACACCATGCTTAGAAGCATAATTAAGCATATCTTCCGGAACACCTTGTGCATCAGGTAATTTTCCGCCGAACTGGTTGCATTTTGCAACAAATTCTTTTGGAACTGATGAAGAGCCGTGAAGAACAAGCGGATAATCATAACCTACAATTTCGTTAACTGCTTTTTTGATTTCAGCAAGTCTTTCAAAGTCTAATTTAGCTTCGCCTTTAAATTTGTAAGCACCGTGAGAAGTTCCGATAGCTACAGCTAAAGAATCACAACCTGTTTCTTTAACAAATCTTGCAGCTTCTGCCGGATCTGTGTAAGTTGAATCTTTAGCATGAACTTTTACATCGTCTTCTACACCAGCTAATTTACCGAGTTCAGCTTCAACTGAAACTCCGCGCGGGTGAGCGTAATCAACAACTTGTTTTGTCAATTTAATATTTTCTTCTAACGGGAATCTGCTTCCGTCAATCATAACAGAAGAGAAACCGCCGTCTATACAAGCTTTGCATATTTCAAAATCAGCACCGTGGTCTAAGTGAAGTGCAATAGGTACTGTAGTTGTAGCAAGAGCAGCTTCTACCAATTTGATTAAATAAGTTTGATTAGCATATTTTCTTGCACCTGCTGATACTTGTAAAATAATCGGAGATCTTGTTTCTTCTGCAGCTTCTGCAATAGCTTGCAAGATTTCCATGTTGTTAACATTGTAAGCACCGATAGCGTAACCGCCTGCCAATGCTTTCTTGAACATTTCGCCTGTTCCGACTAATCTTCTTTCACTCATTTGAGTTCTCCTTCTTTTACCGTAAATTACATTTACATCCTCATGATTACTACAAAAGGGGAGAAAAGTAAAGTAATAATAAAAGGAACTTATATACAACTTACACCAAATTTGCACTTTAAGTGTAATCTGGGATATAAATCCCCGGTAAAAGAAAAAGGATGCAAATGCATCCTGAAAATCCAACTATCACAAATCAATATATTATATTTTAAACTTACATTTTTGATGTTTGAACTTGTAGGATTATATCCGAACCAGTTCATTTACTCCCCCCCCTATAGAGGTTTGTTCCACAAAGATTCTGCGAACTTGCTCTGTACCGCACCATTTTCTACTGACAGAGAAACATTGCTAGGAGTGAAGATAAATACCATATCACTGATTTTTTGAGCTGTTCCGTCTAGCGCATGAGCAGCACCGCAGATAAAATCAATCGTCCTTTGGGACTGTTCTTTGTCAAGCAAGTCTAAATGAAGAATCACAGTCTTTTTGTCAATCAGCTTTTTTACTATTTGAGCGGATTCTGAAAAAGAACGAGGCTCAATTACAGTAACTTCACCGGATTTATAAGAGTTTGGATGGGAAACAACTTTTGATTCTCTGTCAAAAGAACGTTCCGGCTTAACTCTTGTCGGATACATAGTATCCAAAGCCAAAGTTCCGTCTGTATCATAATCACCTTCACGGTCAATCAAATCCGTAAATGCCCCTTCGTCATTTTCATTAAAGCTTCTTGTGAAAAAATTTACAAAGCCTTTTAATCCTTCTGATAATGCCATTTCTCCTCCATTTATTTTCTAACTAAATAATTTTCGTCCTATTCTGATAATTGTTGCGCCTTCCTTTACCGCACAGAGGAAATCATCACTCATCCCCATTGACAGTTCCGGAAGCCTTACATCAAATTCTTTTTCAATCTCATCTCTGAACTTTCGAATATCGCCGAACAAGTATTTCAATTCATCAATTCCGGCACCAAGAGGCGCCATATTCATAAGCCCCTGCACCTGTATGCCGTCAAGCTCAAGAATCGATTTCAAATCTTCTCTCAGTCCTTCTTTTGTGTAACCGGATTTTTGTTCTTCACCGGCATTATTCACCTGTAAAAAAATTCTCTCTCGCTTATTCAAACTACAGGCACACTCTGAGACAATCTTAGCGAGCTTCAGCGAGTCGACGGAGTGAATTACATCAAAATACCTGACGGCTTTTTCCGCCTTGTTAGTCTGCAAGTGACCGATGAAGTGGAAGGTTGAATTTTGTCTAATCTCATCAGGCAACTTTTCTATTTTTTCCACAGCCTCTTTTACGCGGGATTCGCCAAAATCTCTCAACCCGGCTTCGTAACCGGCCTCTATCGCCTTAAGCCCGAAATACTTGGTTACTGCTATTATTTTTACGTTATAAGGTGCGATTTGTTTGAGGATTTCCTGAAGATTTGCTTTTACCCGCAAACTATCTATCGGAACATCTTCGCCCCAGTTTTGTGATGGTATCAACATTTCCCCTCAACCCTCATTTGTATTATATAATAGAAATCATGGCGTGTACAAGTCTTTATTTGTAACAACTTTTGCCATTTTCCCGAACATGCCGAAACCCATGATTCACATGGATTTCGACCATGTCCAGTTTGTTAAGTTTTGTTAAGTTTTCATGTTTTTGTTAAGAATTTGACAAAATTTTTGAAAAAAATTTTCAAAAAAGGCATGCCTTTATGGTGTTATGTAGTTTAGCAGTTTAGAAGTTTAGTAGAAAATAAACTTCTATTCAACTTCTAAACTACTCAACTTATAAACCCTATTGTCCCAGATAAGCCAGAGTTTCCATTATGCTGCTTGCTGTTGAGAAAACTCTTGAGTTCATCTGAATCATACGCTGAGCCGTAATCATATTTGTAAGCTCTGCAGCGATATCAACATTAGAACCTTCATATCCGCCGGATTCTATTGAGCCGAAGGATACTTCACCTGCCATACCGTAGTAAACCTCACCTACGTCAGCCCCCCATTGCCAAAGGTTATTGTTAATTGAAACAAGCCCTTCCTCGTTAACCATTGTTGCAAGCTCGATAACAAAATTAGATTCTTCTATTGTGGCACCGCTCGCAGCAACGTCAAGACCGCGTATGGTAACACCTTCCGGAGTTGTATATTTCCATTGCACCGTATAGGTATCGTCTACATATTGGGTCAAAATTGAACCATCGCTGTATGTGGCCGCGATAATACCATTTTCATCAACGGTCGTTGACATAAGTGTTATAGCCTGCGGATCGTTGTAATTAACCATTTCCTGCAAGGTAACAGTCTGGCTGAGCTGATCTGACGGGTTACTGTTACCCAGTCCGCTTTCTCCTAAAAAGTTTGTTGTTGCAGACTCAAATGAAATGTCGCCGTCATATTTGATTCTGCCGTTTTCTATACTAAAAGTTACTCCTGTTCCGTCCAGAGACTGATTAAATGAGTTTAGAATATCATTAATTGTAGGATCGCCTTCCGGCACTGTAAGTGTAATCGGGTCGGGTTCACCCGGAACAGTACAGGTTATGGTTCCTGATGTAATTTTTGCATTATTCAGCTGGCTTAATCTTTTATTACCCAGATTCGGGTCGCCCTGTACATTTGCGCTCAGATTTTTCGGAACCTTTACGGTTTTGCCTGAGCTTGCATTAGAATACGGAGATTCTGCTGCAACTACTTTCATACCGGACTGGGTTACAACATTACCTTCCGAGTCAGTGCTGAACACGCCGTCTCTTGTATAATAGAGCTTCCCTTCAGAGTCTTGTACTACAAAAAAGCCGTTTCCTGATATCATCAAGTCCATATCACGCCCGGTGCTTACAAAGTCGCCTGATGCAAAGTTCCTTGTTATTCCGCCGATTTTTACACCTAACCCTATCTGCTTCGGATTTGTTCCGCCTCCGTCTGTTGTTGCGGCACTTCCGTAAGACAATGTATTTGAATACAGTGTTTCAAATGTCATATTAGCAGCCTTAAATGCTGTTGTATTAATGTTCGCAACGTTATTTGCGATTACATTAATCTGGGATTGGCCGGCATTTATACCGGTACTTGCTGTGTGTAGAGCTTGTGACATTATTTCCTCCTGATTATCTGGTTTTATGATTTCGTATTATCTGTTGTTTCTCCGGCAATATTATCTGACTCGCCGGGCTCTCTTATAGATACAATATTCGCAATTGAATAGTACTCTCCGTTAACTTTTATTTTGCCGGAACCGTCTTCAAAACTGGCTTCTGTTACGGTACCGGTTATCTCTTGAGTCTTCTCTTTATCATCCGGATCCTGGATTGAGATTGTTACATCCTTGCCTATTAAAGAGAGTGTCTGTGTGATTTCGGCATTTGTAACCATATCGTTGTACATAGCTGATAGATATGACATACAGTCTTGGAAGCCTTCGTTCATCTGGGTCATCTGTTCTAATGAAGAGTACTGAGCCAGTTGAGACAGCCATTCCGTATTATCTGTAGGCTGAGTCGGATCTTGGTTTTGAAGCTGTTGCAGCATGAGTGTCAAAAACATATTTGGGTCACTCGTATCTGAACTTTTTGTAGTATTGTTATTTGTTTGATTGTATGCAGTCTGGTTCTGCATTGTTGTTATCTGATCGCTTATTACACTCATAATAACCTTCTCCCGTTTTGTTATACTTTACCATTTTCTTCCTGAACGAAAGACATCATTTTTTCAAACTGTTCTTTGTCTTGCCGTTCTTTGTGCGGATTCTGTTCCTTGTTTCCGCCTCTTGAGCCCTCTTGTTCCGTCCAATCCGGGTTATACTCACTCTCTTGGGCGTCATTCATCTTGACTGTTACATTGTCAACATTAACACCGTGCGCTGTCAGAGTTTCCTTCAAACCATCCAGCCCTTTCATGAGCATATTTTTTGCTTCCTGAGTCGTTACCGTAAACTGAGCGGACAGACCTTCATTGGTATTTATCAATTGAACCGAAACACGGCCTAACGATTCAGGATTCAACACAATATTTACTTTTGTACTGTTATAAAGACCCTCAAGATGTTTAGAAATTTGATCCAAAATTCTGGCGGGGCTTGCTGTTTCAGGTTTTGCGGCGTTTTGCACGGACGGTGCCTGTAATTGTGTTTTTTCTACTCCGGAATAATCTGCTTCCAGCTGTAACATCGCTTTTACCCCCTGCTCTTCAGGAGTTTGATTCTGCATTAAATCGGACTCATTATTCCCGCTCTCTGTTTCTACGGACTCTATATTCAACTCGTCTATCATTTCTTCTTCAATAATATCTTCAAGAGTCTTAACGTCCGGATTATTTTCTGTCTTTACTGCCGCATCGTCAGGCGGAACTTCCTGCTGAATTACTTCCGGTCCCTCTTCCGGATTTCCGGTTGTTGTATTTACTTTCTCTTGAGAATAATCAGTCTCTTCTTCTGTTTCAGAATCCTGATTTTCCCGGCTTATTACAGGCTGTGCAGTCTGAATGACTTCCGAAACAACAGCATCTGCGCTGTTTTGTTGATGCTTTGTATCAGTATTTTCTAATTTCTCTGTTTCTTCTGCATCTTCATTTCCGTCAGTCTCTTCTGTAATTTCTTCTGTGCTCACTTCAACAAGACCGGGAGGCATATCCTCTATGACGGCCTCTTCTGCATCTTCTGCGGACTGAGTTTCCTCCTGAGGCAATACATCAAACAGCATTTCATTTTCAAATATTCCTTCGTTGCATAAAATATCACTGTCTGCATCTTCCGGCAAACCCTCCGAAGATTCTTGCAATATACCTTTTTTTATATCGCCTAGAGTGTAACCTTCTGTTTTTTCCCGAGTATCACGAGCTTTTACGTTATTTTGCTCTGCTTTTTCTGTCTTGCCTGCAAACAATTTTTCAAAATCGGTTTCTGCACCGGCATCAATTGCTGTACGGCAGGAGGCCTTTTCCTCCGGCTGTTTATAACTCATTACATTATTTATATTATTTAATACCGCTTGTGCCATATTATCCTACATTGAACCTTGCTGAAGTTATGTCGTCGACTTCCTTTATCTCTGCCAGATAAAACTCTTTGTAAAACTCTTTTTCCTGTTTTTCCTTTAATTTTTTAAGCGTCTCAACCTTCTTGTGAGCCTCCAGAACTTCTTCCTGTTTTCTTTTTAAAATTGCCCTGGTATTATCTATAATTCTCTGCTGATTTTTAATATCTACCGTAAGCCTTATACCAAAAGCTTTATGCCCTTCTATCTGTACCAGGTCTAAATTATCAGAATTATATAAATCCTCCAGTTCTTTGCTGTTTCGGTCCTGAATGTCATAGATTTCTTTAAGCTTCGCCTCTTGCTGGTTTAAAACAGCAACAATCTTTGCCATTTCCATCTGTCTTTGTTCAAGCTCTTGCTCGCGCATGTCAAGCACTACCTGCAAACGAAACCTGAATCTTTTCAATTTTACTTACCTCGTCTCCGTCAAGTAAAGTACAATTTGTACCTCTAATACTTTAACGCATGCCGGCATGACCGCCATCATATATTTGGTTGAATTATTCAGTAAAAAAGGCGGGCGCTCATTCTGAGCGCCCGCCTTTTTTATAACTTCTAATTATCACGTTCTAAAGATTTAAAAACCTTTCCTCCGGTTTTGGCGGCCGGTTTTTTCTCCGAAGGAGTTATATTGGTCTCGCCAAAAGTATACGGGTTAGAGGCATCCATTGAACCTTTGTTAAATGTAAATGAACCTTTTGATTTATTCTCGTGTTTCTGCACAGGCTCTGTCTGTTCGGTTTGAGTATTTTCTACAGCCGGAACGGCATCCGATTCGCTGCCGGGTGCGGTTGTATTAACCTTAGTCTCTGCATTTTCCTGTTCATTTTTATAAATAATATTGGTTAAATCTTTTTGTTCAGGATTATCAAAATTCTGAATCTCCTGCATTGTACGACCTCCCGGGTCTTTACCTAAAAAATGCAGTCTTCCTATTTCGTCAGTATAAATAGTCGTGTTTGCCATCGCCTGAATTGTTAAAGCTGAAAAAAGTGCACATATCGAAATTAATAACTTTTTATTCATAATATTGTCTCCTTGGGTTAACTTATTATAGCTATATTATAGCATAATATTAACCAAAAAGGTATATTATTTCACATTAATCTCATTTGTTATGTCTTTTCCCCCATAAAGCACTACACTTTTTGCAAAAACATAGTCATATTTATCTTTCTGCGCCTTTTTAGCGATTTCATCCTGAATGGACTTTTCTATTGCATTCAATCTGGTATTGTACTCTTTCTCTAATGCGGTTTTCTTGGCATTAAACTCGTTGGTATACTTCTCTTCAAGCTGTAAAATTTTTGCGCTGTCCGTCTCATTAGAAATAGCCCCTCTTGCGTTTATTATTATTTTGTTTAACTCATCCATTTTCTTTGAATGTTCCTGCTTTAGCTGCTTGACCTGGGATGAATTGCTGACTATTTTCTGCAAATCCACCACAGCAATCGAATCTGCTGCTTCAGCATGACCAGTCGTAAAAAAAAAGCCCAGCATTATTATAAAAAAACTTCTTTGTACAATTTTATCTTTCATTTGTTCCTCCTTATTTTCTAACACATATATCATTCACGAAAATTTTTTGACATTCTCTATCCGGATAGTCATTATCATTAATAATTTGTTTAGCTGAAAATCCGACCAGGTTGAAGGATGAATAATTTGAAAATTGTAATAAAAATAGCAATTTTTAATATTTTTAAGACTTTATAATAATATGTAAGATGAAAGTAAGGAATAATTATGACAAAAATTACAGCAGGCTTGCCGGTTAATAATTTACAAATACAAAACTCTGAGAATGTATCAAATCATATAATAACCCCACAATCTTCAAAAGTCACTCCTGATGAGTATTTCCGCCGTGAGAAACGTAAAAATAACGGTCTGATAGAAAAACTCTATAATAAAATTAAAAATTTGACAGGCCTTGGAGTCGGCTCTAAAAAAGTTGAAAAAGTTATTGCTGATTCAAAAACGGGCAATACAAGCCAAAAAGATGTTCAAGATATCATTCATAAATATGAAACATCACAGGAAAATTCAGCGCAGCTGGCAGGTGATGCCGCATCTGCTGCAGCCGGCGGCATTACTTATTTTACGCTTAGAAGAAAAATGAAAATGCTTAACTCCGCGGCTATTCTGAATAAAAATATAACTAAGTTAGCAGAGGATTTCGGCATTCCCGCTAAGTCTGCAAAAAGACTCATCAATTTATGCAAATCTAATAAAAAACTTATGGGGATGACGTTGGGAATGTCTGCCATTGTTGCGGGAAGTACAAAATTCTGGCTGTTAAAATTCAATAGAGCCGGCTCTAAAGAATTTATTGTTGATGAAAATGTATACGGTAAAAAGAATGCAAGAAACGCTTATCAAAAATATGGCGCAAAACAAGAAAAGAAAAAATTAAGAAAAGAGCGTATTAAAACTAATTTTAAAAACTTTACTTCCGGCGCGATTAACGGCCTGATGTTTCCTGTTATTGCTTTAGGCGGTATGATAGGTGCGCCTCTTTATCTTATCGGAAACAGTTTAAACAGATATTTTATTGCGAATAAAACAGACAAAAAGAAATCTTTCGGCAGCTATATTGATAATTTAAAAACAGACGGAATCTTAACCGGTGTTATAACTGCTGCTGCAGCGGTGCCTTTAGTCAAAAACGGTAATTTTATCAAAATTTTTGACAAAAATTTAAAAACAGCCACAGATAAGCTGGAAAAAGCAACGCTCAAAGAGCCTGATTATGCCGGCAGATCTGCGTATGAAAGTTTGCAGGATGTACTGCTTGGCAACAGAGCAATCGAAGATATTATTTGTGATTCGGGAATTTCAATTGAAGAGAAGATAAAAAAATTAACTGATGAAAATATTTTTGCGGTTAAATTTAAACAAATATCAAATGACAGAAGTGAATTAACCAAAGCTCTCAGAGAGAATTGTCCGCCCAGCAGAACTTTGGATGAGGCAAAACAGTATATAACAAACGCTTTAGGCAGCGGTTATGAAATTAAAAAGCTTCTGGGCGTCGGAACCATTGCTGAAACTTATCTTGCAAAGAGTCCTGACGGAAAAGAAGTTTGCGTAAAGATTATCAAAAACGGTATTGATGAAAATAAAATTCTTAAAGATAAAGAAAAATTTATCGATATGGTTAAAATTTCTGAAAATTACACTAATGACGAAAAAATTTTCTTATTGAAAAATGTTGAAGATTTAGCAGCCGGCATTTCAAAAGAGATTAACCTTAAAAATGAACTAGAGGCCGCCAATAAACTTGTACCGTATACAAAAATTGCGGATGTCGTTAAACCGATTGAGGTTAAAAACGGTGCTTATGTAATGGAAAAAGCAAATGGCATAAGCCTTGAATCTTTGGTAGAACTAAATTCTGCAAGATTATATAAAGAAGCTTTACAGGAAAATAAAATATCACACTTATTTTTAGAACCCAGTAGAGAATCGAGATTGGGCCGGCTTCTTGAAGGGAAAAAGACAAAAGAAGAAAAAATTGAAACTTTAAATCAGTATATTAAGCGTATAGAAGCAAGAACTCCTGAATTTGGCGATATAAGCTTAAGCAAAAAAGATATCGATAATTTGATTAATGAGTATATGAGAGTTTTGACCGAACAATTTGTTAAGGTTGAAAAGAACGGAAAGGTGATACATGCAGATATTCACCCCGGAAACATCTTTATTGATATTAATGCTCTTAAAAAGAAAAATAATAACAAAGTATTTACGCTTATTGATACCGGAAATGTTGTAGAACAGAGCCTTGAGCAATCTCTGAGAGCAGTTAATTTAACTTCATACATAAAAAGAGCAAATGTAAAAGATTTAACTGATTATATGCTTGAAGGCGCGAAACTTCCTCAAGGCATGACAAAAGAGGAGGCGGCCGATAAGCTTTCGGGAGAGCTGAAAAAAATCTTCTTTGATACCGAAACAAAACTCAATAAAGTTACAAATGACAGTATCCTTACTCTTGGCTCTAACATAATGAAAAAATATAATATTATACCTGCAGATACCCAAATGAACTTAAATAAGGCAAAACAATCCGCAAGCAATTCTCTTCAACATTTGTTAGAGTCATTATTAAGAATAAGATTAAAGGATGTAGAGGGCAGAATGAGCGGTATATCAACCTTGGGAAAAATCACGGCAGACATAGTTCTTGCGCAAAGAAAATATAACGCTATGATAGCAAAACAAGAAAGGGCTAATTTAAAAATCCTTCCTCTTCAGGAAAAGATTAAGCAAAAAAACAATCCGAATAATCTGGAAAAAAATAGCGAAGAATATTTAATATATAAATTAAAACAGATAATGTTGGATATATAAAAATCATAAGAACCAAGTTCGCAAACTTGTATTTTTATCAATTGAAATAAAGATATATTTAATTTAAAATGTATGTATGAAAAAGAGATTACTTCTGATATGTTTAATATGCTTAAATCTCTTGCCGGTTCTTGCGGAAGAACAGGTTAAAGAAACATACAAACTCAACGGGCAGATTGAATATGATGATAATCCCGTTGAAACAATTTATTTGGATGAAAATATTGAAAAACCTCAGGTGAATATTCCGCAGCGCACATTGACGCTTCCTGTAAAGATTTTGGATATAAAAACCAATACAAACACGCCCAGGAGTGCCCTTGCAAGGGCGGCAATAAGCAGGAATAATCTGAAAGATATATTACCATTGAGCGGAAGCATTTCAGAACAATTCAGAGGGGTAACTTACGGAACATTGTGGGGCGAAGAATTGTCTTTCTCCCAAATGGAATCATCTACAGGAGTTTTTCTGAGATATGACGCACCTAAATACTTCTCTTTAGATACGACTTTCAAACAGTCTGCAACACAAGATATCGGCTCTCAATACGGAACAGTCAGAATTACGCCGGAATGGCACATAACAGACAAACTGACACTCAAGGACTCGTTTACAAATTATGTTAATGCACCAAAAAATAAAAATGAAATTATTCTTGTATATAATCCGGCGTTGAAAAAATACGCAGAATCTCTGAAATTTGAACTAGGGGTTGCTCAATCATATTACGCAAACGGAACCCAAAGTTCTGCTGTTAATTTCACAACCGGATTTAAACTGTAAGGATACTATGAGGTATAGATCGCAAGAACAAAAAAGACCCAAAAGGGTTATTAACAAAAACCGCAAAGAGGAGGCCGAAAGAAGAAGCGCTAAATCTTCCAATGTCTCAAACGGTTTTTACTACTCTTTTTTAACAATCATTCTTCTTCTGTGTCTTATTCAGATTACTGTCAGTGCAGTGTTGAATATATCTAAAATTATTTCATATAAGGCAAAAATCGTACAGATTACGAAAACCAGAGATTCTGCAAAAGCGTTAAACGAACAGCTTCAGGATAATATAAAAAACTTTTCCAATGTTGCCGGGCTGGAAGCTATTGCGCGTAATAACCTAAAAATGTCCAGCGAAGATGAAGTGCTCGTTATTATCAATACGACTAAAGAAGAAGAAAAAGAAGTAAAAAACAATAAATTAATCGGATTTAGAAAACATGATTAAAAACTTATTACAAGAAGGGTTTGCTCTAAAAGAAAAAGGACATTATAAACACGCAATAGAAGTCTACTATAAGGCACTTGAGCTTGATAATACAAGCTCAGAACTGCTTTTGGAAATAGCAGATGTTTATTTCCGTATGGGAAACGAAGAAAGGGCGCTTAATTATATTGAACAAATTCTTGACAAAGAGCCGGTTCACGTACCCAGCCTTAAACTGCTGGAAAAAATCTTCCTCTCTAAAGGGGCGTTGGAAGAGGCAGAGCAAACCGCAAAAAATATATATTGTATTACCCGTGATGCCTCGGATTTGGCGGAAATTTTTAAACTTTTAAATCAACAAGGCAAATTCGATGAAATATTTGAATACAATATAGAAGAAAGTTCCAATGATTCAGTATATCTGGAAAAGGCCCGCGCATACTATTTTCGGAAAGAATTTGACAAAGCGGAAGCACTTCTGAATGATAAAAATTTCTTGGATAATCAACAGGCCTTGCTTCTGCTTGGGAAAATATATTTTGCACAAAATAAAAAAGATAAATGCGTATCCCTTCTAAATAATTTGCGGATAGATGAAACGAATCCGGAACTTTTAAATTTTGTCGGCCTTATAGAAACATATCGGGAAAATTATAATAAAGCCGTTTCATTTTTCAAAGAAGCAATAAAATTAAACCGTAGCTCAGACGATTATTATTTTAATATTGCAAACGTATATTTTAAACAAGGTGATTTTTATCTGGCAAAGAAATTTTACAATCTGGCTCTCTCTCTGGCGCCGGATAATAAAAACTATCATTTTGCCCTTGCCAACTTGTACTATTCGGAAAAACACTACAAAAAGGCTTTGGAAGAGCTAAAGGGAAATTTCTTTGAAGCGCGCCTTTTAAAGGCGGTAATTCTATACGATACAGGTTATCTTACTCTTGCACAAAAAGAGCTTAATAAATTAGAAGAAGAGCGACCGGACAATACAATTATTAAAGAGTATAAAACCCGTATAGAAGCGGATTTACAAATTACGTAAAAAATTCCGTCTCCTTGATTTTATTTTTAAAATATTCCAGTCTTTCTTTATCAAATAAATACCAAAGACCAAACAGGGCCTCAAAAGCAGTTGCCATTCGGTAATCCTTTTGAATGCTTTTTCTGGCGACAGGTATAGGAAGGTTTCGGGCTCTTCTTACGAGTTCTGTTTCTTCATTATTTAAATCTTTAAAAATCATTTCCAGCATGTTTTTTTGGAAAGCTGCGTTCACACGTTCTGTGGTAATTTTGTGAAGCTTTGCGCTCTTATCGGTTTTAAAAACGGTATACTCTCTTACAAAGAGTTCCCAGACTGCATCCCCGATATGAGCAAG
>CALVBV010000047.1 GCA_944325815.1 Candidatus Gastranaerophilales bacterium
CGACCGCCATAATTCAAACACAAAGCCAACCTTGCCGAATAATCCTTTTATTCGTTCAGACAAAATGTCCCGTTAAAATACATTGAGCCCGAGTCGATAGGGATTTGTAAAATCGCGTGCGGCGATTTACCCGTGAGACAACAAAAAAATAGCAAGGGAGAGATTCGAACTCTCGACCTCACGGGTATGAGCCGTGCGCTCTCACCAACTGAGCTACCTTGCCATATTTAGTATTATTCATTTGTCACCAGATTATCTTCGCACAAACATTTTTAAATATCAAGTTTAAAAATACGGAACTTATATATAACTTTACACCAAATAAGCTAAAATTATAGGTATAATATTATTCCTAACTTTTTATACAGGGCTGAATAGTTTTTTACCAAGTCTCCTAACTTTATTTACTCCTTTCGGTATTCCAAAAAATTGTCTTGAAGTTGTCAAGTTTTGAATAAAAATGTTAAAATACCAGCGATTTGTTGTGGTAAGTAGTTGATTTACCACAATAAATAATGTTTCGGTAATCAGAGGTTACCAAAACTTACTAATTTTCAGGATGTATTAAATATTATTTCATATCAAGAAAATGTAACGTTATATTAAAGATATTAACGTTGCAAGTCGTAAAGGCAAACTGTTATGAATTAGACAATATTCAAGGTAGTTTATAACGCAGTTTTACGTATAGATAATCCTCATCTTCTCCTTTAATTTTTTTGGTCTCAATGCATTTAAATTTTGAGCTTCTCGGGAATACAATTTCGTTATTAATGCCGCAGCCTTTTAATGAAACCCTTGCGCCTGCCGGAATTTCTATTTCGTATAAGATGCCTCTGTCATTGGTCAGATAGCCGCGGGCATAATTGATATCAGAGGTTGCGTAAGCGTATTCTCTCATATTGATTGTATCGCCCTTTTTAATATTTAACCTTTTCTGATACAATTTGTATTCACTGAAAAAGTCGGGCTTTTCTCCAATACACCGGAAAGCCTTTATCGGCTCTTCTGTCGGCTTTAATCTTTTAAATTCAATATCAGCCATACTTATTATTTCCTTTGGTGTTAATCCTGTTGACATAAACTTTTTGCTCATAAGCTCAGGATTCGCACCTGTGATAAAAAAGTGATTAATCCCGTTGAGCTCGCCGTGCAAAGAGACGTAATCCCTGTTTAACGGTTTCAGCATATTTTCTTCCGCGCATTCTTTCCAGAGCTTTTCACAAAACAAAGGTTCAGACGGCTTAGGTGCCTGCGCCTTTGATGATACAAGTTTTTTAGCATAAGAGCATATACTATCCAAACATCTTACTATTTTCATAATAAATTACCCTTATTAAAATAAAGTATTTTTATTAAAAAAAATTGCTTATATTTGTAAAAAATGTTAAAATACCAGAAGTATGAAAAATAAGAAGATATTAGCGATATTACCTGTAAGTATCGGAGGAAGGCTCACTACAAGCAGTATGATTGACGGATTCCGGCAGAATGATTGCAAGGTTACTGTTTATGATGAGCTTAAGGATAAGAACCTGCCTGAAATATTGAATAAGAAGTTTGATGCAATTGCAGGGTATGATTTTTCGCCGGTAAAAATAAAAGTCGATAATGGGCTTAATATTCCTTCTATTAATTATTTTTCTGACGATATCAGAAGTAAGACATCGGGGCCTGAGTGGGAAAAATATCTTCCGTTTCTGGATTATGAGGACAATTATGTTTTCTATTGGGACAAACAGCTTACGGAATATGAAAATTTTAAGAATATTTATTACCTGCCTCATTTTGTAAACTTTGATATTTATAAAGATTTGGGAATAGAGCCCGAGTTTGATATTATGTTCGCGGGAAGGCTTGATACTGATTACAGACTAAGTTTTTTTGAAGAGTTAATAACCAAGCTTCCGGAGTTGAAAATCGCATGGTATGCAATTGACAGGCACTATCAGGATGCACTCAAACGAGCACAGTTTCCGGAACTTGTTGATTTGTGCTATCAGGGATTCATTGATAATGAAGAAGATATGGCACGCGCTGTAAATAACACTAAGATTGTTTTTAATATGAACTCACAGGGGATTTCTTCACTTAATTACAGAACATTCCAGACTGCTGCCTGTAAAAGGCTTATGATAAGCGATTACAGAGATGAGCTTGCGCTTTTTGAAGGTCACATGCCTTTCTACGAAGATTTTTCCGATTTAATTTTCAAAATAGAAAGCTATCTGGATGATAAAGATGCTTACAATCGTGTTGTAGAAGAGTGTTACAGAATTGCACGCCAGAGCCATAACTCAAAAGACTGTGTTAGATATATGCTCAAGACTGTGTCAAAAAGTCAAGACAGACTTTCATAAATTTATCTTTATCTTCCATGAACAAATCTTCTGCGTGCCTGCAATTTTGAAAGAGTTCATATTTTTTGGGGGGCAGAGCCTCTTTGAAGAGTTTTTCCGTATGCCATGGAAGAACCGTCGGGTCTTTTGAGCCTGCAATAAATAATATTGGACATTTGATATTTTTTACAACATCTATCGGCTTAATTTTCTTTCCAAAAGGCGAGCCCGCGCGTATGGTGAACCATCTTAGAGGGTCAAATTTTTTGAACAGTGTCGGAATCCAGGCATCTGGATGCCACATCCGGTTTTCAATTTTCCAAAAATCCGAGGGTGCTGAAACTGCTATCAGTTTGTCTATCTCTTTATCCTGCGCGCAATAAATAATCCCGAGAGCACCTCCAAGGGAAAATCCCATAAGACAAAGCTTTTTATACTTTTGACGCAGATATTTTATAACCGCCTCAATGTCCTTAACCTCATTTGAAGTAAAAGTATAAACCCCTCTGCTTCTTCCGTGCCCCCGAAAATCCATAACAGCGGTGTCAAAGGTTTTGGAAAATTCTTCTGCCATATCATAAAACGGCTTTGAATCCTTTGTCATAAACCATCCCGGACAGATTAGGAGGCACTCGTCTTTATTTTCAGAATAAAGATTAAATGCGATTTTTATGTTATCATCCGTTCTTACAAAAATTTCTTTCATATTACTTGCTCAAGGATTTAGAAACAATAATAAACAGATTCACCATCATAAATCCTAAAAACATTCCCGCAATTACATCTGTGAGGTAGTGAACACCGAGCCACATTCTTGAAACCCCGACAAGCAGAATCCAGAGGCCGAATAATATTGTAAGGAAATACCGCCAAAATTCACTCTTCACATAGTGCAAAACTAAGTAAATCAAAATTCCGTAAAAGCACATTGTTGTAGAAGAGTGACCGGATGGGAAACTAAACTCCGGATAATCGCAGGGGCGCTCGCGGCAGACAAAATTTTTGATGTATGCTGTCACAATGAATGTTGCCTGCGTGAAAAATATCAATAAAAACGCCTTAATGTACTTTTTATGTGAAACAAGAACACTGCCGGCAGCTATTTGAGGCCACAGCATGTGCTGAGCTCTTCCGAATTCCGAAATAAATACCGGAATGTATCCGGGATACGGCGAAAGCGCCAGACGGATTGAATGCAGTACGTTTTTATCGAACGTATACAAGCCCGGCATATAAAGAACCAGCAGGGTCAGAACTGCCAAAACTATTACGGATACAATAACGTAATTCCAATTGAGTGCTATTCCGTATTCTTTATTTTTCATAGTCTATATTCCGCATTTAATTTTTATAACTTTGTTTATTACTGCCATAAAAAGCGGTGCAAACTCGCTTATACAAATAGCAAAGAAAAATAGTGCCGAGCCTGCTGCAATAAGTTTTTGGATATCAGAAAACATAAAAACTTTTTTGTTTTTAAATTCCGCGATTCCTGCATACTCATCAGTAAAAGGTTTTACAGGGAATTTTTCTTCAATTTGTTCTATGACATTTGCGTATTTAATCTTGATAAGCGTATTATAGCTGTCAACATTCATCCACCAGAGAGCGCTTATAGAGACGCCGAGAAGTGCAAAAATAAGAGTTGCTGAAATTTTTGTCAGGAAAACAACATTTCCGGTATAAATAAGAGCAAATACAAGTATAACAATTGCTGTCATATAGAATTTGTTTGTTTTGAAGTTTCTGTCGATAAAATTTTCTTTTTGCTGTGTATAAAGCTCATACTCTCGAAGAATTAACTCGTCTCTATCCATTTTGCTCTCCTTCATTGTTATTTTGCTGTTCAGTATTTTCAGGAACAATCTCTCCTCTTTCGATACGGACATGCTTCATCAAATCTTCAAATTCTTTTTCGTCCAGAGTTTCTTTCTCAAGAAGAGTTTTTGCAATGTATTCAAGCATGTCTCTGTTTTCGTTCAAGAGCTTTTTGGCCTCATCATACTGCGCGTCAACGATTTTCTTGACCTCTTTATCAATATCAGCCGCGATTTCTTCCGAGAAATCTCTTGTGTTGCCGAAATTTCTGCCCATAAATACGTGTTCCTGATCTTTGCCGTAAGCAAGATTTCCCATCTTGTCGCTCATTCCGTAAGTTGTAACCATGCTTCGGGCAAGAGCGGAAACTTTTTCTAAATCATTGGAAGCGCCTGTTGTAACGTTGTCTTTACCGTAGATAATTTCTTCTGCAACTCTTCCGCCGAGAATCATTGTGATTCTGTCAAGAAGCTGGTTTTTGCGCATTGTTAAATGGTCTTTTTCGGGAAGTGTGAGCGTAATCCCAAGCGCCATACCGCGTGGAATAATAGAAACCTTATGCAGCGGGTCGCAGTTTTTGAGAAGTTTTGCCAGAAGCGCGTGTCCGACTTCGTGATATGCAGTATTTTCTTTTTCTTCGTCGGATATAATTCTGCTTTTCTTCTCCGGCCCTGCCATAACTTTATCTATAGCTTCTTCCAGATCCGGCATTTCTATTTCTGATTTATTGTGCCTTGCAGCGAGCAGAGCCGCTTCGTTTAATAAATTCTGCAAATCCGCACCGGTAAAGCCCGGAGTACGTTTTGCAAGAGTTTTTAAATCAACTTCTTTTGCAAGCGGTTTATTTTTGGCATGAACATTCAGAATCTGTTCTCTTCCAAGAACATCCGGTTTATTAATCACAATCTGCCTGTCAAATCTTCCCGGTCTCAGAAGCGCATTATCAAGAATATCCGGCCTGTTTGTTGCCGCAAGAATAATTATATTTGTGTTTTCATCAAAACCATCCATCTCAACAAGAAGCTGGTTAAGAGTTTGTTCTCTTTCGTCGTGTCCGCCGCCTAAACCTGCGCCTCTCTGGCGGCCGACAGCGTCTATTTCGTCAATAAATACGATACAGGGCTGATGTTTTTTAGCCTGTTCAAATAAATCTCTAACACGGGAAGCGCCGACGCCGACAAACATTTCAACAAAGTCAGAGCCGCTTATTGAAAAGAACGGAACTCCGGCTTCTCCTGCAACAGCTTTTGCCATCAATGTTTTACCGGTACCCGGCGCGCCGACTAAGAGTACGCCTTTAGGAATTTTGGCGCCTAATTTTACGTATTTATCAGAATGCTTTAGAAAATCAACAATTTCTTCAAGCTCTTTTCTTTCTTCATCAATTCCGGCTACATCAGCAAAAGTTGTTTTAACTTTATTATCCATAAGCATTTTGGCTCTGCTTTTGCCGAAAGACATAGCCTGTGCGCCTCCTGCCTGAATAGATTTTATTATAAGCATAATAAACCCGAGAACAAGAAGGATTGTGATTAAGGATGAGCCTATACCGAATGCTGAGCCAGAATCCGCTCTTTTGGCGTTAATCTCAACACCGCTGTTTTCCAGCTTGGCAAGGACATCAGAGCCTTCCGGCAGTATAACTTTGTACTGCAGCTTCGGGCTTCTCATCTCTCCGTAAAGAGGATTTGTCTGCGTTTTTTTAACCTCCGGCTGATTAACCGGAACTGCTATTAAAGCGTCTTTTGTTATATCAACGCTTTTTATTTCTTTATTTTCAACCTTTTGAAGAAACGTCGTATAGGATAATTCCTGTGTGCTTGATGTGGGGCCTGAAAACAGCATTGAAATAAATGCCAGCACCATTATCCCCAAAATTACGTACATTCCGATTGATTGATTTTTATTCATATTTCTCCTTCATTAAGTCTGCGGACAGAAATTCTCTCCTTTGAATTTGTTCTTATATTATATCATAAATGTAACTTTTTATTTACAAACGAGGCAATTTTTTTACACAAAATAACTTTATATATATAAACACAAGGATTATTATGAGCGCACATAATTTTTGGCACAGTTTCACACACGGATTTATGCACGGAATGTTTAACAGCAGTCCGTTTTTCGGCTGCTGGGGCGGATTCTGGGGCGGAGGCTGGCCTTGTATCAGCTGGTGCGCCCCGACAAGTGTGTTTCTTACTCCGAATGTCTTTGCAGCGCCGGTCTTCTTTAAGATGATGCCGGATACGCCGCTGCCGGAGTTTGATAGTTCTGCGCTTGATTTTTCCGGAGTTTTTGAGAATCAGGAATGGATAATGCCTGATAATCTCACCCCGTGGGATACATTTACAAAAACCACCGGAGGCGGGAAAAATGAAGACGCCGGGAAGCCAAAAGAAGAAGCCGACTCTTCCCAAAAAGAAAAAGCAGAATATACACCGGAGACTTTAGAAAATGCTGCAAACGCTGCAGTTAAGTTATCCTTAGGAAGCAGGGTAATTTCCGGCTCTAATTCTGCTGCACCGATTGTTAATACTTCTATATCAAATACGTCAACTCCGCCAGCTTCATCAACTCCGTCAGTTTCGTCCTCCTTAGCATCTTTGAAAGGCAAACATTGGACCGAGATGTCGGATAGTGAAATGCAGCTGGTTTACGGGAATTACACAAGAGACATAACCACACCTTATAAGGGAACGGCAGAAGATTTAAACAAATACCTCAAAGGTATGGGAGTTCTTGAAGGAAAGGGACAGGCATTTATTGATGCCCAGAACAAACACGGCATAAGCGCCTCTGTTCTTGTCGGAATTACGGTACATGAATCCGGAAAGGGCACCAGCAAAAATGCCCAAAAATTGAAGAATGTCGGCGGCGTAAGAATCCCGGGTACTACTGAGTATAAGGATTATAATTCTGTTGAAGAATGTATTGATGAAATGGCAAGTTTCTTGAAAGACTATTATGTCAATAACAAAGGAAGGGCGTTAACAAAATTGTATCAGGTAAACGCAAAATACTGCCCGACCGCAGATCCAACAGATAAAGACGGCCTAAACAGTAACTGGGCGCGAAAAGTAGAAGACTATGCTTCAGAAGCAGAAGCGCTTGTATAAAAAAAAGAGAGAAGTTAAATAACTTCTCTTTTTTATCTATTGTCTTTTTTCAATTCTTATTGCGCTGTCGGGGCAAGTCATTGCACACGCACCGCAGGCAATACAGATTTCAGGATCCGGTGCAACTGCAGGAGTCTGGTACAGGCCGACTTCCTTTGACCATTGCAGGCATTTTTTTCCTGCTTTATTCATAGGGCACTTTGCAATACAAAGCCCGCAGCCTTTGCACAGGTCTGTATAAACATAATAATCAGCCTTGCCCTTGCCGACACCTTCTATTTTGTATCCTTTATATTGTTTATCTGTCATTATAGTTGTCCTTTCTGTTATAGTTTATAGGTTTAGAAGTTGAGGAGTTTATAAGAAGTTATAATATTTAGAAAATAAACCATTTAACATCTTCTCAACTCATAAACTTCTAAACTCCTAAACTTTGATTAATCAATCCCATGCCCATATCAAGAGCCTTGTAGTTCAAATCTCTCAATTCCGGCTTGGCATCAAATTTTTTACCCAGAGCCATTTCCATAGCGTTTTTAATATCTTCAAGCTTAAGGACATGTGTTGCTTCCAATAAAACACCTAAAATGATAATATTGAAAACTCTTGCGCTCAATTGTTCGTTCGCGATTCTGTTAGCGTCAACTCCGATGATTTCTTTGCATTTTACTTCGGGCTTTTTGGTACATACTGATGTATCGTAGACAACGGTTGAATTTTCATCAACATAAGCCGCACATCTGTCGATTGCCCTGTCTGAAAGCATAATGATAATATCGCCTTTAGCAAACCTCGGCTCTCCGATAATCTCATCCGCAATCTGGCAGAAAGCAATTGAGACACCGCCTCTTTGTTCAACACCGAAGTTCGGGATATAAAGAACCTGCTTTCCTGCTTCATATCCGGCTTCAACAAGAATCTTTGCAACAGACTGTACGCCCTGTCCGCCTTCTCCTGCTAATACTATTTTTGTTCTTGACATCTTAATATCCTTTCTTTATGGTTTAGGAGTTGAGAAGTTGAGTAGTTTATAAGAAGTTAAAATTCTGCTAAACCTCTCAACCTATAAACTTCTAAACCTTTTGTTCCGGTACTAAAAATTCTTTTACCTCAAAAAACTCTTCCATCTGCTGAAGTCTTGCAAACGTGTCATAGTTATTGGTTCTCCAGTTCAGAGGGCAGATAGAGAGAACTTCTACAAAAGAAAATCCGCCGTTTTGAACGTTTTTCAGAGCCTTAACAAATGTAGATTTTAATTTAATCACATTTGAAACGGTTGAACGTGCAACGTATGATTTTTCTTTATCAGCAATAGAAGCCACCATTTCTGCGGCTTTTGCAGGTTTACCGGTTACGGTGCAGTCTCTTCCGTAAGGAGTTGTTTCTGTTTTTTGTCCCGGCATGGTGGTAGGTGACATTTGTCCGCCTGTCATACCGTAGTTTGTGTTATTAACTACGATTATAAGCATTCTTTCACCGCGTACTGTTGCATTAACGAGGTGCTGTGCGCCGATTGCAAGACCGCCGCCGTCTCCCATATATGCAATTCCGATTGCTTCGGGGTTAGCTCTTGTTAAGCCGTAGATTACAGGGGTTGTTCTTCCGTGGTGGGTTTGGACAGTATCTAAATCCATATAGTTCCACGAAAGCAGTGAACATCCTATATCGCATCCAAAAACAGTTTTTTGTTTTATATCCAATTCATCAACGGCCTGTGCTAAAGCCTTTAATGTTATACCGTGTCCGCACCCCGGGCAGAATTTGCTCGCACCGACCTCAGCATTCTGAGCCTTGGGAAGGTTTGGCGGTAGTGTTAATATTTCTGACATTTTATATCTCCTTATATCGTTGAACGGTTGAATAGTTGAACAGGAATTTATAATCATTTTTTAAACAACTATTCAACTGCTCAACTCCTAAACTTTAATCCACTTTATATCGCTGCAGCAGTCATCGCTTCGACTTTATTCACAATATCGTCGCCTGTTACGCCTACACCCATCTTGAACAGCGTCTCGTAAGGCGTTGAAAGTCCGTAAAGTTTTTCCAGTACCATTTGGGCAAGCTGGCCGTTAGCGGATTCAGTGAACAGAACCCTCTTAGCTCTGGATACAGCTTCTCTCAACGGCTTAACTGCAAGCGGTCTGATTGTAATCGGTCTGAACAAGCCGGCTTTGATACCCTTTTCTCTAAGCTCATCAATCGCTGTTCTCGCTGAACGTGCAACAATACCGTGAGCGATTACAAGAATTTCTGCATCATCTGCCTTATATTCTTCCCACTCCTGAATTTCTTCGGAGATTTTGTCGTAATCAGCCTTGTAGCCTTCAAGAACTTCCATTAGTTCTTCTTCCATATTATAAGTATTTCTCATGTGGACTGATTTTCTGTCTTTTCCGATTTCACCCTCTCCTAAGAGGAATTTTTGTGTCGGAACCATCGTAATCCCGCGGGATGCCGGATCATACAATGTAACAGGTTCTCTCATCTTGCCTTGATATCCGTCAGCAAGAACATAGGTCGGGAATCTGTATTTCCAGGCCGTATTAAATGCCTTAATCATGTAGTCATACAAATCCTGATGTCCGGCTGTAGAATATACGATTCTGAATCCTTCGCCGTTTCCGCCGAAGCAGGTCAATCTTGTTTCCTGCTGTGCATAGATTACTGTAGCGGTAGACGGGCCGCCTCTTTGCATAACCGCGCATACAAACGGGATTCTCATCATCTCTGCCATTGACTGTGCGTCCTGCATAATTACATTACCGGGGCCTGCAGTTGCCGTAAAAGCTCTTTTACCTGCCAAAATTCCGCCGATTGTAGAGAAGCCTGCAGAAATTTCGTCTTCTGTCTGCAAGAATCCTGCACCGGTTTTAGGTAATAATTTACACCAGGTGTGCATAATTTCATTTTGAGGAGTAATAGGATAACCGTACATAAATTCTGCCTCTGCTGAGTTTGCAGCATAAGCAAGAACTTCATTTCCGGTAAGAAACATCCTGGTATCCTCTTTAATAAGTTTGTTGACCATTTTTCTCTACCTTCCCTTTAAAATATACATCCTTATTATACTACAATTTACACAAGCATAACAAGTAATTTTTTGATAATATATATTTATGTCAAACAATGTAACCGGTAAAAGAGGCGAAGCTGCAGCTCTTGGATATTTAAAAGAACAAGGATACAAAATACTTGAGACAAACAAGCATTTTTCAAGATTTTGCGAGGCAGACATCATCGCGCTTGACAGAAAAACATTAGTATTTATTGAAGTAAAAACACGCTCTACAGATAAACTTGGCAGTCCGGAAGAGGCGGTTACTAAAAGCAAATATAAAAACATTAGGAACGGATTATTTTTATACCTGCAGGAACATCCTGAATATAAAAAATACAGAATCGACGTTATTTCTATTGTACTTAATCCCGAGATTAAGATTAAACATTTGAAGAATGTTTTTTTATGATAATATAAATATAAATAGTGAGGTTTATAATATGGAAGATTTAAGAGATAAGTATGAAGTCGTAATAGGTTTGGAAGTGCACGCACAGCTAAAGACCAAATCAAAGATATTTGCGCCGGACAGTACAGAGTTCGGAAGCGAACAAAACACTCATATCAGTGCAATTACGCTCGGTATGCCGGGTGTACTCCCTGTTTTAAATAAAGAGTGCGTAAATATGGGAATACTTTTGGGGCTTGCGCTTAACTGCGAGATTCCGAAAAGATGCAAATTCGACAGAAAACAATATTTTTATCCGGATCTTCCTAAAGGATATCAGATTTCTCAGTATGATGAGCCTATTTGCGTAAACGGTTATATTGATGTGAAAGGCAAAAGAATCGGAATCACAAGAGCTCATTTGGAAGAAGACGCCGGAAAACTTGTTCACGCAGGTGCTGCCGGTATAAACGGTTCCGCTTATTCTCTTGTTGATTTAAACAGAGCCGGAACTCCGCTTCTGGAGATTGTATCTGAGCCTGATATGCGCTCAAGCGAAGAAGCAAGAAACTATATGGAAGAATTAAGAAATATCGTAAGATACCTCGGCGTATGCGACGGAAACCTTGAAGAAGGCTCTATGAGATGCGACGCTAATATTTCTATTATGCCGAAAGGTTCAAAAGAGTTCGGAACAAGAGCTGAAATCAAAAACGTAAACAGTTTCTCAGCACTCCAAAGAGCTATTGAATATGAAATTGACAGACAGATTGAAATAGTTGAAGAGGGCGGAAAAGTTGTTCAGGAAACAAGATTGTGGGATGATAACTTAAAAGAAACCCGCTCAATGAGGGGCAAAGAGGATGCGCATGATTACAGATACTTCCCTGAGCCGGATTTGATGCCGGTTGAGATTTCAAGAGAATGGGTGGAAGAGATTAGGGCTAAAATGCCTGAGCTTCCGGAGGCTAAGCGCAAAAGATATATGAGTTTAGGACTCAGTGAATACGACGCTTCAGTTATTGTTGAACAGATGAATTTGGCGCTGTTCTTTGATAAAGTGCTTGAATTGGGTGCAAATCCAAAAACTGCAGTAAACTTTATTATGGGTGAGATTTCTGCTTACTTAAAAGAAAATAAGGTTGAGATAACAGAAACTAAATTAACTCCGGAAAATCTTGCGGAATTGATTTCTCTTATTGAAAAAGGAACAATCTCAAACAATATCGGCAAGCAGATTCTTGTCGAAGATATGATTACAAACGGCGAAAAGGCTTCTGCAATTGTCGAAAGAAAAGGTTTGAGCCAGATATCCGACGAGGGCGCGATTAAAGCAATTGTTGAAAAAGTTATCAATGCTCACCCGAACGAAGTCCAGGCTTACAAAAACGGTAAGACCAATCTGCTGGGCTTCTTTGTAGGTCAGGTTATGAAAGAGACAAAAGGCAGAGCAAATCCGAAAACAGTTAATGAACTTGTTAAACAATGTCTGGAAGCATAAGGCATTGTCGCCTATGGAATTATGACAAAATAAAAATTTTCGGCTTAATCCTTAAATAAGTGTTTCAATACATCAGCACAAGGACCGTCATATTCTTTGTAATACTTCCATATAATTAAGGGTATTTTTCGTCCCCTGCTCAGTGCTTCAAAAGTACAGGCAATGAATTCGGCCGGCGAAGAGAGGGCATAGGTGCACACATACTTCTTTATGCCTCTTTGAAGCTCTTTATTGCCATAAAATTTTTCTATCAGGGAAAAGTCTGTAACCCCGGTGTTTATAAGTTCACTTTTTTTGCCCATTTTTATGTAGTTTAAACTTGTCTTTTCATGGTTGTAATGAGCAAGTTCATGAGCAAATATGCCAGGCAAATTTCCATAGCTTGTATTCAGAGTTATAGTATTGTTACCGTAAGAGCCGACATATCTTGAACGCTTATGTTTGTATACTTGTATCTTAGCCGGAAATTCTATTTTCCCTTTTGTCATATTATACAGCCGGCAAATTGAGTTAATTATTATGTTGAGGTGTTTTAAATCTTTAACATTTATTTCAGTATTCATGAAGTTTAATGCCATAAACTTTTTTGCCTCGGCAATTGTATCGAATTTTTGGTATGGTATTGGTGTAAATGTACCAAAAGAATCCTTCTTTAGTATGTGTTTAATAATTTTTTTGTAGGAACTTTGAAAAGTTTTAATTTTTTGTATAGATGGTAATAAATGAACTTTCATGCCTATAGAAAACCCCGTAAAAATACTTTTTGCCCTTTATAATTTCTTGAGCATGGGTGATTGTTTTATTCAACTAGTGTATGTTTCACAATTTTTGAGAGGTACAGAGTTTGTCAAGAATTTTAACAAAATTTCATGTAAAAAACGTTACATTTTTAATAATGTTGAGTTTTGTAAAAACCTTGCTGTGATTGAGTTTTCTCCCTTTGTGACTTTTTGTGAATTTGTTGATTGGAATAGTTTTTTGAATTATCATTTATATAAAGGATTAGATTTTGGGAAGAGAATGTTATTCTCTAAATATAAGGAAGCAGAGTATATAAAATAGCTCGCCTTGATATAAGATTAGGAGGTTTTTAAGGCAATGCAGAATAGTTTAAATAAGGAAAGAAATGTAGTAGAATTTACCTCGCCGTCAACAAAAACAACGACTGATGTGATAAAAGGCTCAACAATATCTCCGGTTGCTAAAATTAACGAGATTAATAAAACTGCGCAAATTACTCCTATCAAAGCAAATTGCGTCTGCGTAATTAAAAAAGACGGAACAAAAGAAGAATTTGATAATAATAAAATTATAAATGCCGTAAAAAAATCTGCGACAAGAGTTCTTGTAGAATTATCTGATGCGGAATTGAAAGAAATTTGTGACTTTGTTGACTCTAATATAGTAAAAATGAATAAAAAAGAGGTCACAATCGCCGATATGCACAATTTGGTTGAAGGTGCTCTGGAACATCTTAACCCGAAAGTGGCCGGCAGTTATAGAAATTACAGAAACTATAAACAGGATTTTGTACACATGCTTGACAAGGTTTATCAAGAATCTCAAAGAATTATGTACATCGGGGACAAAGAAAACGCTAATGCTGATTCTACCCTTGTATCTACAAAACGTTCGTTAATCTTTAATGAATTAAACAAAGAACTTTATAAAAAGTTCTTCCTTACAGTAGATGAACTTCAGGCAATCAGAGACGGTTATATCTATATCCACGATATGTCCGCAAGACGCGACACTATGAACTGCTGTTTGTTTGATGTAGCTGCAGTTTTAAAAGGCGGATTTGAGATGGGAAACCTTTGGTACAATGAACCGAAATCTCTGGATGTTGCGTTTGACGTAATCGGCGACATTGTTATGGCAGCTGCAAGCCAGCAGTACGGCGGATTTACCGTAGCCGAAGTTGACAAAATTCTTGCACCTTACGCGGAAAAAACTTATGAAAGACAATACAATAAGTATATTTGCTTGGGTCTTGACTTTGAAAAAGCAAGAGAAGCTGCTGTAGCTGATGTTCAAAAGGACTTCGAACAAGGGTTCCAGGGCTGGGAATACAAGTTTAATACCGTAGCTTCTTCAAGAGGAGACTATCCTTTCATCACTGTTACAGCAGGGCTTGGAACAGGTATGTATGAAAAAATGGCTACAAAAACAATGCTTAAGATAAGAATGGGCGGACAGGGCAAAAAAGAATGCAAAAAACCGGTTCTGTTTCCGAAAATTGTTTTCTTGTACGATAAAGAACTCCACGGCGAAGGCGGAGTTAATGAAGATTTATTCAAAGCCGGCGTTGAATGCTCTAAAAAGACAATGTATCCGGATTGGCTTTCACTCACCGGAGACGGTTATGTTGCTTCTATGTACAAAAAATACAAGAGAGTTGTTTCTCCAATGGGCTGCAGGGCGTTTCTTTCTCCATGGTTTGAAAGAGGCGGTATGAATCCTGCTGATGAAAATGACGCCCCGATTTTTGTCGGAAGATTCAATATCGGCGCAATCAGCCTTCACCTGCCTATGATTTATGCTAAGGCTAAGAAGGAAAGCAAGGATTTTTATGAAGTTCTTGATTATTATATGGAACTTATAAGACAGCTCCATATCAGAACTTATGATTATCTTGGAGAGATGAAAGCTTCTATTAA
>CALVBV010000048.1 GCA_944325815.1 Candidatus Gastranaerophilales bacterium
TAACCCGTTTGAAACACTTGATACAAAAGGTGTCGGCAAGTTAATGGAAATGGCTATGGAAAAAGGCAAGGCTGTTAATCCAAAACTTCTCGGCGGTGTTTGCGGTGAACACGGCGGTGATCCTGATTCAGTTAAGTTCTCTTACAGAATCGGTCTGGATTATGTATCATGCTCACCGTTCAGAATTCCTCAGGCAAAACTCGCTGCAGCACAAGCTGTTGTGGAAGCTAAGAAGTAATTCTGAAATAAATGTTAAAAGCCCGGAGAAAGCATTCTTCGGGCTTTTTTATTGGCAAAATTTGTTTAATTATGTTATTATATGCAAAGAAAGGGCTGTAGATGTCAAGATTATCCGAAAGAATAAAGAATTTTAACTTGTCAGAGATGTGCACAATCTATTTTGAAGAGTTAACAAGATTTCATGTCTGGTTAGGAGGAATCAATGAGTAATGATTTTGGTCTTCCGGAAAGAACAATGAATGAGCTTCTGGAGTATTTTAAGTCCAGAAAAGATATTGAAAAAGTTGTTATTTACGGTTCACGTGCAAAAGGAACTTACAGAACAGGCTCGGATATTGATTTCGCAATCTGGTCTGACAAAGAGACCTTATCAGGCATAGCGCTGGAATTGGATGAACTTCCGACACCCTATATGTTTGATGTTACAAACTACAAAACACTTACGCATGAAGGAATGAAAAACAGTATTGATAGGGACGGCAAAATATTCTATTTAAGAGAATCCTAAACTATTTATCCCCAAGAACACTTTCTCCTGCAATTTTTTCACCTTTTATAATATATTTAGCGTGTTCTGTTTTCATCAAATGATTATCAACAAGCGAAAAGGATTCCAGTGTCAAATCGTTGATTCCGTTAAACTCGTTATTAGAAAGCCTGATTGTTACAACATCTGTAAGCATTTTATTGTCATAAGGCGCCTTTTTAGAGAAAACGACAACATTCCCTTCTACTGTTCTTAAGGATATTTCTGCTTTTGCACCTGTAAAAGGATTTTCAAGAGTAATTTTATCGCCTATTCGTGAAAGATTCCAAAAATCTATGCTTGCCGGTTTAAATGTCCCGTAACTGTTTGAATCGTCAAGTTTTGCTGTCACTCTCCAGCTTCCGAAAAATGCTTTTGGAACGTCATTTACAGAGACACCTGCAGATAGAATCTTGTCTGAAGCAAGAGCTGGCAGCATGAAGATTAATAATAAAATTAATAAACAAACTAGTTTCATTATGAATATTATAGCAATTTGTAAGGTTGCGCACAAGGCCTGTGCATGTTATGCTTTTTGATAATTAAAGGAGAAGCTGGATGAAGTTTACAAAGATTCTGCGCTGGTTTTTAGAATTTGGTAATTACGGATATTATAAAGAATTTAAAATATTTAGAATTCCATTCAGGTTTCCGAAGTATAACCGAACAGAAGAAATTTTTATTCAGACAAGACTTGCAAATACTGTTCAAAAGACTCATACAGAAGTTTTTTCTGAATATAAAAATATAAATTATGCAAAAGAAGTTGTACTTATTGCACCCGGTCCGACATTGAATTATTACAAGCCTTTATCAAATGTTGTAAATGTTGGTGTAAACAGAGCTTTTACGAGGGAGGATATTCTGTTTGATTATCTTTTTGCGATAGACAGGGGGGCTATAAAACCGTATTTTGATGATTTGAAAATATACAGAAATGATTCTTGTACAAAATTTCTTGGAATTGGCCCTTATCTGCGAAACAGAATTGTGCAAAACGATATTTACGAAGCTGGTGCAAAATGTTTTTATACAACAACCTCTTTTAATAATGTGACAGCAGATATAACTTGTTGTGAGCTTCCGGATTTGGGGTCAGTTATTTTTTCAGCATTTATGTTTGCTCTTTGGACTAATCCCAAAAAGATTTATCTTGTCGGGTGTGATTGCTCTGGCGGGTATTTTGATGACTTAAAATTTAAAATAAGCCGCGGAAAGCTTATAAAAAGCTGGAAGAAGGTCGGAAGATTTGCAAAATTAAATTATCCTGATACGGAAATTATTTCTGTAAATCCGATAGGTCTGAAAGGTTTATTTAAAGATGTTTATACAAAAGATTTTGCAGAAACATTGGACTCAAAAGACGGATTAGAGTTGATATAATTTTGAATAAATTTTGCGGTATAAAATGTTTATGGTATATTTTTATTATCTTAACATAGATGAGGGATAATTATGACAGCAGTGAAAATAGAAGATTTACCTACAGTTTATGATGCCAAAACCACGGAAGAGGCAATGTATAAGTTTTGGGAGGATGGTGAGTATTTTAAGGCAGATGCTCATTCTAAGAAGCCTCCTTTCACAATAGTCATCCCTCCGCCGAATGTAACAGGTGTGCTTCACATGGGACACGCACTGGACGGAACTTTACAGGATATCTTAACCCGTTATCACAGAATGAGCGGATATGAAGCTTTGTGGCTTCCGGGAACCGACCACGCAGGTATTGCAACTCAGGCTGTTGTTGAAAAAGAACTTAGAAAAGAAGGGCTTTCAAGACACGATATCGGAAGAGAAGAATTTTTAAAAAGAACCTGGAAATGGGCGAACGAGCATAAATCAGCAATTCTTAACCAGTTTAAACGTTTAGGAGCCTCTTTTGACCTGTCAAGAGAAAGATTTACTTTTGATAAAGGCTGCTCAGAAGCTGTTAAAGAAGTTTTTGTAACTTTATATAATAAGGGGCTAATCTATAAAGGCGCATATATTGTTAACTGGTGTCCCCGCTGCCAGAGCGCTATATCCGATATAGAAACAGAATATGAAACAGAGCAGGGGCATTTGTGGGAAATTTCTTACCCTCTTGTCGGTGAGCCGGGCGCAATTATAGTTGCAACAACAAGGCCGGAAACAATTTTTGGCGATGTTGCAATCGCAGTTCACCCTTCTGACAAAAAATATTCAGAACTTATCGGAAAAACTGTTATGATTCCGCTATCCGGAAGAAGGATTCCGATTATTGCAGATGAATACGTTGACAAATCTTTTGGAACAGGTGCAGTAAAAATTACTCCTGCACATGACCCGAATGACTATGAAGTTGGGAAACGCCACAACTTCTCTCCAATCTGGGTTATTGATGAACAAGGGAAAATGAAGGCCTGCGCGGAAGTTCCTCCGGATTATCAAGGCTTAGACAGATATGAAGCCCGCAAGAAAGTTGTTGACATGCTAAGCTACAATAACTTCCTGCTCAGGGTAAAAGACCACGAACATAACGTCGGAAAATGCCAGAGATGTAATACAACCATTGAGCCGCTTCTTTCCGAACAGTGGTTTGTAAAAATGGAACCTCTTGCAAAAGAAGCTATCGCAGCGGTTAAAGACGGCCGGATTAAATTTATACCTGAAAGATGGGAAAAAAATTACCTCGGCTGGATGGAGAATATAAGAGACTGGTGTATTTCCCGTCAATTATGGTGGGGACATCAGATTCCTGCATATTATCACAAAGTCACAGGAGAAATGGTTGTTGCAAAAGAAAATCCTGATCCTGAAAATTATGTACAAGACAGTGATTGCCTTGATACCTGGTTCTCATCAGGCTTATGGCCGTTCTCTACAATGGGATTTCCTAATGCCGAAACTGATGACTTCAAAAAGTTCTATCCGACATCCGTTCTTGTAACCGGATTTGACATTATCTTCTTCTGGGTCGCAAGAATGATTACAATGGGATTGGAATTTACAGGAAAAGCACCTTTTTCAACAGTATATATCCATGGGCTTATCAGAGATGAAAAAGGGCAGAAAATGTCCAAATCAAAAGGTAATACAATCGATCCTGTTCAAATTATTGATAAGTACGGCTGTGATGCTTTAAGATTCACAATGACATCTCTTTGTACTTACGGCGGTCAGGATATTAAAATCTCTGATGAAAGATTTGAATACGGAAGAAATTTTGCTAATAAAATTTGGAATGCTTCAAGATTTGTTCTTATGAATCTAAACGGGGTTGATGATGAGCCTGTTGATAAAGATAAGCTTACAATTGCAGACAAGTGGATTTTAAGCCGTCTGAATGATACCGCAAGAACAGTAAACCAGTATATGAAAGAATATCGTATCGGTGAAATCGCGCATACACTTTATGATTTCTTCAGAAGTGAGTATTGCGACTGGTATGTAGAAATTGCAAAAATTCAATTACAGGATAGTGAATTGAAGTTAAATACACAAAGAGTATTAAGATATGTTTTAGACATGTCTTTGAGAATGCTTCATCCTATTATGCCTCACATAACGGAAAGGGTTTGGCAGTTAATCCCGGGTAAGAAAGAAGCATCTGCAATAGTTGTTTCAGCATTTCCCGTTTATAAGGAGGAATTGTCTTATTCTGTCGAGGCTGAGGAAATGAAGTTTGTATTTGATACAATAACATCTTTAAGAAATGTAAGGCAAAGCTTTAATATTCCGGCTTCCGCAACAGTGGATGCTGAAATAAGAAGCGAAGGCAATGAAAAAGAAATTTTTAAAGAAATAGAATCATATATCCACAGGCTTGCAAAAGTTAATCGTATAACATATATGTCTAAAGAAGCACCAATTCCGCCGAAGTCTGCGACAGCAGTTGTCTCTACTTCCAAGCTGATTGTTCCGCTTGCGGATTTGATTGATATAGATTCGGAAATTAAGCGTCAGGAGAAGAAACTGGATAAGTTAATAACCGAGAAAAACTCTCTGCTCGGCAGAATGAAGAATGAGAAGTTTGTTGCAAATGCGCCAAAGGAACTTGTTGAACAGACAAACTCAAGGATTGAAGAAATTACGGCACAAGAGGGTGTTATAAAAGATTTAATAGAATCATTGAGATAGATATTTAGCCCCTTGGCTAGAATTTCTCCGTAAAAATTCTCGGTCTATTTTATTCAGGCAGTCGAGTTTTTTGCCAATCCATCGCGGTGCAACAAGTTCGGTTCTCAAGCCGTTTCCTGCAAGTCTGTGTATAGTAGTTTTTGGCGGAAGGTATTCCAAAAAATCGCAGACGGTATTAATATATTCATCTTCACTCATAAAGGTGATTTCACCATTTCTGTACATCTCTGCAATTTTGGTTCCTTCAAGCGCGCAGAGCATGTGTATTTTTACGCCTTCCGGTTCAAGCTTTGCAATTTCTCTGGCCGTTTCCATCATTTCTTCGTAAGTCTCAAATAAATTTAAAATCACGTGCAGGCAGGTGTTTATACCTTTTGCTTTGGTTTTTTCATAAGCATTTAAAAAACATTTATAATCGTGCCCTCTGTTAATTTTTTTTAGAGTTTTATCGTGAACTGATTGCAGCCCGTATTCAATCCAAGTGTAATAATCTGATGTAAATGAAGAGATAAGTTTTAATTTATCTTCATCAACACAGTCGGGTCTTGTTCCGATAGATATACCGACAATATCAGGATGTTTGAGCGAGGCTGTGTAAATTTTTTCAAGCTCTTGAACCGGTTTATAAGTATTAGAAAAAGCCTGAAAGTATGACATAAATTTTTGAGCTTTGAATCTTTCTGCAAGAGTTTGTGCGCCAGTGTAAACTTGCTCTTCAATGCTCAGGGTATTAGAATGCGCCCGGGAAAAGCTTCCGCCGTCGTCGCAGAATATACAGCCGTCTTTGGATATAGTGCCGTCTCTGTTTGGACAGGAAAAGCCTGCATCTATTGTAATTTTGTATACTTTAGCATTAAATTTATTTTTCAAATGCTGGCTGTATTGATTGTACCTTTTATCAGTGCCGTTAAATTCCATACAAGAAGTGTAATACAATAATTAATTGTAAACAACTCTTAACTTTCAGCTCAAAAAGTTAAAATATAGTGTATAATAAAAATATAGATTAAAGGAGAAGGTAAATTGAAAACAATCGAAGGATTACTGACTGTCACAAATGAGAGATTTTGTATAATAGTATCTAGATTTAACGAGTTTATAAGTTCAAAATTGTTGTCAGGCGCATTAGATGAGTTGAAGCGGCATGGTGTCAGCGAAGAGAATATAGATGTAGTGTGGTGCCCTGGGGCTTTTGAGATTCCTGTCATTGCAAAAAAATGTGCATCCGGAGGCAAATATAGTGCAATAATTGCTTTGGGCGCAGTAATAAAAGGCTCAACTTCTCATTATGATTATGTATGTGCAGAAGTTTCAAAAGGCGTAGCTTCTGTAAGTCTGCAGACAGGTGTTCCTGTTATATTTGGAGTGTTAACAACAGACAACATAGAACAGGCAATAGAAAGAGCCGGTACAAAGTCTGGTAATAAAGGCGCTGACAGCGCAAAATCAGCAATAGAAATGGCAAGTCTAATGGCTAAATTATAAATATTTTGCATCCTGAAAGGAGTAGTGTGTATGAGTGAGAATATAACCGAGTATAGAAACGAGAATACTAAAAATATTGACTTGTTGTCGACAATAGATATTGTAAGAAAAATAAATGAGGAAGACAAACTTGTCGCTCTTGCAATAGAAGATGAAGCGCCAAATATTGCAAAAGCAATTGATATGATAGCCAAACAATTTTTGATGGGCGGTAAATTATATTATTACGGTGCCGGTACATCAGGCAGGATAGGAGTTTTAGATGCTTCGGAATGCCCTCCGACATTTGGTGTTCCGTCAGATATGGTTACGGGTATTATCGCCGGCGGCGATGACGCTCTTAGAAACGCTGTAGAAGGTGCAGAGGATGATTTTGAGCTAGGGATAAAAGATGCTCAATGTCTTACCGATATGGATGTGTGCGTTGCAATTTCTGCAAGCGGGAACCCAAAGTATCTGCGCGGTGTGCTTGCTCAGGCGGATAAAGTTAATTGCAGGACTATTGCGTTAACATGCAACCACAATGCATTGATTCTTGAAGATGCCGGATTGGGAATTTGTGTAGAGGTCGGACCGGAGGTTATTGCAGGTTCGAGCAGAATGAAGGCCGGAACTGTTCAAAAAATGGTTTTAAATATGCTCTCAACAGGCGCTATGATAAAAATCGGCAAAACTTACGAGAATTTTATGATAGATTTAATGCCGACAAATGAAAAGCTTAAAGATCGTGCAATAAGGATTGTTGCAGAAATTGCGGATGTAAGCCTTGCTACAGCTCTTCAAACTCTTTTGGATTGTGACTGGCATGTTAAGACAGCAATACTTATGCTAAAGTGTAATTTAAACAAAGAACAGGCAGAAGTTGTTCTAAAGAAGAACTGCGGAGTTTTGAGAAGAGCTTTAAACAGTATGGCTCTTAGTTAAAATATTCAATAACAGATTCTGCCATAATATCTGCATATTTGTTCATAGTATCCGGGTTTTTCATTCTTTCCCGCCCTTTAGGCGAGCACATGAAAGCAACTTCCCACAAAACGGCGGGGATGTTCATTTGGCGCTCTGCAGTTCTGTTTACAAAATGATTTGCAGGTTTTTCTTGAGCTTTTTTCTGATCACTTTTCTTTATAAAATTATTCTGCATTATCTTTGCAAGTTTTATACTGTTATCTCTTTTGCCCGTGCAGTATATTTGTGTCCTGTCTTCCGGCGGCAGACCGTTAATCCAGTCTTTTTTATCCTGGTTATTTACGTGAATAGAAATAAACATATCTGCTTTATTATTTTTCAGCTTAAGTTCTTTGCCAATCAGGTTAACATGTCCCTGCAGGAAAATAACTTTTGCACCCGAGGCGCAAAGCCTGTCTTTCAGTCTCATCGCATTATCATAATTTATGAGCCATTCATCTTCCAGGCCTTTTTGACCAACAGTACCGCAGTCAGTTCCTGCATGTGAATATCCGTGTCCAGCATTGATAATGATAGTTTTTCCGTTAAGTCTGCCTGAACCGCTCGGTGAAAAGACATTTCTTGTCGCTGAGACTATGCCGTTGACTTTTCTTTTTTGTTTTAGCAGTTCTCTGTTTTCTAAATTGGCAGTTCCGCTCATATCGATAATTTCAGTCTTAACATTTGTTTCTTTATTATAGATAATCTTTTTCTTATCATCAGAAATTGCATAATCGGAGTCATTGTATACAACTTTAATTTTCTGTCCTGGTTCAATCAAATCAGTATCCAGACCGTTAATATTTTTCAAATCTTCTAATTTTACTCCGACTTGTTTGGAGATTTTGTATAGTGTATCTTTGGGCTGTACAGTATAAATATAGCCAGGTATTTCAATAATTTCTCCTGATTCTATTTTGTCAACATCTTCAATGTTATTCAAATCTTTTAAAATTTCGACTGTCAGACCGAATTTCTTTGCGATTCTGAACAGGTTATCACCTTTTTCAATTTTATAACCGAGTTTTTGAATTTTAAGTTTTTGTCCGGTTTGGATTTTATCTTTATCCTTGATGTTGTTATTTTTGCAGATAATATCCTCTGTGGTGCCGAATCTTTTTGCAAGTCTCCAGATTCCGTCGCCTTTTTGAACTTCATATTCATAAGTTATAATCTGAAATGCACCGTCTTTTTCAATTTTTGTGTCGGGGTGATTAAGCAGACCTTGAAAATTTGATAAGTTTTCAGAGTCATTTTCTGAAATTTCTTCTTCCTTTCTGCCGGAACAGCTTCCGAAAAGATTCAGGATGAAGTTTGCAACAGTTTTGAAGGCTTTTGAAATGCCGTTCAAAATTCTTTTAAATATACTTGTTTTTGGGGTGGTAATATTTTCTTTATCTTTCTCCTCTATAGACTCTGTTTTTACAGTAAGCGTGTCATTCTCAGCCATTGTCTCAGCTGCAGCCGCAGGTAATGTTTCAGTAATGATGTCTTGTTTGATATTTCGGACATAAGGTACATTCATCTGCGAGCCTATGCGTATAGAATCCGGATCTCTGTTTATTCGTCTAAACTCTGCATAAAATTCTTTAAAGGTAATATCTGTAGTGTCGAGGGATTTATATATGCTTTGAGCAACTGCCCAAGCACCTTTGCCTTTAAAAGATTCATCAACGGTAAATTTCCAGGATTCGGCACTGTGAGGCTTTGCAGAGATGCTGCCTGTCGAGAATTGTTCGTAAATTTTTTCAAGCTCAGTAGTATCTTTTTGATTCTTTTTATGATAATCAAAAGCTCTGTTATAAAAAGAATCTATAACTTCTTTTGCTTTTTTTAGATCTTCTCCTTTTAAATCTCTGGATGCAAGTATCATCCTGTTAAGGCTTCTTCTGTACAGACCGGGATCTTCATTGCTTTTTGCATTTGATTGCCCGGAATATAAGTAAGCCAAGTTAGCAATAATTTCAGGATAGTCTTTATTTTTTAGAGCATTGACTAAATCGTTATTTTGGCTGATTTTACCTAAGCCTTTGTTAAAACATAAGTCAATCAGACCTTCTTTAATAGAACAGGGCAGCTCTTGATAAGCATTTTTATTAATTTTTTTATTTAGAAAGTTTTTAACTTCACCGGAATAATTTTTCAAGTTTTGGCAAAGAACATTATATGCAGATTCTTGTGTTCTCACCTGATTAGTAAGTTCGCCAAATCCGTTTGTTGAAGTGCCGTATTTATCTTTATAAGGGTTTGTGTGTGCTTCGTAGTAGTAGTTTCTGTCGCCTTCATAATATTTCATCAAATCAATAAGGTGCTTTTGTGCTTTTTCTATAGCAGTATTGTCATCCTTGAGAAGAGTGGGAGAGTACGGTTTTATGCCGATTTCATCAGTGCAGTATCTTACTTTATCAATAATGTCGTCGCTTAAAAGTTTTTTCTTTACAATGCTGTCGGCCGGCGCTTCAAGTTTATATTCAAAAGTCAGGGTACTGTCCGGTTTGGCCGAAGCTGTGTGTATACTAATAGTATCATTTATTTCGGATGTGTTATTGGCAAAAATTTTCATTCTTTTTATATCCCTTATTAATAAAAAGAGAATATTGAATAACAAATTGCCCTGTTTTAACAAAAATTTACAAAAATCGGGTAAAGCCTGACTTTTATAGTATAATAAAAGAAATTGCTTGATAATGTAGAGGGGAAACAGCAAATGAAATTAACTGTATTAGGGCCCGGATGCTGGGGATTAACGTTAGCCTGGCTGTTGAATGAAAATTTTGAAGAAATAACGGTCTGGGGGAGAGAATCAGATATATATGAAGATTTGGCAGTCAATAAACACTGTTCAAAACCGTTAGAAGTACAGTTAGATAAAAAAGTAGAAATAACCTCGGATTTAAAAAAAGCTGTAAACGGTGCGGATATAATTTTATCAGTTGTTGCAACATCAGGAGTAAGAAGTGTCTGCGAACAACTGAAGCTGGCTGGCATAAGACCGGAACAGCCTTTAGTAAATGCATCAAAAGGCTTGGAGTTAAATACTCTTATGCGTATGTCCGAAGTAATAAAGGATGTTTTGCCGGAACAAAAAGTCGTAATTTTATCCGGTCCGACCTTGGCCAAAGAGGTATTAATGGGAAAACCTACAGCCGCATCTGTCGCCTGTGAGGACTTAGAGACTGCAGAGTTTGTGCAAAGGGCTTGTAATGTTCCGGGCAGGTTCAGATTGTATACAAATTCAGATGTAATAGGCGTAGAGCTGGGAGGCAGCTTGAAAAATGTAATCGCAATAGCTTCCGGTTTTGCGCACAGTATGGATTTAGGCGATAACTGCATGGGTACGCTTTTGACAAGAGGAATGGCAGAGATTGTTCGTTTGTCAGTCAAGCTGGGCGCAAATCCTTCTACTCTTTACGGTCTTTCCGGCATGGGTGATTTGATAGCGACTTGCTCAAGCCCGATGTCCAGAAATTATACAGTAGGTGCTATGCTTGGAAAGGGTAAAAAAATAAATGATATTTTAAACGAACTGGGCTCTGTTGCAGAAGGCGTAAAGACTTCAAAAGCAGTCTGCGATTTGGCACAAAAGCATGGAATAGAAGTCCCTGTCTCAAGCGCGATTTATGAAGCAGTTTATACGGATATAACTCCGGAACAAGTGTTATCTAAATTAATGAACAGGAAGTTAAAGAAGGAAGAAAGCTATGATTAAATACGGGGTAAAGTATCTAAAAAATGTTTTTGTTCCTCTAAAGTGTCCTGATAATGTTAATTTAGATGATGGTGCTTTGGTTTTGGCTCGGACTGAAAAAGGTGAAGAAGTGCTAAAAGCTTTTTTAGTCAACAAAGAAGTAGCCGAGCATTTTGAGAAATGTCCCAAAACTCCGGAACCATTCGAGTTTATTCGTGTTATGACTCAGGAAGATTTGATGATTTATGAAGAAATCAAAAAAGAAGAAGTAAGCTCGTTTTTTAAATGCAAGGAATTAGTCAAAAAGCATAACTTAAATATGAATTTAGTTCAATGTCGTTTGACATTTGACAGGAGAAAAATTTCTTTTTATTATACTGCGCCCGAGCGTGTAGATTTTCGGGAACTTTTGAAGGATTTAACCCAGGTATTCAAACGTATGCGTATAGATTTGCGTCATATCGGAGTGCGTGATGAGTCGTCAATAATGGACGGAACCGGAATCTGCGGAAAGCCTTTCTGCTGCTCATCATATTTGAGAAAATTTGAATCAATAAATGTGAAATTAGCAAAAGATCAGGGCATGCCGATAGCACCGTCAAAAATATCAGGGACCTGCGGACGTCTTTTATGCTGTTTAACTTATGAATACTCAAACTATATAGAAGCCGCAAAAGGTATGCCTCCGGTAGGCTCAACTGTAATGACTCCCGGCGGATTGGGTAAGGTCTGCTATATCCAGTTTTTGAATAATACTGTTGCGGTAAAGTTTGAGGACGGAAAGATTAAAGAATTTAATAAAGGTGAAATAGAAATGGTTGACGCAGACGTCAATGTTGATATTGAGGTTTCAAGAATAACAAGTTATTCAACGGATGAAAAAATAGACGCGAAACAGCTGAAACAGCTTGAAGATGACAGAAATAGTTCAACAGGAAATGTATAGGAGTTTGTTTATGTTAGAAAAGATTGAAAGACTGCAGATTATTTCATTAGGCCTGCTAATAGCGCTGGCAATAGTTATTTCCACTCAAATGTTTTCTTCTTCGATTTCAAAAAATGTAATATCTGTAACCGGCTCTGCATACGAGATAGTAAAATCAGATTCCGGAACACTTAACTTTGATATTTCGGTAAAGAGAGCAACAAAAAAGGACGCTTATTTGGCTTCAAAAGAACAGTTGAAGATTGTAGAAAAGTATTTAAAAGAAAAAAACATAAAAAATATAGAAAAGAAAACGGTAAATGGTTATTATTCATACAAGCGTGATCCCAAAACCGGCGCTTATACAGACATCACAGAGGCATACAATTTGTCGCAGCCGATATCAATAAATTCTGATAATGTAGAATTAATAAAGGAAATCTCAACTGATATAACAGGTTTGATAAGCCAGGGGGTAGATATAAATGTGTATCCGCCGTCTTACGATTATTCAAAGCTTGGGGATTTAAAGGTTTCTTTGTTAGAAAAAGCTTCAACTGATGCTAAAAACAGAGCCTCTTCAATGTTAAAGCCTACTCATAATTCAGTCGGCCGGATTCAGTCTGTGAGAATGGGTGTTTATCAGATTACTCCGGTTGATTCAACCAATGTTTCTGATATGGGGATAAATGATACTTCTACAATTGATAAAAAAGTTACTGCAGTAGCCAATGTAACCTTTAAGATAAAATAATTACAGACTAATGAGATACCAGGTAACAAGCGTAAGATAAACCGCGAGTCCGATAACATCAATAGTCGTAGCAATAACAGGCCCGGAAGCAACAGCCGGGTCTATTTTCATTTTTTTAAGAACAAGCGGTGTGCAGGTTCCAATCACAGTGGCAATGGTCATGTTCAAAGACATCGCAATCCCTACAATCAGTCCCAGTTCCAGATTATGCTGCCATCCCCAGGTAACAAGCGTTACCAGAAGCCCGAAAATAACACCAATGCTTAATCCCGTAATAGTTTCTCTCATAATCTGATGCCATCCGGAACTCAGCGAAATCTGCCCGGTAGACATACCGCGTACCATAAGTGTAATACTTTGAGTTCCGATATTTCCTCCCAGTCCTGCAAGTAAAGGCATAAAAGAGGCGATAACAGGCAGAGCTGTGAATGTTTTGTCATATTTATTTGTAACCGTGACTGCAATAAATTCTCCGATTAATGTAATAAACAACCAGGGAATCCTTGCTTTAATAGAGTGTGCCAGGCTTCCGGTCAAAATATCATCGTCGTCGTCACCGAGGTCCGTAACGATACCGGAAGAAGTAAAGATTTCGTCAGTAGTTTCTTCTTCAACGATATCCTGTACATCATCCCAGGTAACAATTCCTTTAAGGTGGTCATACAAATCAACAACCGGAAGTGCGTTGAACTGATATTTCATGAAGATATCCGCAATATGTCCCTGATAGTCATCAACGTGGACTTTAACAATATCTTTAGACATAATATCCGAGATATTCAAATCCATAGGCGCGGTAATAAGGGTTCTAAGCGAAACAACTCCTATGAGGTGATTGTGCTTATCAACAACATAGACATAATAAAGTTCCATGTTTTCTTTTTCCGCTTTAATCCTTATAGTTTCAAGCGCGTCTTTGACGGTCATGTTATCAAACACAGTAAGCACAAGCGGTGTCATAATCCCGCCGGCAGTATCTTCATTATAAGTTAAGAGTTCTCGGACTTCTGAAGAGAATTTTTTTGGAAGCTGGTCAAGGTAAGCTTGCGACTCATCTTCTTCCATATCACCGAGTACGTCAGCTGCTTCATCGTGCGGAAGTTTGGATATAAGTCTTGAAGCCAGTTCGTTATCAATATCTCCCAGGATTTCGACTTGAAGCTGCGGCGGCAGATATTCAATAACATCAGCGGCTTTTTCTTCATCAATTTTGGTGATACAAGACAGTCTTTCTTCCGGCTTTAGCTGTTGGAAGATATCTGCTAAATCTGCAGAATGATAAGTATTCAGTTCTTCTGCAAGCTGAGTCTCTGCGTTATTTTCTATTAATTCTTGTATTCTGTCAATGGTATTTTCTAGGTTAGTCATTTTATATTATCTGTAATTAGTGAATTGAAGCGGATAATCGTATTTATCTTCATTAGAGCGCAGAAGTTGTATAACTGTCTGCAAATCATCTTTACTTTTCCCGGAAACTCTTACTTGTTCGCCTTGGATAGAGGCTTGCACTTTGAGTTTAGAGTTTTTGATATCTGCTGTAATTTTTTTAGCCAATTCTTGATTTAGTCCTTTTTTAAGATTAATGACTTGTCTTACGTTCCCTCCAAGCGCATTTTCAATTTCCTGCGGATCAAGAATTTTTATGCTGAGTCCTCTTTTAACAAGCTTAGACTGCAGGATATCATAGATATTTTTGAGTTTCATTTCATCATTAGTTGTAATAGTAATAGCTTTATCTGCTTCCAACTCAATGGAGGAATTAGAATTTTTAAGATCAAATCTGGAAGCGAGGTCTCTTTTAACTTGGTCAACAGCATTAACGAGTTCTTGTTTATCGAACTCTGAAACAACATCAAAACTGCAATCTTTAGCCATATTTATAAACTCCTATTTAATTCATAAGAAAATCATATCACAAAAATAAAGAGGTGTTCAAAGACCTGTTTTTTACGAATATATGTAAATTTTTGTAACGATTTTTAAAAAAAGTGTTATAACATCGTCGATATGTGGAATATATTTAGTATATAATATATTTCAAGGAATGTGATATCGAAATGTTAAAGTCCAATCATCGAGAGCAAGAAGAAAATGCTTTGTTCAATAGAACTGCGCATATTTTGCCTGAAACCCTCATGCCCCTAGGGGGGGGGGGTAAAACCTGCTTGTAGTCTGCGTTTTGAGCTTGGCTGTTTGGGTTTA
>CALVBV010000049.1 GCA_944325815.1 Candidatus Gastranaerophilales bacterium
GTCGAAATCTTTGATTTCGGGGAGGGGTTAGACATTAAGTTAATATTTTTTACTTCTAAATATTATCTTGGACAGTAGTGCCCACAAGGAGAGAGGGGATTTTATTGGTGCAGTAGCAACTGCACCCTACTTTTGCTACTTCAATATTATTGTTGGGTTTCACCCAACCTACAACTCCCGGTAAAATAAAACACAAAAAAATCGGAACGACAGGACTTTTTGAGCGTAATCCGAACGAGAGTGAGGATAGCTCGAAAATAAAGATAAAGAGGTTCAAATCCTGTAACACTCCCAGTAAAATAAAACACAAAAAAATCGGAACGACAGGATTTGAACCTGCGACCTCTACCACCCCAAGGTAGCACGCTACCAAGCTGCGCCACGTCCCGATTTTTTTTCTATTAAATTTTCATATTTTGCCGCAGCTTGGTCTTATCTATATACGGCTCGTCTCGCTTTTGCTCGAACTCGCCTGCCGTCCATCAAAATGATACTTAATCATTTTGACGGAGTCCTTGCCACGTCCCGATTTTTCTATTAAATTTTCACTACTGCAGATAAAAAATTATTACTTTTGCCAGCCGGCACTTTCAAATTTTTCATCCGACAAAAAAATAATAACACAATAATTCTTTATCAACAAGCATAATATAAGCTTTTGTAAAAAATGCAGAAAAATTTTGATTTTTTGCAAGCTCAATTCATAAACCATTCAATCAAAGGCTTTCTTTCCCCAAATTTGAAATTGAATCCGCGTTCGAAATCAGGATCGGTTAAAAATTCATAGCTTATATTAAATGCACAAGGCTCTTCTTTTACACCCAATTTTGAGAACTTTTCAGGTGAAATTTTTTTGCCCTCGTCATCCATAACATTAGAATAATTTAATCCTTCAAAGCAGCAGAACGGAACTTTAACCTTGCCGTCTTTATCATTCTGCAGCAGCCCGAATCCTCTGCAGACAAGACCTCGGTATTCATATACACTGCATACATCATCCAGCAGGAACGGACAGTCATAACGGAATTTTTCACCTTTAAAATTCTTTTTGTCTTCAATAATTCTTTCAAGGTTTGATTCAATACGCTTTTGGGAATCTTCGTCCAGTTTTATAACACCGGACATTAAATATGTTACTTCCGTCAAAGTGTAGGGAAATTGAGCATTTTTACAACATTTTGCACACCCCTTTTGGCAAAAAATATAAGGTTTTTGTTTGGAAAAAAATTTTGTCAGTTTTTCGCTTATAAAATTAAGATAGGTCACATAATTTGATATTGTAATATTTTGAGAAATGTTATCTGCGTTTATATTTTCTGCTTCGGTCATAATGTTCTTTTACTCTCATTTTGGCTTCTTTGGGTGAATACTTGTATCCTGTAAGGTCAAGTTTTATTTTACCTTTTGATTCTTTTTCCAGCGTACGTTGAATTTTGTAAGGATAAGTTTCATTCCTCTTAAGCTCGCCTTTGTAGATTGCACGGATTATTTCTTCAATATATTTTTGGCAAAGTTCGGGAATATTCGGGAATCTTGCGATAAATTTTACCAAAGGAATATTTTCCCGCAGGCTATTGCCTTTTGAGGATACAAGCAAAAAGTTCGAAATAGAATTTTTTCCGCCTTTTGAATCCGGCAGCACATGTTCTATAGTAGCCTCAGAAGCTCTTAACAGTCTTTTTGCTATTTCATCATGCGACCTGCCTGCATATTTTACGACAAAAGCATTTACGCTTGTTGAAGATGTCGGAAGATACAACGCCCGGTCTTTCATTTCTTCAAATATAGTCTTTTCATAAGGCTCAGGTTTTATTTCGTCAAGAGAGTTAAGTAGTGTTTTTCTTTTGAAAGTATCTTCTTGGTTGTTTTCAAGTATAACCTGCCTGCATCTTGTAGTTTTGTGCCTCAAGGCAAATGCCGTATTAGGAGACATTTGAAGCGAGATTTTATCTACAGCATCCAGAACCAAAAATTCTTCAAGCTTAAGTTTTGTGAGGCATCCATCGTACATTTCCGACAGACAATCCGGCAGGATTCCGTCAGGATAACGTTTTGCATACTCTGCAAATCTCTCAAACATAAGTTTTTCAACCGGCTGAAGGTAATCTTTATAGGGAGAAAGCTCTTTGATTACTTTTGATACCGTATTACAGGCCGACAGATGTTTATTTACACGGTTCACACTTGAGCCGGAAATCATTTTGATTCCTGTATACGGACAAGTTATATTATGCAGTTTTTTCAAAACATTTCCAGCCGAAGTACCGCTTCTTGTCCGTGCTCGAAAAAACGGCTGATTTCCGCGTGATGAATAATTTATTATATTATTTTTGTTGCTGCCTAATGCCGGAATCCGCACCCTGTATATCCTTATATTTTTATAATAACAGATATAACTGATTATAGCAATTTTTATTTTTACGGGAGTTATTACGGATATGAATAAATTAAGTTTTCAAGGTATTCAAACGGCGTCGGCGATTGGGGGTTTGAATATATACAAACTTACTGATAAAGATAAAAGATTGGCAGAAAAGCTTGCAAATGACATAAGTCTTAAAACTCTTATGCCCGGATTAAGCGAGTATCAGTATCAGATTTGGGATGATACGATACAAAAGGCCTTAGCACAGAAGTGTAAAAACACATTTCTATTGGCAAAACACAGGGTGCCCTGCGGAGTTTTGAATTATGCCCAAACGCCTTATATGTTCAATGTCAATTATGCAGCAACCTGGCCTGTATGTTCTGCTCAAAGGGTTCCATTTGCCGGAAAAGCGCTGTTTTTAGAACTATTTCGGCATTTTTTGGAAAGCAGTGCACAAATTATAGAGCTTTGGGGTATAAAAAATGCGCCGTTTGACCCTGTCGGGAAATATAGACAGCTGGGATTTAAGATGTATGGAGGGGATAATTTTCAGGAACTTATGCGTATAAACAGAGAGCAGGCTGCCAATACAATGGACAAATTTAAGGATATTATAAAACTTCAATCAGTAAAGCAGAATCTTGATATAGACCTTTTTTTATTTTTTGAGATGTCCAGTCGACAAAAAAATAAACATTAATCGCCGGTTATGCCTTCATATTCCTTTTTAGTCTTAAATTGTTTCAAATATTCTTCGCGTGCACGTATTTTAATCATAGTTTCCATATCCATTTGATTAAGTTTGCGCTGATATTCAAGTTTTTTTATTTCTTTATCAAAATTCTCTGCCTTTTTGGCTTCTTTTTCTTTGTCTTTATTCAGCTCTTTAGCCTGCTTAGCTTCAAATTCAGCTTCTGATGAGGGAATTATATCTCCTTCTGCAAGCCTGTAGCCGATAATTGATACAGGAAAACTAACACCCGTAAGTGATTCCAGCTTAGAAAATTCTCCGTTAATATCTATACTCCAGGTTCCTAAAAATTTCGGAACCTCACCTGTATAAGCGTATGCACAGACAATAATCCGATTATCATTATTGGCATCAAAACCCATTGGATAAATATCCCAGCGTTTTTCGTCAAAATCTACTCCGCCTGTGTTTGCCCAGTAATTAACAATGGCTTCTCTGATTTCCGGAAGTTTTTTGGCCTCTTTTTTCTCAAAATCATACACCCACAAATCGGTTTTCCAGATTCCGTCATGCCGGTGTCCGACTTTTTCTTTTACTACAAGCTTTTTGTTGTCACTTGAAAAATCTATGGGGGTAAGGGTTCGGAAGATGAATTTTGTATCAATGTCTTTGCTTGTCGATATCAAGGGCTTTTCTTCCTTGTTCACAATATTGGCCCTCTTAACTCTCTCTGTATTTGAAAGAGATGTATCGAGGTTTATTAAAAACAAATCACAGCTTGTGCAGTCGGACTGCGCGTAATAATATACCGCAGGATAAACAAGTTTTGTATAATCTCCGGAGACGATACCCTGGGCATTAATCTGTCTGTCGAAGTTTAATTTTCTCGGCAGATAAAGTTCCGGGCTTCCGACAGGGTCATTGTATTTTACAAGTTTGAATTTCCTTTGCGGAACATAGACCATATTCTCATCTTTTGGCATCTCGGCTTTATCAAGAATTTCATCATTAATTTCTTTTTTTGTCTTTGCTCTGGACTTTGCTTCATATTCTGCAACTGTCATATAGCCGGATTCAGCCATTCTGCTTTTTTCATATTTTTCTGTTTCGCCGACTTTATCAATCTCATTTTTGTAAATGCTCTCTGCAACGGCCCTGTCCTGATGTTTGGTAATTGAATATTTCATCTGGCTGAAATGAACTTTCATTGCCATAATCATTCCGGCTAAAGCTTCCATCATTTTTAAACAAGCCCCTCTTTCATTGCCGTGACTGTTGCCTGGGTTCTTGATGAGACGCAAAGTTTTTGCAGAATGCTGTGAACATGTGCTTTTGCAGTCGCTTTCGTAATAACAAGCTGGTCTGCTATCTGAGGGTTGGAAAGACCTTCTACCATTAATTCCAATACATCCAGCTCTCTTTCCGTAAGGCCGTAATTATTGGAAGTTCGTTTTACTTCTTCTGTGTTTGTACGGAGTGAAGGTTTTTGCAGGTTAGAAAAAACCATACGGGCGATATTCGGATCAATCCAGCCGACTCCTTCATAAACCGATTTGATAGCGGAGATAGTCTGTTCCGGTGTTGCGCCTTTCATAATATAACCGTCAGCGCCGGCTTTGAAGGATTCAAAAACATCATTTTCGCTGTCTCTGGATGTGAATATTAAAATTTTTACAGCCGGATTAAAGTCTTTTATTCTTTGTGTAGCCTCTATTCCATCAATATTTGGGAGGCCGATGTCCATTAAAATAACGTCAGGCGAAAGTTCTCTTGTTTTTTTTATTCCATCCAGACCTTCAGAGGCTTCTCCTATAAGATTAATCCCGTCTGCTTTGTTCAAAAGCATTGACAAGCCCATTCTGTAAAGTTCGTGATCTTCTACAAGCAAAACATTAATCATACTACACCAAACTTTCTTCTTTTACGGTATCTGTAAGTAAAAATGAAAATTCACTGCCCTTATTAAGCGTGCTTTCAAGCCAAATTTTTCCTCCGTGTGATTCAATAATCTGGCGTGATAAATAAAGTCCCAAACCTGTTCCAGTAGAACGCTTCTTGCTTGTTCCCTGAGAAAACCGCTGGAACATGTTCGGAATATCTTCTTGCGGGATTCCGCATCCGTTGTCTGCAACAGAGAAGATTAAGTCGCGTCCCTCATTTTTTATGGTGATAATTACTTTGCCGTCCTCCTGCGTGTAATTTATGGCGTTTCCGCAAAGATTACAGATAACGCGTCTTATCTCGCTTCTGTCTGCATTTATAGTCATTGATTTGTCTGAACAATCAATGATAAATTCAATATTTTTCTTATCCGCAAGCGGCTTAAGCTCGCTGTATACCTGCTCGGTCAGATTATAAATGTTGAAATTAGTTTTTGCAAGCGTGAGTTTTTCCGCATCGTATTTGTAAACCTCTAAAAGCGCGTTTACAAGTCCTAACAAATCTTCATTACTCTTCTGCATTGTGGATAAAAGAAGCTTTTGTTTATCGTCCAGCTCTCCGAGCGCCCCGTCAAGGAAAAACTTAAGTGTTTGAATCGCTGCAAGAAGAGGGGTTCTCAAATCATGGGTTAATGTGGCTATAAAATCATCTCTGAGTTTGTCGGATTTTTTCTGCTCTGTAACATCCCGGATTACGCCGACAAAACGTTTATACTCGTCATCAGGATTAATCCTTGCAAAACTTATCTCAACAGGTATGACACTGCTTCCCGGGTGATTTTTTACCTGAAAATCCCGCAGCAGAAGCTCACTTTCATCAAGCTTGTGCAGCTCTTTGGAAATAAATGTTTTATTACTGAAAAGAAAGTCATCAATAGATGCGTTTATGATTTTGCTGTTGACAAGTCCGATTAAGTTTTCGCAAGCGGGGTTTACCTGTTCAATTATTCCGTCTTCGTTTACAATCACAATACCGTCAGCGCAGTAGTTAAATATTCCTTCAAGCTTTGCGTTAGACTGTTTTAAATCAGCGGTTCTCTCTTCTACAAGCTGTTCAAGGTTGTGAGAATATTTTTCAAGCTCTTTTTGGGCAGCCTCAAGTTCGGAAATTTTTTGTCTCAATTCGCTCAAAAGATAACTTCTTTCAATACCGCTTTTTATATTAATCATCAAGTCTGCATTATCCCAAGGCTTTTCAATGTATCTGTAGAGCCCGATTTCGTTTATGGCACGGATAGCATTTTCTTTGTCAGCGTAACCTGTAAGAAGAATTTTACTTACTTCCGGATACATTTTGTTAACTTCGCTCAAAAACTCAAGTCCGTTCATCTCAGGCATTAAAAAATCAGATATTACCAAGTCCGGTTTATTTGTTTTTAAAAATTCGACAGCTTCCCGGGGATTGTTAAAAAAATGCGCATCAGAAAAGCCCTCTACTTTTAATAAAGTTTTGAATGCAGAGGTTACTATTTTTTCATCATCGACTACTACAATCTTCCCCATATCCCCATATTAACCCAAATAAAATTATTAGACAAATTATTAACTTTTATAAATAATATGAATCTTTAATTCTTCGTTTGAGTGTTTTGCAGAAGTGACTAGGTGAGGCGTGAAGGGTGCGTTTATGAAGTGACCAAGTGATTGAGTGATTGAGTGACTAGGTGACTAAGATTTATAACTTCTCTTAAACTTCTCAATTTGCCATATTTTTAATAATGTCATTTTTCTTGAAAACTTTAATTTTTGATAGATAATTTTTACATAAAGTAATATAGCAGTGTGGAAGTTCAAAATGAAAAACGTAAGACAATCAAACGTAAATATACACAAAGATGCGTGGGTGGAGATTAATCTAGAATCTCTTGCGCAGAATATTATAGAAATCAAAAAGGGGATTCCTGAGAATAAAAAATTTATGGCAATAGTTAAAGCTGATGCCTATGGACACGGATCATCAATGATAGCGCAGACAATGCTCGCATCAGGTGTTGACGCTCTTGGGGTTTCTTCTGTTGATGAAGGATTGGATTTGAGGAATGTAAAAATTAAATGTCCGATTCTTGTCGTCGGCGCGATTCCTCTCTGGGCAATAGAATCCGCAGCCCAAAATGATATCGCCTTTTCAATTTTTAATGATGAACACCTGAGTGCCTGTCAGGAAGTTTATGAAAGAACCGGGATTAAGCCGAAAGTTCACGTTAAAATTGATACCGGCATGAACAGAATCGGCGTGCGCTCTGAAAATGCGGTCGAGTATATCAAAAAGGTAAGGAAGGCAGGCTGTCTCAGATTTGAAGGAGTATTCACCCATCTTGCTTCCGCAGAAGAGCCGGAGGAGACTAAAAAACAGGTGGAAAGATGGAACTGTGTTATTGATAATATTGATACAACGGGTCTTCTTTTGCATATCCAAAACACTGCGGCAACTTTTGCTTATGATATAAAATCAAATATGGTTCGTGTAGGAATCTCTCTTTACGGGCTTTATCCCGATTTGCCGGAGAAAGTTAATTACAGACCTAAATTAAAACAAATAATGAGCCTCAAAGGCAGAATAACCAATATTCATGATGTTAAACCCGGAGAAGGCGTAAGCTACTCTCATAAGTTTATTGCCTATGAGCCCACAAGGGTGGCAACGATTCCAATAGGCTACGCAGATGGTGTTTCCAGAAATCTTTCAAACAAAATCTACGGGATACTTAACGGCCAAAAGGTCAGACAAATAGGCAATATTACAATGGATCAGATGATGTTTGATATATCTGATACAGAAGCGAAAGCCGGTGATATTATTACGCTTTTGGATGACAAAAATTTATCACTTGATAATTGGGCTGAAATATTGGATACTATAAATTATGAATTAACCTGCAGGCTAAAAGTACGATTGCCCAGGATTTATACCCGCTAAAGGAGGTTTATATGAAAAAGTTTTTGGTTCTGTTATCCTTGCTTATGCTTCCTGCAATAGCAGAAGAGGCCGGTTTTGCAAACCTGAATGAGTATTTTCAGTATCTGCCGAATGCTGTTCATAAAAACTGGACTCCATATAAAGCAAACAAGGATTATGAGGTTACGGTTCAATTCAGGGTTTTGAAAAACGGTGAAATCTCCGATTTAGAAGTCGTAAAATCAACAGAAGAAGCTGCTAATACTTCTGTTATTAATGCGGTAAAAACAGGCTCACCATACAAACCTCTTCCGCAAAGTTTCCCGGGACAAAGCGTAAAAACTCAGGTTGAATTAAAATATATGCACAATTAAAAAAACAGGGTGTCCGTATTTTGGACACCCTGTTTTTTTTATTTTTCGGATTTTTTCTCTGCCGGTTTTGGAGTTTCCGGTTTTTTATTCGGATTATACATATCATTCAGATATTCAATCTTCGCTGTTTTCATTAACCCTGCTGTGAAGTTTTTAAGAACTTCTATTTGTTTTTGGGTTTCCAGATAGAATTTTATTTCATCTTTAACTTTAGCATACGGAGTGGAACCTGCGGCCATTCTGTCGGTCACTTTGATTATATGGTAGCCGTAAGGAGACTTAACAAGCTCACTGATTGTATTAGGTTTCATTGAAAACGCTGCGTTTGCAAACTCCGGAACCATTGCTTCTTTAGGGAAGAAACCTAATTCTCCGCCTCTTTCTGCGCTGGCTTTATCATCAGATTCTTTTTGTGCAATTTTTTCAAAGCTTTCAGGAGATTTTTTTACTTCTGCAAGAACAGCTTCTGCTTTTGCTTTTTGCGCAGCGAGCTTTTCATCAACTTGTTTATTCAAATCTTCTGTCGAAATTTCCGGATTCTTTTCTTTTATTTTCTGGATTAACTCAATTGTGTTTGCAGAAATCAAAATATGCGATGCTCTGACCTGCTCGCCGTGAGTAAATTCTGATTTATGAGTATCATAATATTTTTTCGCATCATTATCTGTAATATTAATTTTTTCCAATGAGTTAACAAGTTTCTTAATTTTTATTTGTGTTTTTAAATCATCAGTAAATTGTGCATTTGATATGCCTCTTTGTTTAAGAAGTTTATTTAACTCCTCTTTTGAGCCGACTTTGTCAATTATTGTCTTTAGTTCATTTTGAACATCTTCCGGTGTTGCTTCAATCCCGCGTTTTTGGATTTCACTTTCAAGAAGAGATTTTACAATAAGCTCATTGACAATTTTGTCTTTAAATATTCCGAACATCGGATTTTCATCTGATTTTACAAAATTCTTTGAACCGCCAAATGCCTTGAGGAAAGACTTATCTACACTCTTATCAAATGCTTCGTCAAATTCAGCCTGCGTGATTACCTGGTCATTTACTTTAATGATACCGTCATTTTTGTGTAATAAAGTGCATCCTGAAAGAAGCACTGTTGATAATGCTAAACATGTTAATAATTTTTTCATTCACTTACTCCTTAGTCTCTTCTTTGTGATATCTGTTTGCAGTTTCTTTTATATAATAAAACAAACCTGTCAAAATGTTAAACAATTCTTCAAAACTTAAATTCTGATTATTTACAAGAATTATGGATTTGCCGTCCTCACAGGTTTTGGGCGCTACAGTAAATTTTACTCTTCTTAATATATTTTTATCTAATCCGTTTTTAATAATATTCCATTCATAAGGCGTGAACGGAGTGTATATTCTTATATCATTTCCTGCTTCACGGAGAATTGTAATTCCGCATTCTGTAGCAAGAAGTCTTAACTTAATAAGTTTGATAAGGTTTTCAACCTCATCAGGAATCCTTGAGAAGCGGTCTTTCCACTCTGATACAATGTAATTAAGCTCTGTTTCGTTTTTTACATCCGAAAGCCTTTTATACTCAATCATTTTTTGTTCGCCCGAGCCTACCCATTCATCCGGAATATAGGCTGTTATATTAATATCAACAATCGCAGGCTTGTTCTTTTTAACCTCTTCGCCCTTAAGTTCCTGCACGGTTTCTTCAAGAAGCTGGCAGTATGTATCAAAGCCGACATTTACCATGTGACCGTGCTGTTTTGTTCCGAGAATATTGCCTACACCTCTTATTTCAACATCTCTCATTGCGATTCTGTATCCGCTTCCGAGCGTTGTGAACTCTTTTATTGCTTTTAACCTTTCCGTTGCTTCTTTTGAAAGTTCTTTGTTCTTTTTATAAAAACAGTAACAGTAAGCCTGCTTTTCACTTCTTCCGACACGCCCTCTTAGCTGATAAAGCTGGGCAAGGCCCAATTTATCCGCTTCGTGAATAATTATTGTATTGGCGTTTGGAATATCAAGGCCGTTTTCAATAATTGTCGTACAGAGAAGTATATCGCATTCATGGTTATCAAAACTTATTATTACATCTTCAAGCTGTTTTTCGCTGAGCTGGCCGTGGCCTACGGCAATTCTCGCATTCGGAACAAGTTTTTGGAGTTCAAGCTTAAATTCTTCAATAGTTTCTACCCTGTTATAGAGATAAAATACCTGTCCGTCTCTGTCCAGCTCGTTCGTTATCGCATTTTTAACCGTCTGCTCATTGTATTCTCCGACATAAGTCTTGATAGGAAGCCTGTTTTGAGGCGGAGTGTTGATAACAGAAATATCTTTTATTCCGGATAAGGACATATAAAGTGTTCTCGGAATAGGTGTTGCCGACATTGATATGATATCAATATTTTCTCTGAACTCTTTCAATTTCTCTTTATGCCTTACGCCAAACCTGTGCTCTTCATCAATTACCAGAAGCCCGAGGTCTTTGAATATAACATTGTCCTGCAATAGACTGTGTGTCGCAATTACAACATCACACTTTCCGGTTGCAAGATTCTTTAAAGTTTCTTTGCGCTCTTTAGCACTTCTGAACCTGCATAGAAGTTCAACATCAATACCAAAGGGCTTGAATCTTTCTGAAACAGTCTGGTAATGCTGCAGAGCAAGAACTGTTGTCGGAACGATTACCGCAACCTGCTTGAGCGAAGTTACTGCCTTAAACATGGCGCGCATTGCAACTTCTGTTTTCCCGAATCCCACATCTCCGCATACAAGCCTGTCCATCGGATTCTCGCTTTCCATATCAGCCTTAATCTCATTTATGGATTTTAACTGGTCAGGTGTTTCAATGTATTCAAATGTATCTTCCATCTCAAGCTGTAGAGGAGAATCCGGTGCAAATGCAATACCTGTTTTCATTTTCCGCCTTGCATACAGCCTTAACAAATCATAAGCTATTGTCTCGACTTCCTTCTTTACCCTTGTTTTTGTATTCTCCCAGTCACTTCCGCCCATTCTGGATAATTTAGGCTTAATCTGCCCTGAGCCTCTGTAACGGCAAAGCATATTTATCTGTTCTGCAGGGATATGAAGCTTGTCTTTATTTGCGTATTCAATCGTCAGATAATCCTTAAGCTGGCCGTCAAATTCCTGCTTGGTTAAACCTTTGTATATTCCGACACCATGGATTGAATGTACAACATACTCACCCTCTTTTATGTCATTAATACTTTCTATATACTCGGCCTTTTCTTTGTAATGCCGTTTTCTGTTTGAAGAAACTTCCTTCTGCCTTTTGTTAAACAACTCCCTGTCAGTCAAAAGCAAAATTTTGCCATCAGGTAATACTGTCCCCTGAGAAGTTATATTTTTAATATAATTTATATCAAAAATTCCGTACTCCGAAAGGACTTCTTTAACCCTTTCCTGAAAGTCTGTTGCAATCGTAATCTGCCAGCCTTTATGCTCTTCTATAAACGCGGCAAGCGCATCCATATCCGCATCAAAAATTTGAACATTTCTTGCATCAATATCAATAACTTCATTATTCTCATCAGACAAAAAGTTGTTCAAATAAATCTTATGAAATCCGGCAGCTTTTTGAGTTATCTCTGCCTGCGTAAAATGGTTTATCTCTTTTAACGGATAAATCTGAGAGGTTTTCAATCCTTCATTATACGCATTAATAAATGTATCATCTATCTGCTGAAATTTTGCAGAAATTTCTGCATACTCGTCATAAACAATAGTATAATCGTTATAATAATCTAATACGCTTACTAAATCACAATTAAAATATGACTGGTAAACATTTATTCCCTCAAAATACCCTTCGTTTTGGAATTGTTCCTTTAACTCCGGCGGAAAATCATCCGGCGCTTTTTCCGGCAAAATAAATTTATACAGAGGTTCTATCGTTATTTCTTTAATTTTTTCAACTGATTTTTGGGTTTCATTGTTGAAAAATCTTATATCAACAATTTCGTCACCCCAAAACTCCACTCTGACTGGATTATCATTAAGAGAATAAATGTCGGAAATATCGCCTCTGATACTGAACTCACCAATATCAGACACCATAGTCGAGCGTTTGTATCCGAGCTTAACAAGCCTTTTTAAAAGTTCCTGCTGGCTTATGCTGTCTCCTATTTTTAATGTAAAAGAATTTTGTTCAAAAAACTTTGATGACGGGAATTTTTCCAGCAAAACTTTTACCGGTGCAAAAACAATATCCGGACGTGACTGAAGGATGGAAATTTGTTTTTCATAATCATACAAGCTTCCTGCAACAGCCTCGTAAGGCGAAATATTCTGATAAGGAAGTGTCTCGCTTTTTATTTCAAACAAACGCTCAAAATCTGAGGAGTATTTTAATGCGGCCTGTTCAGTTGATGTGATAACCAAAACTTTTCCGCCCGAGAGCTTGTAAATGTATTTTAAAAGCAAAAGTCTGCTGAACGAGGTTAATCCGGTCAGCGTAAAGCTTTTTTGTTTTTTTATATTTCTGACTAAACTGTCAAAAAATGATGCATTTTCTAATTTCATTAGCTGCGATTAGGGCTTTCGTATTCAATGCCCATTTCTTTCAAGGCAGATATAAATCTTTCCGCGCAGGCATGCTGAACTTCCGGCGGAACCACCCTTAAAATCTCGACAGTTCTTGATATAATAGGGTCTTTATCATACCAGCGGCATCCGTTTACAGGTTTTACCAAATCATAAAATCTGTCTAAAGCTTCTTTAGAGACCTTTTCTTCCAATTTGTCTAAAAACACAATTGCGTGATCTCTCAGCTCATTCTGATAGTTTTTTAAAAGTTCAATAACTTCCAGTAATTTAGGGTCATGGTCATACCAGCGTTTATAAGCAGGACTCATTAAATACCCCCTTTGTAATTAAATTTTCGTTTTCATCATCATATCTAATAATTTTACCGCCCAATTGACTGATTTTTTTCTCAAATTCTTCATACCCTCTGTCAATATGGTGAAGCTTTTCTACAATAGTTTCTCCGGATGCCATAAGACCTGCAATAACAAGCGCTGCACCGGCTCTTAAATCACTTGCAGCAACTGTTGCGCCCGTAAGGTGTTTAACCCCTTTTACAATCGCATGGTTTCTGTCCTGATGAATATCAGCCCCCATTCTTCTTAAGTCCGGAACCTGCATGAATCTGTTTTCATAGAGGCTTTCCGTAATAATTCCCACTCCGTTTGAAGTTGTCAAAAGTGTCATTGCAATTGCCTGCAAATCCGTCGGAAATCCCGGATATGGCTGGGTTACAAAATTTATGGAATTAAGCCTGTTTTTACAGCTGACTTCAATCGCCGTAGGCTCTGCAAGCTTAATACTTGCACCCATTTTAATTAATTTATCATTAAAAAATGTCAAATGGGCCGGATAAACATTTCTTATAACGGCTTTTCCTCTGGTCGCAACAACTGCAGCCATAAAGGTTCCGGCCTCTATTCTGTCCGGAATGGTTGTATATTCCGCACTATGTAGGTTTTCCGCTTTAACTCCGTTAATAACAATTTCAGAAGTTCCCGCGCCTGAGACATCTGCACCGATTGTATTTAAGAAATTAGCTAAGTCAACAATTTCAGGCTCTTGAGCGGCGTTCTGTATTCTTGTAGAGCCTTCAGCAAGAACTGCCGCAAGCATTAAGTTTTCTGTAGCACCGACAGATGGTATATCCAGATAAATATCAGTACCAACAAGCTTTGATGCTTTTGCATGTACATACCCGTTTTCGATTTTAATTTTTGCCCCGAGAGCTTCTAAACCTTTAATATGGAAGTCCACTCTTCTTTCACCGATAGCACAGCCTCCGGGCAGTGCAACAATGGCTTCCCGGCATCTTGACATCAATGCGCCTAATATTATAAATGACGCCCTCATTTTGCTTACAAGTTCATACTTAGCTGTGATTGACGTAATATTCGAAGCATCGACAACAACAGATTTTTCAACTTTATCATATACAAACTTTGCGCCCAAATCGGAGAGTACATTCAACATAATATCAACATCGGTGAGGTGGGGAACGTTATAAATTTTGGTGCTTCCTTTTACCAAAATAGTAGCCGCAAGAAGCTTAAGTACAGCGTTTTTTGCGCCCCCTATAGAAACCTCTCCTTTTAGCGGTTCACCGCCTTGTATTTTGAATTTCTCTGCCAAAATTCCTCCGATTCTAATACAATAATACAATTATTGTATCATAATGTAAAGAGGGGACTTTAAAACCTTATATAAGCCGTTTTGAAATTACATTTTTCCCCTGCAAGCTTAACGGGGTAAAATCATTTTAACCGTACAGGATTGAAATGCCCGGTTTAATACATCTTCACCAAGAGCCCTTTGTAAAAGAACACATGGTTTGATTTCTTGTTACAGATGGTTTGATTATTTTGGGCAACATAAATTTAAAATATTAA
>CALVBV010000050.1 GCA_944325815.1 Candidatus Gastranaerophilales bacterium
AAAAATAAAGGAAATAAGAAAATGGCAAGACCAAAAATTACAAAGAAAAAAGAAAAGAAAAATGTATTGCAGGGTGTTGTACACATTCAGTCAACATTCAATAATACAATAGTAACTTCTACAGATACACAAGGTAATGCTATTGCTTGGGCAACAGCCGGTGCAACAGGCTTTAAAGGCGCAAGAAAAGGTACACCGTTTGCAGCTCAATCCGCAGCAGAATTGGTTGCTAAAAAATCAATTGACCAAGGTATGAAAAAAGTAGAAGTTCATATCAAAGGACCCGGTTCAGGCCGTGAAACAGCAATAAGAGCTATTCAGGCTGCCGGTTTGGAAATTACGTTAATAAAAGACGTAACACCTATTCCGCACAACGGATGCCGTCCGCCGAAAAAGAGACGTGTATAGTACATTCGTGAAGAGTGAAGCGTGAAGCGATTTTGATAACTCCTCACCCGTCACTCCTCACTCAATAAGCGAGGGCTTGTTCTTAAGCCAAAAGAATAAACCATAGATGCCTCGCACAAGAAAAGGAGAAAATAATAATGGCAAGATATACTGGACCAACCAATAAATTATTCCGTAACTACGGAGTTAAAGATTTATCAAACAGAAAGCTCACCTCATCAATGAGACAAACAGCATCAGGACAACACGGCGCTGTTAGAAAAAAACTTTCTGAATACGCAATCCATTTGAATGAAAAACAAAAAATCAGATTAACATATCTGGTAAGCGAAAAACAATTCGCAAAATATTATCACGAAGCAGCAAGAAAGAAAGGTGTTACAGGTACAATCTTATTGCAGATTCTTGAATCAAGATTAGATAACATTCTTTTCAGAGCAGGCTTCGGCGTAACACGTAAACAATCAAGACAAATCGTAAACCACGGTCACGTATTGGTTAACGGTAAAAAAGTAGATATTCCGTCATATTTGGTAAAAGCCGGCGATGTAATTACAGTTAAAGCAAGAAGCAATGAATACCTTAAGACTGTTATGAGTGCAATAGATTTATCCTGCGCACCGGCTTGGCTTACAGTAGATGCAGAAGCTTTGAAGATTACATTCGAAAGAATACCTCAAAGAGAAGAACTAGATCCTGAATTTAAAGAACAACTTGTTATAGAGTACTATTCAAAATAGGCTGATAGGAGAAAATAATATGGAATTAAAAATTAAAACTGTTAATACGATGACCAGCTCAGACGGTTCTCAATATGGTAAATTTACAGTAGAACCGTTAGAAAGAGGATTTGGAACAACTATCGGTAACGCACTCAGACGTGTATTACTTTCAAGCTTGGAAGGTACTGCTGTAACTTCTTGCAGAATAGAAGGTATCACTCACGAATACACTGCAATTCCGGGTGTATTGGAAGATGTTATTGATGTAATGCTGAACCTTAAAGGTCTTGCAATCAAGACAGATTCAAAAGAACCTCAACAGTTAAGAATTGATGTTGACAAGCCGGGTCCGGTTCTTGCAAGTGATATCCAGCTTCCTGCAGGAGTAAAGGTTGTAAATCCTGATTGGTTAATCTGTACAATAGCAGACGGAGGATCATTCCATGCCGATATTATGGTAGAAACAGGTAAAGGTTATGTTGCAAATGATGTTCCAAGAAATTCAAAATCAGGAGTTCCTATCGACATGCTTCCTATAGATGCAACATTTATGCCTATTAAAAGAGTAAGCTATGAAGTTGAAAATACACGTGTCGGTGATAGTATTGATTTTGACAAATTAACATTGGAAATTTGGTCAAACGGTACTGTAGATGTAGCAACAGCTTTAAGCCAGGCTGCAGAACTGTTGATTGAACATTTTGTTCAAATAGCTTCAATTACAGGTAAAACTGTTCATAAAGAAGTAGAAGAACAAGCGGCAGAAGCACCGGAAGCTGTGGAAGAAAAATCATCAGACGAACCTTCAATAACAATTGATGAATTAGAATTGTCAGTCAGAGCTTATAACTGCTTAAAAAGAGCAAGCATAAATTCTATGGCTGAATTATTGAAGAAATCCGAACACGATTTATTGAATATAAAGAATTTTGGTAAAAAATCTTCAGATGAAGTAATAGAAAGATTGCATCATTTTGGATTGGATTTAGCACCAAATCCGGAAGTAGAAGAAGATGATTTACAGGCTCAGGGAATTGAAGAATAGTACGAAATAAAATAGTAAAGATATAAGGAAAGATAAAATGAGACACCAAACAAAAAAACATACGCTTGGGAAAGCACAAGACCAGAGAAAGGCTTTGCTGCGTTCATTGGCTACCGAACTTTTTGTTCACGGTGAGATAAAAACAACTATGGCCAGAGCAAAAGCTCTCCAGCCTTATGCTGAAAATATTATCACAATGGCAAAAAAAGGTGACCTGAACTCAAGAAGATTGGCCGGCAGATATATTTATGATAAAGAAATCGGCCAGTTTATTGATACAGCAACAGGCGAAGTCTTTGAAACATTACAAGAAGGTAAAAAATTAGCTAAACAAACTGTTTTGAGAAAATTATTCAGCGTTATCGGCGTTAAATATTCTTCAAGACAGGGCGGTTATACAAGAATATACAGACTTCCGCCTCGTAGAGGGGATGCTTCTGAGATGGCATTAATCCAGTTGGTATAATTAATGCGCTACGCTCTAAACGTTCAGTACAGAGGTAAGAATTATGCAGGAAGCCAAATACAATTTGAAGGCGGAAAGCAGATTTCACAGCCGACTATACAGGGCGAGTTAGAAAAAGCAATCAGTACATTGATACGCGTCGGGCGATATGAGGCAGAAACAGATGGTGTAGCCGGGATTTCTGCAAATAATGCAAAAAAAGACGCAAATAATATAAGACCGATTAAAACAATCTTTTCCGGAAGAACTGACAGAGGTGTTAATTCTCTGGGGCAGGTCGCTCATTTTGATTATGATAAAGAAATTGTTGCTTCAGATTTTATCTATCATGTGAACGAAATTTTGCCCGAGGATATATCTGTGAGTGACTTGAGAGTTGTTCCCCAATCGTTCCATGCTCAAAAGTCTGCAAAGGCAAGATATTACAGATATGAGTTAATAAACCGGCGCTATAAACAGGCGTTTGACGGTGATATCTTAAGAGTTAAATACGATTTGGATATAGAGCGTATGCAATGCGCTTTGAATTTCCTGCTGGGCGAGCATGATTTTTCAAGTTTCAAAAGTTCCGGTACGCTGAACCCGAGCAAAGTTTGTTTTATCTCGAGAGCCGAAGTTGAAAAACAAGGCGACAGAGTGTTCATCCATCTTGAAGGAAACAGGTTTCTGTACAATATGGTTCGGACAATAGTCGGTACGCTTCTTGAAATAGAGGGGCACAAACTGCCTGCAGAGCACATGAAAAATGTTCTGGAGGCAAAAGACCGCCGCAAGGCAGGACAAACAGTCAGTCCGTACGGATTGACGCTGATGAAAGTAGAATACTAGGGGTAATTCTTGTCTAAAGCAAGATTTGCCGTAATAATGGAGAATAAGCATGAAAACATATTCAGCAAAACCTCTTGAAGTAGAAAGAAAGTGGTATGTAATTGATGCTGACGGTCAGATTTTAGGCCGCCTTGCAGTTCAGATTGCAAACATTTTAAGAGGTAAAAATAAACCTGAATATACACCTAATGTAGATACCGGTGATTTTGTTATCGTTATTAATGCAGAAAAGGTTGTAGTTTCAGGTAATAAAGAAACAGACAAAATTTATTATCACCATACCGGTTATCCGGGAGGTTTAAAAGCTGCTTCTGTAAAAGAAGTTCGCGAAAAAGATGCAACTAAGTTAATTGAAAAAGCTGTTAAAGGTATGTTACAGCACAACACTTTAGGTGCTCAGCAGTTTACTAAATTGAAAGTATACTGCGGTCCTGAACACCCTCATGCAGCTCAGAAACCTATTGAAATCAAGGGGGGTAACTAATGGCTGAATCTAAAGAAATTATGGCTACAGGCCGCAGAAAATGCGCTGTTGCAGTTGTAAAATTAGTAAAAGGTAAAGGCAGAATTTTCGTTAACGGCAAAACTTTAGGTGCTTATATCGGAAACATGCCGGCAGTTGAGATGATGATTTACAGACCGCTTGTTTTAACAGAAAATCAGGACAAGTATGATGTAAGAGTTAAGGCAGTAGGCGGCGGAATCGTTGCTCAATCAGCGGCTATCAGACATGGGATTTCAAGAGCATTACTAAAGGTTAATGAAGAATACAAAAATGTTTTACGTTCAGAAGGCTTGCTAACACGTGACGCAAGAGTTAAAGAACGTAAGAAATACGGTAGAAAAAGAGCTCGTAAGAGATTCCAATTCTCAAAACGTTAATATACAAAAGCGGGTTTCAAAACCCGCTTTTATTTTACTTCATCATTTAATGCTTCAATTTTAAAAATTACCGGTCTTAAGCCGTCATTGCAGGAACAGATTGCAACTCCCGGTTTTCTTATCCAGTCACCGTAATAAAAGAGTTCATCCGTACCATGTGCGAGTGCAAAAACATATTGATAAATAGCTTTCCACGCTTCGTTACAAAAACCTACCGGACATTCCCAGTCGGCATAAAACACCTGTCCTTCTTTTAACATCGGACAAGCGCCGATACCTTCTGAGCCGTATTCTTTGGCAAGTTCTTCGTCAAAGTGGCGTTTTAGAACAGTTATTTTGCACTTTTTCATAAAAACCTCTTACATAAATCTGTTATGTTCTTTTTCCCATTCTACAGATGTCATTCTTCCGTGTCCGGGGTAGATTAATGTTTCCGGGGGTAAAGTGAATATTTTGTCTTCAATGCTGTCTACAATTTGGTCAAAATCACCGCCTTCAAGGTCGCAGCGTCCCACTGATTCTCTGAAAATCGTATCGCCTGAAAACAGCTTACTGTCTGTGAGATAGCAGACTCCGCCTTGCGTGTGGCCGGGAGTATGAATAACCTTAATTTCCATATTACCAAGTTTAAGACTATCGCCATCTTTTACAAAGACATCAATTTTAGGAATTGTAATCTGAGGCATTCCAAACATTGGCAAATACTGATTTGTTTTTTCAAGCCATCCTAAATCAGCCTTATGCATAACAATTTGGGTTGTTGTCTCAAAAAGGTTTGGTCTAATCCCTGCAATATGGTCAAAATGGCCATGAGTCAGGAGAATATATTTCAACTTGGCGCCGTATTCCTCTAAATCACGCCTTATATCATCATCAACAGCCGAACAATCCACAAGAGCTGCCTCTTTGGATTGTTCATCTATTAACAAGTAATTATTATTATCAATTGGCGGTTCAATATAAGTTTTTAGAATCATATAATCATTCTATCACAAAAATTTAACCTACGCAGGAAAGATGTCCGTGCGGCTTAGGATCTTCTTCAAACCTTGGAGAGAGCCAGCCAGATTTATAACCGGCAACGCCAAGCCCTGCAAGTGCTGCAATTCCCAGCGCAATTCCCGCAATCTTCTTAGTCTTGCCGTCAAAATGAATTCCGTTCGATTTTCCTTTACCGGCGGAAGGCATCTTTCCGGTGAATCTGATTAAATCATCTTTTCCGACATTCTTAGCGTCCTTTTTAAATTGTTGTCTGTATAATTCTCCGCTTGGTACTGCAGAACGAATAATTGCCTGATTGTTCTCCCAGCCGGTCTTTATATTTACCTGATTTTTCAGTATAGTTCTTGCAACATCATCATTACGATGTGTAATCAGGCAGCGTTCCAGACATTCTGCTATATCATCTGCCATGACAGAGTCGCGCAATTTTCTCATTGCATTGTTATAATCTTCATTAGCTTCAAGGAATAATTCCAATTTCGCTTGAGGAATTTCTTCTCCTATGACTGTTTTATATTTTGTAGAAATATCATTTTTAACTTTGTTATAAACTTTATTGAAAGTATTTTTTGCATCTTCATTTGCCGATTTTAGCATATTATCTCTTGAGTCAAAATACTGATGTTTAGTTTTAAATGCATCAGCCATTTTGGCCTCTTCCGGAATCCCAGCATCGAAATTCTTCTGTTTTAACCCTTGGCCATTGGCAACGATTGGAGTACAGAGCATCTTTTTAGCCTCAAGATCTGTTAATTCACAAGGGGCAGTTCTTGAAGGGAAGATTGCAGTATCAGACATCCAGGCCATTGGTTCTCCAGGGGCAAAATCATCCAATAACATAATTCTACCTTTGAATAACGGATCTTTCTCCAGTAATTCAGCAATATCTTTTACTTTCTGACCTTCTACTTTGTCATTATTTAAGTCTCCGCCCATTACAAGCAGAGTATCCATATCGCCTGTTTTTTGAATATAATTTTTAAACCCGTTCAAAACTTCATCAAATGCTTTTTGGAAATCACCTCGTCCCCAGCTTACAACAATTTTTACATCTTCACCATTTTTAAGTTTTGTAACATATTTATCAATATCAATATTTTGTACAATCGGCATATTGCCTGCCATACCTTTTCTAATTATTGAAGTACCTTCACCGGGTTTACTCCATTCGCCTTTTGCGGAATTAAAATATTGTACATTATCATATTTAGAAGAGAATCTTGTTAAAAAGTTGATTTTATTCTCTCTTTTTATTTTTCGTAATTCTTCAAGAGTTATGCTGTCACGGTCTTTTTCTGTCAGCATTTTTAACGGTTCTATAACTTCTTCTGTACCATTTGCCAGTTTTATTTTTTGCGCAGTATTATATCCTGCAAGCCCGACTTTTGTAAACGCAGTGTTATTACTATTGTGCGGATTAGTTAAACCTATTGCAATCCCTTTATTTACCAATTCCTGCATATCTTCATATATGTAAGGTGCAATTTCTTTGTTTTTAACTAATTCATCAAGATATCCCTGTGATACTACTCCAAAAGTTTGTAAGTATCCTGTTTTGCCGTAATGAATAGGAATACTTATTGCAGAACATTTATTCTTTGCATTTATACTTTCTAATATTTTTTTGAAAAATTCATCTTCTTCTTTTCCGCCTGTAACGATTGCTTCTCGTAATGCTTCGGATTTTGTCAGCGCCTCTAATTCTTTGGGGCTGAACAGGTTAAGGTTTACTATCATACTTCTTGGAGAAGTAATTCCTATGTAACCGTCGCCTAGGTTGTGCCCGATTTGCATAGGTTTTTTGCCTTTAAAATATTCCAGGCCCTGAGCATTTTTCTGTGCCATATAATGAGTTACATAAGCAGCCTGAGAGTCGGAACAAACCACCGTTGCGGGATCAAAACCTCCCATTTTTTTTGAAATATCTTCCATACACTCAACTACAGCTTTATCAAATTTTGCGTATGGATCGCCATTCCAAGATCTAACAATGTCTTTGACCTGAGAAGAATACTGATTGGCAGAATAAGGTTTAGCATCATAGGCCGTGGCCTCTGTAAACACCATAAACACATCATCGTTAAACGGTTTCCCGCTTGCATCTTCTATCACTTTAAGAAGTTTAACCTGAGCATCTTCCTGCATACCCCAGGCCATTTTTTTGTCAGCAACTTCTTCCAAAAGCCAATAGTCTTTTTGTGCCAATAAAGCTTCTTTTACGGTAGTCTTAGATAAGTCTGCTTTTATAAAAACAGGCTGTCCTGCTTTATTTTTTAGCGGATGTCCCTCCGGTAAATCATTTGGAACACGGGGTATTTCAACACTTATTTTTTGAAAATCTGCTGCATTATCTGCGCATTCATATTTAACAACACCATTGTAGAAAGGAGTTACAAAAACAGATTTGCCTTTATCTGTTGCAGAGGCATTATTTAGTCTTTGATAGTCCTGAACTACTGTCGCAACACCGCCAGCCTGATTAAAAGGTTTACATTCGGCAACTACATGCAAAACATGTTCCTTATTTCCGCCTTTAAAACTTATTACGGACATACCTTTTGGAATGTTGTTCTGTTTTTGAATATTATTGCCCGCCTGTCTTGTCTTTACGACAGAATAATCAGTACCAATTGCGTTAATCTTCATAGATAACTCCTTACACACATAACTTCTATATATATAAAAAACGCTGCACAAAAAAAATTAACAATTTATCGCTAGTTATTAAGAATTGTTAAGTAAAATTTTGTTAAGCAACTCTAAATTTAAAGTAGCAAAAAGATACTTTATATGCAATACTCAGATGATTTATATTTATAGAATTTTGTGTAAATATTTGTAAAAAAATTTAATCAAAGCTTCATGAATACTCTGAATCAGTGTTATCATTGACTTGAAAGGAGTTTATTATGCAAATATCACCAATTAACAAATCAAATCATGCCGGGCAAACAAATCCGAATTTTCAAGCCGAACTTTATATTACAAAAGCGGCAAAGAGTGTTATGCGCTTTGCTCTTAAGACTTCAAGATGGGATATTGCGGTGTTAGAAAGAGACCTGACTAAAAAATTGGCAGACGAGGTCCCTTATTCAGATGTTTTTATCGTAGATAAAATAAGTAAAGATACAGAAAAATTTCATTCGTACAGTCCTTTTAATTATGGATATGAACGCCCGCAGCTTGAAGTCAGACTGCAAGATAAAGTTACAGGATTTTTCTTTAATACGGAAAGAACGATTTCACAGATAACAGAGGATTTATATAATTCTTATAAGCATGTCCGCTATTTACAGCATTATGCACCCAAAAAATGATATAATATTAATTTTTGTAACAAACCTGTGCTGATTTTATTTCAAAAAGGCAATTTAAAGGAAGAATTTGACTTTATATAAGTAAGGTTAGATAAAATAGGTTAGGCAGGTATGATTAATAATATTACGACTATGGACACGCGTCCGCAGATGGCCGTTGCAAAGCCTATGCAGTCGGTGACAAGCATGGGTATGCCTCCGATTCTGGGGTTTAAAACACCGCTATTGAAAGAGAAGGCTACGATAAGGGTTACAAAGGTTAAGCGCGGAGATAATTTGATTATCCCCGGCGAGATAGATGATGATTATGTAGATATTGTGGAAGAAGAAATAAATCTTTCGCCGCAGTCCGGTATGAATTTCTTTAACGGACCTCAGTTTGTTCCGAAGATTAAAAAGAAAATTAAATATTTAAAGAATTGTTATCTGATTGACTTTATCCAATCTCCTAAAACCCATTGCGGTTTGGGAACAGAAGCTATAAAGAATCTTGCGGAGAAAGCTATGTTTGATAATCGGGCTCAGGGGCGTATTGTGACTTTTTCGGCGCCAATGGTAAAAGAAATGTCACCGGCTCTGTTCTTCTACAAGCTCGGGTTTAGATTTACATCGGAAGAAGCTAATCAGAGAATGGAGGAGTGTCTTGCGCAAAATATGCCAGACCTTCCGGCTCAGACAGGCATGATGTATCTGCCTAAAAATCGGCTGCATAAGCTTTTAAGATATGGAGAATTATTCTAGAAATGACAGAGGTGCAGAAAAGTTTTAATATAGATGCTCATTATTCCACTGAGACAAAGACAGAAAAACCCTTGATAAAAGCTGTAGAGGCGCCTGCGGTTTTACCTGTGCATCATCTTTTTTCCGATAAAGAAGCCTCAAAAAAGGTTCAGCAAATAAACACTGATATTTATGAAGGGGCAAAAAAAGAAAAAGAAAAAAAAGATTTTAATAAATTAACATACTTTAAAATTTTGGGCGGTGTAACTCTCCTTACCGCAGGCATTGCAGGAATTGAAAAAATAAAAAAGTTCTTTAGAAAATCTTAATTAGGAAAAAAAATACTTTATGCTAAAATAAGGTGTAAGATAGGGGTATTTCGGATAAAGTACAATTCCCCGCTGACAAGAGAGGTAATTTATGTGCGGAATAGTTGGATATATAGGGAGAAAAAGTGCAGTAGATATTCTGTTGGAAGGGCTTACAAGTCTTGAATACAGAGGGTACGATTCTTCCGGAATTGCAGTTAATATTGATGGTAAGGTTCAGTTATACAAAGCAGCCGGAAAGCTTCAGAATCTTAAGGATATTGTAGAGAAGAATTATTCTGAGATATCAAAATCTACAATCGGTATAGGACATATCCGCTGGGCTACACACGGGGCCCCTACTGTTGAAAACGCACACCCGCACTCTTGTAATTGCGGTAAACTTGCAGTAGTACATAATGGTATTATTGAAAATTTTAAAGAACTCAAAGAAAAGCTGGAAAAACAAGGCTGTACTTTCCGTTCTCAGACTGATACAGAAACGGTTGCACATCTTGTAGCTTCAAAATTTGCAAAAACACAAGATTTGACAGAAGCAGTAAGGCTTGCTACAAAAGAGATAGAAGGTGCTTATGCACTTTGTGTAATACATCAGGATGTAAAAGATACAATCGTTGCAACAAGAAGAAACGCACCATTAGTTGTAGGTTTTGGCGAAGGTGAAAATTTTGTTGCCTCAGATGTTCCGGCTTTGATTCAATACACAAAAAAAGCAATGTATCTTGATGATAATCAAATTGTTACTCTGACACCGGATTCAGTTAAATTGATTGATATAGACAATAATCCTGTAGTACAAAAAGTCGAAATGCTTCCTTGGGAGCCGGTTGCACTGAGTAAAATGGGCTATAAACATTTTATGCTGAAAGAGATTCATGAGCAGCCAGATGTTGTAAGAAATGTGCTTTCTGGGAAACTAAGAGCAATTGACGAGCCGATAGTTTTAAAAGAAGTTACACTGGATAGAGAAAAGCTCAAAGATTTGAATCGTATTCAAATTGTAGCCTGCGGTACATCTCTCCATGCGGCTATGGTTGGAAAATATTTAATCGAAGATTTCTGCGGAATTTCTGTTGATGTAGAGCCTTCAAGCGAGTATATTTACAGAAAAACCATTACTGATAAAAATACTCTTGTAATCGGAGTCTCTCAGTCCGGTGAAACCGCTGATACTATTACGGCTGTAAGACAGGCAAAGAGTAAAGGTTCGCATATTCTGATTGTAACAAACAGACCGGATTCAACAATGGCAAGAGAAGCAGACAGTTTGATTCCCGTAAATGCCGGAATTGAAGTTTCTGTTGCTGCTACAAAATCATATATGGCGCAGTTGATTTCTTTCTACCTCCTTGCAATATATATAGCAGAAGTTAAGGGAACAGATGATTTAAAAGATTTAAAACACGAACTTATAATTCTGCCTCAAAAGATAGAAAAAGTTCTTGCACATAAAGAAGATATTCAGCAGTGCGCAAGAAAATTCTCAGGTTCAAAAGACTTTATCTTCATTGCCCGCGGAATAAATTTCCCTACAGCATTGGAAGGTGCATTAAAACTAAAAGAAATCAGTTATATTAATGCAACGGGCTACACTGCCGGCGAACTAAAGCACGGGCCTATTGCAATGCTGGATGAATCTATGCCGGTGCTTTCTATTCTTATGTCCGGAAAGGTTTATGATAAAATTCTTTCTAACTCAGAAGAAGCAAAAGCACGTAATGCAAGGATGATAGCCTTAACAGATTCTACGGATCCAAAGCTAAACGAATTGTTTGACTGCATAATACGTGTACCGGAGATTTCAGAGATTTTATCACCGGCACTTGCGGTTGTACCTCTGCAATTGCTGGCATACTATATTGCAGAATTTTTAGGCAAAGACGTAGACCAGCCCAGAAATCTTGCAAAATCGGTGACGGTTGAGTAATATCATTTATAAGTGTTAGGCGCTAAGCGGGCGGACTTTGTCTATTTCCTCGTGTTTCTTTTCGTACACTGTGTATAAGTCATAATATACCTGTGCGTTGAGCCAGAACTCCGGCGTTGTACCAAAAAGCCTTGCCAGCTTGTGTGCCATAACAGGGCTTATTCCACGTTTTTTATTATATATTTCGCTGATAGTTTTTATACCTACTCCCAGCAGAGAACATAGGCGTTCCTGAGTAAGCCCGTAAGGTTTTACAAATTCTTCTATTAGGATTTCTCCCGGATGTGTATACGGTCTATTCATGTTTTGTCCTTTCTAGTGATAGTCAATTATTTGTACATCCTCTGCAAAGCCGTCATTAAATCTAAAGATTATTCTGTATTGATCATTGATTCTTATTGAACAGAATCCAGATAAGTTCCCTTTTAAATATTCAAATCGGTTGGCCGGGGGTACTATTAAATCCTGTTCTTTAAATGCAAAATGAAGCATGTCGAGTTTTCGTTTTGCAATTTTTTGTATCGCAGAATATTTCTTTGAATTAAATCCGTTGAAAATTTTTTCAGTATCTTTGTCTTTGAAAGACTTGATCATATTATCATGTTATCGTACCTAGATAAGTTTGTCAATAAGAGACTTATATGTTATAAAAAGAGTACCGGAATAGGTAGGTTTGGATATGCAAGTAGAATCAGATTTGATAGAAATATCTAACAACAATAATCCTTCGGTAGAATATATAGAAGGAGAGTTAACAAAACGCAACATTAATCCTGTAAGATGGGCAATTGTGAATGTTGATGATAAAATATATACAGTTAGTGTTGCCAATTTAAAAGAATAGGAAGGATATTATGAACTCAACACAAATTAAACCTGATATTAAAGATATTAATCTTGCAGAGCAAGGTAAAAATAATATTGAATGGGCAATGAAAGATATGCCTGTTTTAAGAAAAATAAGAGAAAGATTTTTAAGGGAAAAACCGTTTGCCGGGCTTAGACTTTCTGCCTGTGTGCATGTTACTAAAGAAACAGCCGCATTATGTACAGTAATGAAAGACGGCGGTGCTGATGCGGTATTAATTGCATCTAATCCTTTGTCAACCCAGGATGATGTAGCTGCAGCGCTTGTTAAATACTGGGATATTCCGGTTCTTGGCTACGCAGGAGAATCTGTTGAAACATATAAAGAACACGCAAGAATGGCATTAGAACACAATCCGGATATTATCATTGACGATGGGTGTGATTTGGTTGCAACACTTCACGCAGAAAGACCGGAACTTGCAAGCCGTGTTATAGGCTCAACTGAGGAAACGACAACCGGTATCATAAGACTTCAAGCCCTTGAAGCTCAAGGGGAATTAAGATTCCCGGCGCTTGGTGTAAATACAAGCCTTACAAAACATCTGTATGATAACCGTTACGGTACCGGACAAAGCGCTATGGACGGTATTATGAGAGCTGCAAATATCCTTATTGCAGGCAAAACCGTTGTTATCTCCGGATACGGCTGGTGCGGAAGAGGATGTGCATTAAGAGCCAAGGCTCTCGGTGCAAACGTTATTGTTTGTGAAGTTGACCCTCTTAAGGCGCTTGAGGCAGCTATGGAAGGATATAGAGTAATGCCTATAGCGGAAGCTGCTAAAGAAGGTGATATTTTCTTAACTGTAACAGGCGATAAGCATGTTGTAGATGTACCTCATATTTTAACTATGAAAGACGGTGCTTTCTTGTGTAATGCAGGACACTTTGACCACGAAGTCAATGTACCTGACTTGAAAGCTCACACAGTTGAGATTAAACGAATCAGACCATTTTTGGATGAATATAAATTAACAAATGGCAAATCTGTTTATGTTCTTGCAGAAGGAAGACTTGTCAACCTTGTTGCAGCAGAAGGCCATCCGGCTTCTGTTATGGATATGAGTTTTGCAAATCAGGCTCTGGGTATGGAATTTCTTGTAAAGAATAAAGGTAAATTAGAAAAGAAACTTTACACCTTACCTGAACATGTTGATATTGATATTGCAAAATTGAAACTTGAATCAATGGGCATTGAGATTGATACGCTGACTGCGGAACAGGAAGAATATTTAAACAGCTGGAAATTGTAAAATTAAATGATTAGCAAAAAATAGTGCATCAAACCAATGATGCACTATTTTTTTGTTTACTTTCATTTTTTATCCTTGATAATATATTTATTAATATCTATATTATATCTCTTAAAAAACTCATCCAGAGCCGGTGTATCTACATGATAATTGTCATCATAGTAAAAACGCCCAATCTTATCCAAATAATCCATATATCTAAACCGTTCTTCTTTGGTCATAGTTTCCATTTTTTTGACATCTTCAGGATAATAACAAATAGTTTCAGCAATAGTATTATTTCTATATCCGTCTTCCGGTGTATCACACCAATTCGGATGCTTACGTGATACTATGATTTTCTTTTCAGCTTGTTCAGCACCGTTTTTTTCAAAAGTATCTTTTGTTAGGGGTTTTAATTTTCCAACAAAGAAACGTTTGATTTTAGTAAACAGATTAGTTTTTTGATTTGTTATTGCTGGTGAGAGTTCTACTTTCACGTTTTATCCTTGATAATATATTTATTGATATCAATATGATGTTTTTTGAAAAATTCATCTAATTCAGGATCGTCAATATGGTAGTTATCATCATAATAAAAACGGCCGGTCTTATCCAAATAATCTTTATATTTAAACTGTTCTTCCTTAGTCATAGTTTCCATTTTCTTAAGATCTTCTGGGTAGTATAACACTCTTTTAGCAATAGTATTATTTCTATATCCGTCTTCCGGCGCATCACACCAATTAGGGTGCTTGCGTGATACTATGATTTTCTTTTCAGCTTGTTCAGCACCGTTTTTTTCAAAAGTATCTTTTGTTAGGGGTTTTAATTT
>CALVBV010000051.1 GCA_944325815.1 Candidatus Gastranaerophilales bacterium
ATTTGAAAATGTCAGGCTCTCGAAATCTCCAAGCCGGAGACCCTCAGACAGATACTGTTTCATTCCGGAGTAAGGCAGTTAAAGGCGGTATTTTAGGTGCCGGAATCGGCCTTTTGTGCATGGGTGCAATATCTGCTTTAAGCGGAGGCCTCGCTGCACCAATAGCTTATGCAGCTTATGCCGGAGTATTCGGAACCGCAGGCGCAATGGCCGGAAAAGCGACGGATGAACTTGAACAAAAGAAAAAAGAAGATGACTAAAAAAACGGTATCTGTATGATGGAGAATGAATTGAAAAAAGTTTTTCAATTCATTTTTTCATGGTATATGCACTGAAAAGTTTTATTCTGACCGTATCTTTTATTAAATGTAAGTGATATAATGCTCTTATGAATCACTACTATGAATTAAAAATTTCTATTAATCCGGAAATTGAAGATATCGTATCAGATATCTGTTTTTCTTATTTTGATTGCGAAGGGATTGTACTTGCGGAAGAAACATATAAAGATCTTGTTATGACTTCTACTACACAAGGAACCTTGCGGGTATTTCTAACAGATTTGAACTGCAATCCGCCAGAAGTACTAAAAACAGAACGTGAACTTTTGAAAGAACGCGGTTTTACCGACGAAGAACTTGGAAGCTGGGATGTAATAATTGATGAAAAAGAAAATCAGGACTGGTCGAAAAAATGGAAAGAAAAATGGGGAGTAACACACGTTTCAGAGCGCATAGCGGTTGTGCCGAGCTGGATAGAATACACGCCAAAAGAAAATGAAATCACAATTACTCTCGATCCGGGATGTGCTTTTGGAACAGGCACACACCAAACTACACAACTGTGCATGAAAGCGCTTGAAAAGTATATGCCTGCAAACGCAGCTGTTGCTGATATTGGAACGGGATCCGGCATCCTTGCTATTTGCGCGATGAAACTGGGTGCAAATTCAGCCTACGGATGCGATAATGACGAAACTGTTATTGATGTGTGCAGGAAAAATGCCTTGATAAACAATGTTAAATGCTCATTTGAACTAAATACGGCAGATAAACTGGACGGACAATTTGATTTTGTTTGTGCAAATATTCTGCACAATGTTCTTGCTGAAATCATGGGCGATTTAAAAAAGATTATGAAAGGCAAAATGGTGCTCAGCGGAATATTAAATGAAAAACAGCAAATTGTTCTTGATGCTGTAAATAAGCATAATCTTAAAGTTACAGAGATTATGAACCAGGACCAATGGACTGCAATTATTGTAGAAAAATAAATCCCCTAATTGTCGAATTATAATCTTTATTTTTTATAAATAATAAAATTATGTTCGATTCAGTCTGGTATAACTTGCTCACTAAACCGCTTTTTACTCCTCCGACCCGGGTTTTTGCGCCCGTATGGACATTTATATATCTTACCATTTTTGTATCCTTTATTTTATTCACGCTTAAACGCACCCGACGAAGCAAAATCCGCGGATATATTTACTTTTTAGTGCAAATGCTTTTAAACATAATATGGATACCTTTATTTTTTATATTAAAAAATCCCGGACTTGCACTCGCGGATATAATTCTGCTTGATATTTTTTCCATTCTGACAGCAAAAAATTTTCATAAAATCTCAAAACAGTCAGGCTTAATTTTAATACCATACATTATATGGCTCTTATTTGCAACCTGGCTGAATGCCGGAATCCTTTTTCTTAACTAAGAAAGCCGGCTATTTAGCCGGCTTTCACACATATAACCTTCACACAATATTTATTATTTTCTTAAGAAATCCGGTATTTGAATTTCCGAGAAAGACGACATTGTAGGTGCCTTCGGCTGCTGATCTTTATTGAATGCTTGAGAGAAAAACTCAGCTGCGCTTATTGAACGGCTTTCCACCTTTTCTTCAATAGGTTTAGAAGTCTTAAGTTCAAACCCTGTAGCAATAACCGTAATTTGAATTTCTCCCTGAATGTTATCATCAACAACTGCACCGATAATAACTCTGGCATCGTCAAGAACCGCATCATTAATTATATTAGTAGCGTCAGTAACTTCGTGCAGTGTCATATCAGGGCCGCCTGTTATATTAACAATAACGCCTGATGCACCATTGATAGAAGTTTCCAGAAGCTGTGAATTAATAGCAATTTTAGCAGCTTCTATTGCTCTGCCTTCGCCTGTGCCGCGCCCAATACCCATAAGAGCGGAACCTGAAGCAGCCATTACACTCTTAACATCAGCAAAGTCTACGTTGATAAGTCCAGGAATAGTAATAATATCAGAAATACCCTGAACACCTCTCAAGAGAACTTCATCAACAACGATGAAGGATTCCTGCAGAGATACTCTTCTGTCTACAACATCAAGAAGCTTATCGTTAGGAATAACAATCAAAGCATCAACAGATTCTCTAAGCTTTTCAAGCCCCTGCTGAGCCTGATTAGCTCTTCTTTTCCCTTCAAAAGAGAACGGTTTTGTAACAACACCGATTGTTAAAATACCTAAATCCTTAGCAATTTTTGCAACAACAGGTGCCGCACCTGTACCGGTACCGCCTCCCATACCTGCAGTTACAAATACCATATCAGCGCCTTCTATTGCGCTTGTTATTTCCTGCTGCGCTTCTTCAGCCGCCTTTTCACCAACCTGGGGTTCGCCGCCGGCGCCAAGACCGTTAGTCAATTTTGCACCGAGCTGAATTTTATTCTGGCAGGTTGAATAATTTAATACTTGTAAATCTGTGTTCATCAACCAGAACTCTACGCCTGTAAGACCTGATTTTATCATTCGGTTTACAGCATTTCCGCCTCCGCCTCCGACGCCGATTACTTTTATCTTAGCGGGATTCACCCCTGGTGCCGGCGGTGGTGTCATATTATCTGATGATTGAATATTTGTTTCAACATCTCTTCTTCCAAAAATATCTGGTCCTAAATTGTCCACAATTTTTCCTCTTTTTTCTTCTTTTCTATACTATACCACTATATTAACATACTATTTTAAATAGAGACAAATGTAAAGTTATTCCGAGCAATTTTAATATAAATTTACATGAAAAACACATTTTTTAAGCCTGTTTTCGTTTTTCACACTTTTTTGTAAATAATTGTAACGAAATTCGAAAAAATCCTAAAGTTTTTAAAAAATATGCCGTAAACATAAATGTAAGCAAAAAGCAAAACAAATGATAGTGTATAAAAGGGGCCGGAAGTTCCGGACAAAAATTACAAACCCCCGGCTGTTGATTAAGAGGTATATGATGGACGAACATGAAGCACTTATTGAATACTCGGAGATGACGTCATTTGATTTCAACTCAAAAGAGTTTCAAGAGGTACAAAGGGATTACAGAACCTGCAGAGATGCAGTGACTAACTTTGCCTGGCTTGTAAGAAATCTTATAAGCAGAGTAAAACCGGCAAAAGATTATTAAGGAGCTATTTTAAATGACAACAAAAAAAGAATTTCAAAATAAATGTTTTTCGCCCAACTGGATTGAAATCGATTTGGACGAAGAAGCGAGGCAGACAGCAAAGGAGGAACGCCTAGAGAGCAAACGACGTAAAGACCTAAATACTTTATTAAAAGAACTTGATGAAATCAAGCAAAGCATTGAAAGAGCTGCAGAAAAGCAGCACAGGTTGGCTAATCTTATGAGTTTTTATACCGGAGAATTTGCAAAATAAAACTCAAAGAGCCGATTGAACTAGTTGAACAGGCGCGAAAACTTCAGTTTTCGCGCCTGATATGTTTGTTATGCTTTTTTACTCTTAGCAGCGTCTTTTCGTACCTGCTTTCTGGATTTTATTATTGTTTTTTCCTTATTCTCCACTGTATCTGCGGCTTTGTTCTTTTTCACGGGTTTAGCTGCCTTTGCAGTCTCTGCTGCATTTTTTTCAGCCTTTAGGGCAGCCGAATCACAAGCTTGTTTTTGCATATAGATGTTATTAAAATCCAGTTCCTTTGGCAGTGTAGGCGGTGCAGCAAGAAATTTTTCTTTTTTACGGGATTTATGGGCCCTAGGTTCAACTTCCCTCTGAACCAAATAGGCCTCCTGAGTATACTTGTCATGCTCTGAGCGTAATAAAGAGTTTTCTTCGTCTTTAAGAGGGGCTAGCGCCTTTTCAATAGGGGCATACTTTTTGTCGATGTTTTTGCCATTTTTTACTTTATAACACAAATCTTCAAGCTCCTTAAGCATAGCAACATCATGCCCCATTATTTGAAGCTCTCCTGTTATTCCATTAGGAAGTTCCATCAAAATATGTATTGCCATATAATTACTTGGCGTATTTTCATCTACAAGTTTAATCTCCCTGCCAAGAAGTTTTGAGGCGGCACGTTGTAATTTTATTAATGCTATAGGAGAAGCATAGTCATAACTTCTGGAAATTTTACCATCCGGTCCATAAATAGGGAGCGGCCGTTTGTTTTCTATTTCAACAATTTTTGCACCGCCTTCTGTAACTGCTGTCACTAAACGTTCAATAACTTTATCTACATTTTCTCTTGAGGCATCGCGCATTACAATTTTCATGCCGGCTAAATCTGTCATACCGCGCTTAATTTCATCCTGATTTACCCAGCCTCGGGTAGCAGCTTTTTCAACAATTGATGTCGCAGTTTTAGCACGCTCAGAAATTACCTCAATAGGATTATTCGCAGCAAATGTTGTTGCCTCCAAATCATAAAGATACGGGCGCAACTTAGCTCTCATAAACTTAGTAGCTTCAACTGCCTCTTCATGAATCTTTTTAGCCAATTTCATTGTTATGGCATTCTTTCTGCTCTGCATCACCTTTGGAGAAGAGGTAAAAGATACCGTGTCATGGCTAAGAGGCTTGTTCATAACAAGACCGAACGAACGCGTATTTTGATTGTTGTTTTTCTTTGGGACGAGAAATGCAGGACTAAAACCTGCTATCGGAAGTATGTTCATTATTACCAACCTTCACTGTTACTGTGTGCAAAACTATAAAAACTCTTAAAGATAAAAAATTGCCTGATTGTTATAAAATTTTAAGATTTATTAAGAAGTTACTGCCATTTCTTTATTTTCTTCAAGCCGGTTTTCAAACCCTGTATACTCACAAATCTGCCTTACCCATTCTTTTACTATCTCATCTTCCGGCAGAGTATAAGATATAGGTTTTCCAACGGTTACAGTAATATGTTTTTCAAAAAGCTTTTTAGCATAACCATCAAAACCTTTTATCCCGACAGGCACAATATCTGCCTTAAATTTCTTGGCAAACATTATAAAACCTTTGTGAACATGCGTTACGACAGGTTCTTTAACAATTTTACCCTGAGGGAAAATCCCTAAAGACCAGGAGGTATTAAAGATAGATTTTACAGTCTTAAATGTTGCAATCTCCGGCTTTTCTCTGTTCACGGCAAAACCGCCCAGCGTATGCACCAGCCAGCTTAAAAGCTTGCTTTTATCATGAAAAAGCTCTTGTTTTGCCATATATGCAATAGGTTTCCCTGTTGCAAGCGCTATAAGCGGCGGATCAATATATGAAACATGGTTTCCTGCATAAATCACATTGGAATTCTCCGGCACATTTTCCCTGCCTTGAAGTTTGATATTATACATCAATTTGGTAACAGGCAGTACTACCATTATTACAAATAACCTGTAATAGCAAGTTCTAAAAAAATTATAATCTTTTTCTGTTCTGCGGTTATAGTTTTTCTGCATTTTAATCCCAATCAAATTAAGCGTGTACATTCTCTGTGTATTTAAATCCGGTAAGTTCCTGAATTGCCATCCCCCACTTATTAACCATATCATCAGAGTTATCCGAATAAGGTATAGCCTGTCCGATTTTTACAATTATTTTTCCGGTAAAAGGAAATCTCTTAACCTGGTGAGTGCCGATAATCCCTACCGGTAGTATAGCACATTTTGTGCTTTTCGCAAGAGAGACAAACCCTTTTGTTATGTGACTAATCTCTCCGGGTTCCTGCCTTGTTCCCTGGGGAAAAATTCCTAAAACCCAGCCGGTTTCCTTTATATGCTTAACGGTTTTTATAGTTGACACCCCCAGTTTTTCTCTATCAACTGCGAACGCGCCGAGCCAGTTGAGCCACCATCTTAAAAAAATATTATCAAACAATTCTTTTTTGGCCATATACGCAACCCCCCGGTTCATAACGGCGCACACGAGCGGAGGATCCAGCGTGGAAAGATGGTTGGGTGCTATTATATAATTATTATTTTTAGGTATATTTTCTCTTCCGTACACTTCCAGACGATATACCAGCTTAAACCGTATCATATAAAAAATATGCGTTACAAGATACTGAAATATTCTTCTCCAGATATTATAAAACTCAGGCTCTCTTAACGAATGACCGTGCGTTTTTTTTATTTCTTTTGACATATCTTAACCCCAGTCAGTATAATTTCAATTTTTATTATACTATAAACATTTCTCACAGAGAAATAGCCCGCAAGTCTTATTCATCTTCTTTTGCTTCTCTAAACTCTTCTTCCGCTTCCGCTTCCATGCGTTTAATCTCTTCCTCTTCTCCGTCTTCTTCGTCTTCCGTCAAGTCTTTGAACGACTTTTTATGTTTTTTGGAATTAAGCACGGACGCCACATTTGTCATTGCCAAAGAATTAAGAGTCGCCCGCAGAAGTGCACTTCTATCCGTAAACGGCTGGCCGTAGAGTCCTTCGCCTTCTTCATCGCCTTCTGCCGGAGGGAGATACATTGCCTCGGAACCGTACTTTTCCTGGCTCATTTTTGCGGCAGTGCCGGAAGGGTCTCCGCTTTTAAAATTGAAAGAACCGCCTATGCCGTAAAATCCTGCTGACCTATTATCTACCACTTTTTAAGACCTCATGTTAAAGACATTATAAAATACCTTTACAGCATAATATAACCTCTAAAAGGATTATTTGCTAATTTATAAAGAAATTGTTACATTTCGTTAGATTTTGCGATTATTTTCTCTTTGTATTAGTATTAAGTAGGGAAGGCAATTTTTGCAAATATTAATTTTGATTAATATTTGTAAAAGAATTTATGTATATCGTCATGTTAAAAAAATATTTAACATTATTATTCATATTTGTAATGAATGCGCACTGCGTATTTGCGGAAAGTGCAAGTGCGGATATGTCATTTAATATTCAGGAATATGTAAAAATCGAACCGGTTACAAGCCCTGTTTTAACCGCTAATATAACAGATAATACCGGAAACTTATATTCTCCGCTTTCTGTCCAATTTAAAGTAATAACAAACAGCACGGAGAAAAAAACGCTTTATTTAAAATCCAATACTGTCACAGACGGAGGCTTTGAAGAATCTATGTTTGAAATGGGCGGTCAGATTTACATTGCCTTCGCCAATATTGCCAAAATCCCGAAATCACAATCACTTACGAATTGTAAACTTGGCGGATTCCCGAAAGACAGCCCCGGTATTGTTGCCTATCCCGTTACCTCAATTACCGGCGCCGGGTCTAAATTCTTGAAAGGCAAAAACAAATACGAAGTTTATGCTGAAAACGGAACAACTTTTGTAACTGTCCACGTTGGTTCAAATGTTCTTCCGAGCTCTTTTGCCTCAAACGACCCGAAAGGTTTCTACCAGGCGGTATTATCACTTACGGAAGCTGATATATAGGAGGATTTTTCAAGCAAAAGGATGGTATGGGATTAAAAATAATTAAGAGGAGAGATAGGATGCCGTTACTGACAGCCTGCCTGTCAGTGCTTTTAGGCTGCTTTCATCCGGCCTGCGCAAGCATTATGCCTGATTTTTCCTACATTCAGCTTTCGGATTCCAAACCAATAAAACTTGTAAATCCGCTTTACCTGGATAAAAAACAAACCTCTCCGCCATCTGTAAATGTTCCTGCCAAACCGGCAGAAACACAAGACCAGGCAGCGCCTGACAATAATTTCACCCCGACTTTGTTTACCCCGCCGCAAGACGGGCAAACACCCGTGATGAGAAAACTTGCCGAACCGCTCGAAAAAATTGATGAAGATGATATAAAGGAAGACAGTGCCGTAACAGAGGAACTCCCGGCCATTATCCCTCAGGCCGGAACTATTACGGAGGAAAATATAATAACCGATTCTCCTGAAGGATGCCAAATAGGAAGAGTAGAGATTAAAGGCCTGCAGGCGGTAAGCCCGGATTTAGTACTGTCTAAAATCAAAACACACACCGGCTCTGTTTTTAATGAAGACCTTGTGCAGCAGGACTTGCAAAGGATTTATGCACTCGGATATTTCTCGGACAATATGGAAGTCGAACCGATTATACAGCCTGATAATACGGTTGACTTAATTTTTACGGTAAAAGAAAATATTCCGGTCACAGAGACTTATGTTCTCGGCAATACAGTAATTTCAAATAATGAAATATTACCGTTTATTACCCCGCTGAAAGGGCTTCCGCAAAATATTGTACAGATAAATAATGCGATAGAAAATATCAATGCTTATTATCATTCAAAAGGCTATATTCTTGCAAAAGTTAATGATGTTATAGATGATGAAGACGGCAGACTTACATTCTTCATATCGGAAGGCGTAATCGACCGTATAGTAATTGAAGGCAACAAAAAAACAAAAGATTTCGTTATAGAGCGAAACATTATGACCCAGCCGGGAACCGTTTATAATGAAAATTATCTTAAAGAAGATTTATCAAGAATATATTCAACACAGATATTCAGCGATGTAACAAGAGAAATAGAACCAAGCGAGACAGGCAAGGGAGAATATCTGGTAAAAGTTGTCGTCAAAGAACAGAGTTCAAACAGCGTCGGACTTGGAGGCGGTATTGATACCGGACTGGGTTTATTCGGCTCAGTAAGCTATAAAGAAGACAATTTCCTCGGAAGAGGGCAAAAGCTCTCTTTGTCCGGAATTTTAGGTTCCGGAATACTTTTGAGCGATGCTTCAATAAAAAACCGTATGAACTATCAGCTTGAGCTCAACTTCTTTGAACCTTATTTTCTGAATGCTGACAATTCTCTTATGGGAAAATTATATTACCGTGATATGGGAAGTTTTCAGATTCCGCTTGCAATAGAAAGACGCTTCGGACTTACTGCCGGTGTAGAACATAAAGTAAAAGGGTATGATAATCTTACAACAAGTTTTTCTGCAGGATTTGAAAATATAAGCCTCAGCGAAGGAGACATTGCCAAAATTTCCTCGCTGTACGCCATGAGGAATTTAGATATAAGAGAACGTGCCAAACAGCTGACCGGCGGATTCTTTATAAACCTTGCACCCGGTATAAAATACAACACGCTTGACGCTGACGAAAATCCGAGAAACGGTGTTATTGCTCAGGCGAAATTCTTTGAAGCAGTCAGCCTCTCTGACATAAATAACACAAACGGCCGGCTTGCAGGTTCTGTTACTAAATACTTCCCCGTTTTGAAAAAATCATCGTTCTCACTTACCGCAAGAGGCGGAATAAAAGTTCACGGAGATGATATGCCGGAAGTTATGGCCTTCCGGCTAGGAGGCCCGTATTCAGTAAGAGGCTACAGAATTAATGGCGTCGGCACAGGTGATGCCTTCCTTATGGGTTCTGCGGAACTGGCTACACCGATTCCTTTTGTAGACAGGCTTAAGTTTGACTTTTTACAAAAAATAAGACTTACATTCTTTGTTGATGCCGGACGAATCTTCGACCCGACAATTTCCAGCACGCTTTATGACAGACCGCTGAGCGCCATATCTGCAGGTGTCGGCATAAAAGTATTTATTCCGGGCGTCGGGCCTATTTCTGTTGACTATGGTATTCCGCTCATTAACCCTGGAGATTTCGGTTCCAAAAACGGATACTTTACTTTCGGAACGAGCAGTATGTATGGATACAATTACTAATTTGTGATAAAATCAAATAGAATAAATGGGAGGTATATTATGATTAACGAAAAATTACAAGAAGCTTTTAATGACCAGATTAATAAAGAATTTTTCTCAGAATATCTTTATCTGGCTATGAAAATATATTTTCAGGAATTAAATCTTCAGGGATTTGTAAACTGGTTTGATGTTCAGGTTCAGGAAGAACACGCACACGCAATGGGAATGGTTAACTATTTAAATGACAGAGGCGGAAAGATTGAGCTGAGAGCAATTGACAAGCCTGTTGTTGAAGGAACCACTCCGCTTCAAGTCTTTGAACACGTTTTAAGACATGAAGAATTTGTAACATCAAGAATTAATCACCTTATGGATGTTGCGGAAGAAGTAAAAGACAGAGCTGCAATGAGTCTGCTGGACTGGTACATAAAAGAACAGGTAGAAGAAGAATCAACCGTCGGCGGTGTTCTTGCGACATTAAGACTGATAGGCGATGATAAAAAAGCTCTGTTAATGTTAGACAAAGACCTTGCCGCAAGGACATTTACAGCACCTGTTATCGGCTAAACATAAAAAAAAGCCGTTTCTTTTGAGAACGGCTACCAGACTTGGGGAGGAGGTATGAAAAACCTTTTTGGTTTTCCATACTGATACTATCGGCTGTACTCTTATTTTTCTTTAACAAAAAGAAGAAAATCTCGTACAAAAAGAGGAGGCTGAAAACTTTTTCAGGATTTGATGTATAATATTTCTATGGGGATTAGAAGAACACTTGTATTGTTTTTTACGTTTATAATTTTATGCAGTCCTTGTTTTGCAATAAAAATAGGTCTGCAGACTCATGTAAACAAAACATTTATAGGTGCCTCAACCCCCGCACAAATTATCAACTGCGACACAAACAAACTCATTTTTGTTATGGAAAAAATGAAGGGTTATGAGTTTAAGCCGTACAAAAATGTTATCGCAATAAAAGTTGACGGTGAATGGAAAAAAATGAAAGCTGACAAGATAATCATAAAACCGGAGGCGAACGGCTTTGTCAGTGTAAAAAGAAAATGGTACCGCGGTAATTTTAAAGTAATAAATGACGGCCTTGGGCTTACCGTAATGAATGACATCGAACTTGAAAAATATCTTCAGGGAGTTGTGCCGTCAGAAATGCCCTCCGGCTGGGAACACGAGGCGCATAAAGCTCAGGCAATTGCCGCAAGAAGTTATGCGGTCGCAAATATGGGCAAACGCTCAAAATACGGCTATGACCTTAAAGATACTCCGGAAGACCAGGCTTACGGAGGCGCAAGCGCAGAGACTCAGCAGACTAATGATGCTGTAACGGAAACCTCCGGAATTGTTCTCGTATGCCAGGGGAAAATAGTTCCGGCATACTATTCAGCATCCGCAGGCGGTCAGACCAGAACCGGAGGACAGGTGTGGTCTTCCGATCTGCCGTTCCTTAAATCTGTTCCGTCATTTGACGACGGAATTAAAAAAAACGGACATGGGGTCGGAATGAGCCAGTACGGGGCAAATAACCTTGCAAAAAGAGGGTATAATGCATATCAAATTATTAAATATTTTTATGCAAATACAAAGTTTGCACGCATAAAACCGGGATATTACAAATAGGACGAAAATTATGAAAACAGCACAAGTTTACCAGGATAAAATTATTATAAAAGATATGGAAGATGTATCGCTCGGGAATCGCAGGGGCGCAATTGTAAAAGTTTTTGGATGCGGCCTGTGCGGCTCGGATATTGTAAAATTCAGACAGAAAATTATGCACGACGGCGCGGTATTAGGGCACGAAATTGTTGCTGAAATTGTAGAAATAAATTCCGACACAAAATTTAAAGCCGGAGACCGAATTGTTACCTCACACCACATTCCGTGCGGAGAATGTAATTTCTGCAGGCACGGCAATGTATCTATGTGCAGACATTTTAAAAAAACAAATATTTTCCCGGGCGGGTTCAGTGAAAAAGTGTTTGTTTCGGAAGAACATCTAAAAAATACCGCCTATCTTGTTCCTGATAGTATCACTAACGAGGAGATATCTTTTTATGAACCCTTAGGCTGCTGTATAAGAGCCATAAAACGCTGTTCGCTGCTGAAAGGCGACTCTGCGCTGGTTACAGGATTAGGTTCAATCGGACTTTTAATGGGAGAAGCATTAAAAGCTCTCGGATACAAAGTCTGGGGGTGCGACCTGATTCCGGAAAGGATTACGCTTGCCAATAAAATGGGTATAAAAGCTTTTTGCTCAAAAAATATTGATGAATTTAGCGCTATCATAAAAGATATGACAAACGATTACGGAGTTGACGCCGTATTTATGACATCCGGTGCAGATAAAGCTATTGATATTGCGCTGAAATCCGTCCGGCAAGGGGGAAAAATACTCGTTTTTTCAAGCACGCCTAATAATAACGGATACGCTAATAACGAAATTTATTATAAAGAATTGACCGTCCTCGGGAGTTATTCCCCCTCGCCGGAAGATTTAAAAGATTCTTTTGAGCTTCTTACCTCAGGCAGAGTAAACGTAAAAAATCTAACGACAGTATACCCTTTATCTAAGATTCAAGAAGCTTTTGACGATACTATATCAAATAAAATATTCAAAGCCTATATAGAAATAAACAAAAGATAACTATTAGCCCGAATATTTCCAAAACTTTGACTTCGCCAGGGGAAAATGATGAATAAATTGAACCCTGTGCTGTTAAACCTTATTAAACAGGTATAACAGCTATTCCCTAACCTGATTGGGCTAGAGACAAGTGCTAAACTTTCTCCTTTCCGGCGATTTACCGGGCAGTATTCAGTGTAACCATATAAATATGAAAACAAGAAGTTTTTTTAAACTGTTGAACAGAAAAATAAAAAAGTATGACAAAGCTGCAACAAATCCCTTTGAAGCAATACCATTGTCAATAACTCTGGTATGGGTTGAAGAAGAACAACAACAAAACAAACAAAATGATATAAGCTAGAGCTTATTACTCAAAATCGAAAAGATCTTTTACTTTAACCCCCAAATTATCCGCAAGAGTTTTTAATTTAGAAACGGTAATATCTGTTTTTGCTAATTCTAACAGACTTACCATTTGCCTGGAAATTCCATTTATTCCTATGTCATCCTGAGTAAGGGATTTTTGGGCGCGAAGCTGCTTTATATGATGGGCTAACTTTTCTAAATAGGGCTTGTTCATTATTTAATCATTGAGTATAATAGTAATAGTCACAACTAGTACTACTAGCAAATAGGAGATAAATTATATGTTCTTAAATAAATCCGTAATTGAACAATTTAATGCTTCCGTGATATCCAAGATAATAGCAAGGCTGGGATATTTTTCGGCTCTTTCAATACATCCGATATAATTTCTTGCACTGGAAACTTTAAAAGCCAATTCTTCCTGAGAAATATTTCGGCTTTCTCTGATAGCTCTTATATTACTGCCTATTTTTTTATATACACTTATATGCTTACTTTTGTCTCTACTCACACCACTTATTGTGTTTAATTTTTACGGACTTTTCTACCACCTATATGGTTGACAAATTTTCCGTTACGCCAGATATTCGCCCATAGAATTTGGCTTTATCCCTTTTGCCTTGCATGCTTCTGCAACAAGCTTCTGTTCTTCCGGAAGAATCTTATCAAACAGCTTGAATAATGCAGAAGATGAACCAAACGCAGCTATACCAGCAAGAGTTGCCACCGCCACGCCGCCTATTCCAAGAATTGCCGGGAGTGCCGCAATCGCAGCCGGAACCGCAATATAAGAAGCACACCTTAAAGCCGATTTTCCAAGTTCTTTGAGGCCGGACTTCCAGTTTGTGCCCTCTACTTTTTCGCCTTTTGTATCATAATCAAGCTTAAACGCACCGGGTACAGACTGAAAATCCATAATGGATAAAAATCCGGTCATAAGAGCTCCGGCACCTAAAGACTTTTTTAACTTTAAAACTTTACCGCCGGACATTGATGATGTCAATGCGCCTGATACTGATACCATATTAACTCCAATATTAACTTAATCTTTTCCCTTATATATATAAAGTCAAATCTGGAATCAAAATTGCCCTAATGTTACTTTTTATTAAGCAGGCGATTTGTAGGTTATTATTATGTGAAGGGTGAAGGGTGCATTAATAAAGTGACTAAGTGATTAGGTGATTAGGTGATTAAGAAATTTATAACTACTGTTCAACATTTCAAGTGAAGCGTGAGGCGTGAAGGGTGAAGGGTGCGTTTATGAAGTGATGAAGTGACTAGGTGACTAAGTGATTAAGAATTTATAATTACTTTTCAACATTTCAAGTGAAGCGTGAGGCGTGAAGGGTGAAGGGTGCGTTTATGAAGTGATGAAGTGACTAGGTGACTA
>CALVBV010000052.1 GCA_944325815.1 Candidatus Gastranaerophilales bacterium
TTATTCAACCCCCAAGCACCCCTCCCCGAAATCAGAGATTTCGACCCTCCCACAAGGGGCGGGTTAAGCTTGATCACCTGATCACTTGGTCACTTAATCACTTCATTAACGCACTCCTCACACCTCACGCTTCACCTAATGATGCGGTAGACTAAAGTCTACCCTACCGCTCAGTCACCTAGTCACCTAGTCACTCAGTCACTTCATTAACGAACCCTTCACTCCTCACTCCTCACGCCTCACCTAATGATGCGGTAGACTAAAGTCTACCCTACCGCTTTATTCAACCCCCAAGCACCCCTCCCCGAAATCAGAGATTTCGACCCTCCCACAAGGGGCGGGTTAAGCTTGATCACCTGATCACTTGGTCACTTAATCACTTCATTAACGCACTCCTCACACCTCACGCTTCACCTAATGATGCGGTAGACTAAAGTCTACCCTACCGCTCAGTCACCTAGTCACCTAGTCACTCAGTCACTTCATTAACGAACCCTTCACTCCTCACTCCTCACGCCTCACCTAATGATGCGGTAGACTAAAGTCTACCCTACCGCTTCACTCATTCACCTGGTCACTTTTAATACGTCATAAATATCCATTTTATGAGCTTTTCCCCTAATTTCTACATCAGAAATCTTTATTACATCAAGAATGCTCTTTGTCTCATCATAAGTAGACGAGCTTATCAACATTTTTGTTTTATAAACCTTATTGTAGCTTTCGAGCCTGCTTGCAAGGTTTACGGTATCGCCGATAACTGTGTATTCCATTCTGTTTTCGGAACCGATGTTGCCGACAAAAACTTCTCCTGTATTAATTCCGATTCCGATTTCTATTTTCGGCTTATTCTCTGCAGCCCACTTCTTCTGGAGTTCCTTAACCTTTAAAAGCATTTCATACCCGCATTTAACCGCGTTTGCTGCGTGGTTTTTATCCTGAATAGGTTCACCAAAGATTGCCATTACAGCATCGCCGATAAACTTGTTTATTATACCGTTGTATTTAGTGATTATAGGCTCCATCTCGGTAAAATATTCATTCAGGATTTCAGAAACCTGCTGCGCTGACATTGTCTCAGACATTGAAGTAAACCCTCTGATGTCCGCAAAAAGAACCGTAACCGTTGCTTTTTTTCCGCCTAAGCCAAGATTATCAATATTCTGCACGACACGTTTCATAACATCTTCGGACATATATTTGCCCATTGCGGATTTAACTTTTTCTTTGCTTCTGTTTTCAAGAATAAATTTATGAGTGTATGCAATAATCATTGTTACAATAAACATTACAACGGGCGTAATTACATTTATAACTATTCCGAAATAATAGCAGACCGAGCATAATAAAAAGTAACCGGCAATTATACCAAAGGCCGAAGTTACAGACTTGAAAAGCCCGTAAATTCTGATGAATGTGTACATCAAAAGCATGCCGAAAATCGTCAGCAAAATATTAACAAAATTCGGCAGGACAACAAGAAAGTCATTATTAATAATGTTATCAATCGCGGTTGCCTGAATGTCTACACCGGGGTGGTTCACTGAAATCGGAGTATTTTTGTTATCATTGAGACCTGTTCCTGTCGGGACATTGGCACCTATTACAACAATTTTGTCTTTAAATACGGCAGGGTCAATAACCGGCTTTTTACCGGCTAAAATGTTATCATAAGAATCCATTACATCGACTGCTGAAATCTTCTGGTGCGAGTACCCTTGCCAGAGTTTATAGAATTTTATCGGGACAACTGACTGGAACTTTGTTGTTTTTTGATTGATTTTATATTTAAGTTTCGGGAAAAATATTGCGGAATCTTTTACAACAAGTTTCGGATTACCGTTTGCTGTCAAAAATGTCTGCATTGCAATAGACGGAAGGAGTGTTCCTTTATAATTTATCAAATACTCATGTGTTCTGTACACTTCATCCATTGCATAAGGTGTAATATTTCCGTCAATAAATCCCGGAAGCATAGAAACAGCACCTGCGTGCTTTACAACATCAAAATACGGCTTCGGAAACATCATAAGACTTGAGTACAAATAAGAGGGCTTCGATATTTTATTAACCGCGCTCACTCCGTATTTTTGAGTAAAAGCTTTGTCATAAACAAGTCCGGCTTCCGGATTTTCCCACGGCTTAATTGACGGCATAAAACCTTCTACAAGGTTGTCAAAACGATTAAGAAGCGCAAAAAATTTCTTGTCAGCCTCAGGAGAATCCTTATCAAGATTCAGGATATTCGCATCGTGTACTACCACTTTGGGCTCTGAATAATCCTTAAAATATCCGAAAATTTTGCAGTACAAATCCCTCTTCCACGGCCATCTGTATCTTTGGGCGCTTTTATCGTCAACTACTACAAGAACAATATCCGCGCTTCCGAAAATCTGTTTTTTATTATCAAACGGAAGTTTTTCGGTCAGAACATTTTTCACCATAAAATCATAGGCTCTCGACTCGACAAGATTATATGTAACAAAGTAGACAAAATAAAGAACAAGCAGGATAATAATACTAAAGAATGCAAATTTAATCTTATTCATATTATTATGATATAATAAATCGGGTGAAAAGGATACATATATATGAGTGAAAATTATATTGAAATAATAAAACAGGATAAAATATATCCGATAATAAGATGTAAAGATGCAGATTTAGCAATAGAAACAGCAAAGGCTTTATGTGACGGCGGAATAAGAGTTCTTGAGATTAATGTCGACAACCCGTCATTATACAGAGCAATAAATGAAGTTTCAAAGTTTACCTCTGTATGCGCAGGCGGAATCATCACTTCAATGCAGGCGGATGCGGCGTTTGAATCCGGCGCAAAACTGATTTCTTCTCCGATATTCCAGATGAATATGGTTAAGATATCAAAAAATAAGCGTGTGCCGTTTATAGCAGGCGCTTCTACCGCAAATGAAGCTTATAATGCCTGGAAATCAAGGATTCCTTTAATAAAGCTGTATCCGACAGACGCAATGGGCGGGGTTAAGTATATTGAGGATATCTTAAGACAGATGCCGTTTTTGAGCCTGATGCCGATGGGTAATATTAAGCTGAGCGAAGTTACGACCTACATTAAGGCCGGCGCCTCCGCAGTCGGAGTCGGAAGAGATTTCTATCTCGGATTCACGCCGAAAGAGATCACCGCAAGGGCTAAAGAAATTTTGAGAGAAGTAAAGGATTTCACTGAATGGAACAAAAAATAGATATAGCAGTTATCGGGGAGTGCCTGATAGAACTCAGCGCAAACGGAACTCTTGCTGACACGTCTACTTTAAACAAATACTTTGGCGGAGACACCGTAACTACCGCAGTCACAATAGCACGCCTCGGAGGAAATGTTACATATCTCACAAAAGTCGGAAACGACGGATTCAGTGAATTTATTTTATCCAGCTTAAAGAAAGAAAATATTGATACATCGCTTATAAAAAGCAACGACGAACAAAACGGGATGTATATTTTATCCAGAACTCCGGAAAGTAAAGAGCTTCTTTACTATAAAAGAAAAACCGCAGCAACAAAACTTTCCGTTGAGGATATTGACGAAGAGTGCATCAAAAAGCTGAAACTTATTTATTCTACAGGAGTTGTTCAATCCTTAAGTGCAGGCGCAAGAGAGCTTGTAAGAGAATCTTTCAGAATTGCAAAAGAAAATGATGTTCTGACAGCTTATGATCCGAATTACACATCCTGTTTTATGAACTCAACAGACACAAAAGAGTGTTTTGAAGAAATTGTTGATTATACGGATATAATTTTCCTGAGCCTCAAAAATGACGCGGCTCAGCTCTATGATGTCAGTTCAATGGATAAAGTGGTTAAGTATTTCTGGGACAGAGGAATTAAAATAGTTGTTGTAAAATCCCATATTGATAACGGCTATTATACCGGATACAACGGGGATATAAGCTTTACCGAGTTTTATAACACCGCCCGTGCAATAGATACAACGGCTTCCGGAGACGTATTTAACGGCGGATTTTTGTACGCGCTGACTAAAGGATACACTCCGTCAGATTCCGCCAAATTCGCTGCGGTTGTATCAGGTTTGCAAACCCAAAATTACGGGGCTATTCAAGCAATTCCATATAAAGATGCTGTAATGGAAAAAATCGGGGAGAAAGTTTGATGACAAAGTACGTTGTCTCAGGCTATATAGGATTTGATAACTTCGGAGACGAAGCAATTGCAAGGGTTCTCACGGACAGGTTAAAATCTGAAGGCGCAGAAAAGATTACACTTATTTCCTCCAACCCCGAAAAAACCGCCAAACTCCACGGAGTTGAGGCTTGTCCTATGCTTAAGTTTTTTAACCCAATAAAAGATTGTGATGTTCTTATCTCTGGCGGAGGAAGCCTTTTGCAGGATGTAACAAGCCTTAAGAGCCTTCTTTACTATCTTGGTGTAATTTATACAGCGCTTTTTTTAGGCAAAAAAGTTGTGATATATTCTCAAGGCATAGGGCCGATTAATTCTAAGTTAGGCAGATTTTTGACAAAAACAGCGCTCAAAAGATGCAAAGAAATTTCTGTCAGAGACAAAAAATCGCAGGAACTTTTGAAGAGCTGGAAAATAGATTCCGAGCTTGTTCAAGACCCAATATTTAAACTCGATTTGCCCGTTAAAAATAAAAAAGGAACCGTAGGTATTCAGCTCAGAAACTTTCCGACATTAACAAAAGATTTTATGAAGGCTCTGGCTGATGAGATTGTAAAAAGATTTTCCGATAAAAAAATCGAAGTTATATCGCTTCAGGATTCTATTGACCTGAGCGTATGCGAAGAGTTTGCAAGAATGCTCAGAAAAAAAGGTTTGAGTAATGTTGAAGTCTTGAGCGGACTGTCTATCAATGATGTTTTCGAAAAGATTTCCAATTTGGAATACCTAATCGGGATGAGGTTTCATGCAAATATTGCCGGAATAAAATCCGGTGTGAAAACCCTTGCAATAAATTACGATATCAAAGTTAAAAAGCTTGCGGATGAATATAATTTACCCTTGATAGAATTAAATCAGAGAGATTTTTCAAAAGAGTTTGAAAAATTAAATTGTTAGTTTAAAATATAAGTGTAAACATGACACTAGACGAAATAGGGATTAAGATTTATGACAAATAAAAATATACGCAATATAGCGATAATAGCGCACGTAGACCACGGCAAGACTACGCTTGTGGATTGTATGCTCAGACAAAGCGGTGTTTTTAGAGAAAACCAGCAGGTACAGGAAAGAGTTCTTGACAGTAATGATTTGGAAAGAGAACGCGGAATCACGATTCTTTCTAAAAACATTTCTATTGAGTATAAGGGCGTAAAGATTAATGTAGTAGACACCCCGGGCCACGCGGATTTCGGCGGCGAAGTTGAGCGTGTTCTCGGTATGGTTGACGGTGCATTGCTTATCGTTGATGCGGCAGAAGGCCCGATGCCTCAGACAAGATTTGTGCTTTCAAAGGCTTTAGAGCTCGGGATTAAGATTATTGTTGTAATAAATAAAATTGATAAACCGGCAGCCGACCCTGACGGAACACTGGATAAAGTTTTTGATTTATTTACGGAACTCACTGACAGAGAAGATTTGATTGACTTTCCGTATATTTACGCAAGCAGTCTGCACGGTTTTGCAATCAAACATCTTGATGATGAGAAAAAAGATATGGTTCCGCTTCTGGATTGTATTTTGGAAAATATTCAGGAACCCTCGGGCGATGCTTCAAAGCCATTTCAGTTCAGAGCAACGACGCTTGATTACAATGAATATGTGGGAAGAATTGTTATCGGACGTATTGTAAACGGTGTTGTACATTCACAGGATCAGGTTGCCTGGATTAATGCCGAGGGTGAAGTAAACCGCGGCAAAATTACCAAACTTTTCGGGTTCAAAGACCTTGGAAGGGTTGAGATTGAATCCGCAGAAGCCGGCGATATTGTAGGTATTGCAGGTTTCTCCGAAATTCATATCGGCGAAACTCTATGTGACCCTAATCACATTGAAGCATTGCCTTTAATCAAAGTCGACGAGCCGACTTTGCAGATGAATTTTTCAGTAAATGACAGTCCGTTTGCAGGGCAGGAAGGCAAGTTTGTAACCTCAAGACAGCTGAGAAAAAGACTTTATGACGAGCTTGAAAAGAACGTAAGTTTGAGAGTTGAAGACACCGATTCAACAGACTGCTTCAAAGTAAGCGGCAGAGGCGAGCTTCATCTCGGAATCCTGATTGAAACAATGCGCAGAGAAGGCTACGAGTTTCAGGTTTCAAAGCCGGAAGTTATCTACAAAGAAATTAACGGCGAACAGTATGAACCGTTTGAAGATTTGCTTGTTGATGTTCCGGAAGAATATGCAGGCTCGTGTATTGACAGGCTTTCCGGAAGAAAAGCGACCATGCTTGAAATGCAAAATGCAAACGGCAGAACAAATATGAAGTTTTCGATTCCGGCAAGAGGCTTAATCGGATTTAGGACGGAATTTATCAGAATGACACGCGGCGAAGGGATTATGTACCATACTTATGACGAATACAAACCTTATGCAGGCGATATTCCGAAACAAAGAAGCGGCTCAATTTTAGCCCACGAGCAAGGAGAAGCCATTCCTTATGCTCTTGCACAATTTGAGGACAGGGGAGTATTCTTTGTTACGCCAAAAACCAAAGTCTACCGCGGAATGATAATCGGAGAAGGCAACAGACCGCAGGATATTGTTGTTAATATCTGCAAAACAAAGAAATTAACCAATATGAGGAGTGCAACCGCTGATGTTATGGTAACTCTGCAGGCGCATAAGGAATTGTCTCTTGAGGACTGTCTGGAATACATCGGAGACGACGAATTAGTCGAAATCACTCCGCAGAATATCAGAATGAGAAAACAGGATTTGGTTAAGTTTAAGAGTATTTAATACACTGCCGGACATAAATCCGGACAGATGGAAGTCAGAACTCTTAAAATAAAAAAGACCCAAAAGGAAACCTTGTAAAACCTAAAAAACATGTTAAAATAAGAATAAAGGCAAGGGTGCTGATTCCACCCTCACCACCTCATCAGAGGATTTTGTGTAAAAGCACTATGGTTAGTATTATAAATACTAATTCTAGTGCTTTCTCAGTGATAATGAATATCATTCTAACCTCCTTTCTTGATATTCATATATCTTCTGCCTTTATTCTGTTTTCAATGTATAAATAAATAATAACACAATCGGAAAATACATCAATAAACTTATAAATGTATTTTCCGCAGTAAAAGACTGCAAAAAGCTTGCTTGGTCCGGAATTTTCTCTTCTACGCAAGATACTTTTGCAAGGTTGTTTTGTCAAAAACTTCTATACTGTCTCTGGAGTGAATGAATACAAGGCAGGTTACAAGCGTTTTGAATGATTGAAAATCTTCAAACGCCAGTTTCTGTCTCAAATCTGTCATGTTGTTGGCCATAAATTCAGTTATGACAGTCTTATCGTTATAAAAAAGTTCCGACAAAAATTCAAAAGCGTCACGGGTCTTAACGCCTTCCAGATAAATAATGTCCGGCGACTGAAATTCAACATACCTCAATGCCTTGTCCATATTGAACCCGATATTTTCATTAAGTTCACACTGGTTCACGCCCTTGAGTTCATACTTTGCAATAGATTCTATTGTCATAATATTTTTATGACTTTGAGAAGCTTCCATTAGAAGTGAATATATAATGTGAGTTTTTCCGCTTAAAGGCGAGCCGCAGACAAGTATAATCCCGGGCGCTGCAAGCGATTGAGCCAAAATACTTCTCTGTTTTTCATCGGTGATGATTTTATCAAGACTTTGGGGCGGTTTGTAAATCTTTAGAGAAATTCTCTCGCCCATAATCGTCGGGAATGATGACACAGAGGCGATTAACATTGTTTTTTCTACCTTGAAACACAATTTGCCGAGCTGCGGAATCTCGCACACTGTCGCATCAAGGTTAGAAAGAGTTTTTAGTTTTGATACAAAAGCTGAGTTCAGAATCGCAGGAATTGTACCCTTATCTGCCGGCTCTCCGTTTTGTTTGAATACAACTTTCAGCCCTTCTTCGGTCTGTTCAAAATTAACTTCGTGAACATCCTCAATAATTGCCTGCTTTAATATCGCGCGAATAACTCTCTGGATATGCTCTTCTCCTGCTTCTTCTTTATGCAGTTCTTCTGTCCAATCAAAATCTTCAAATTCTTCGGATAAAGTAATACTGTCAACCGTGTCAGCGACTTTATAGTACTCATCAATCTTTTTCATGATGCTTGATTCTGACGCTATAACAGGTTCAATCGAGCATTCCGCAGTTTCTATAATTTTATCTATTGCAAACAAGTCCAATGGGTCTGCCATTGCAACTGTCAAGACATCTTCTATCTTGAAAAGCGGAATAATTCTGTATCTTCTTGCATCAGCAAAGGAAACGTATTTAAAACATTTTGTATCAGGAGAATAATCCTCAAGGTTAACATAAGGTATGTGAAGTTTGCTCTCCAAAAACTTTAGAAGCGTATCCTCTGCCAGAATCCCGGAATTAATAAGCGCCTGCCCGATGTTAATCCTCTGGACATTTGCAAGCTCTTCGGCTTTCTCTAATGTCTCGTATGCAACAATACCGTCTCTTACTAGTTCGTATTTTAGTTTTTCTAATGTTTTGTTTGTAACCGTTGTTTCCATTTGTGTCCTTATCTATTAGTGAAGGGTGAGGCGTGAGGCGTGAAGGGTGCGTTTATAAAGTGATTAAGTGACTAGGTGACTAAGTGATTAAGAATTTATAACTACTTTTCAACTACTGAACTTCTCAACTCCTAAACCCAAGCAAACCCCTCTCCCTGGCCCTCTCCCACAAGGGGCGAGGGGATAACTTCTTTTCAACTGTTCAACCATAACTACCCTTCAACTATTCAACCTTTCAACTTATCAACCCTTTATAACTTCTCCTCAACTTCTCAACTTCTCAACCCCTCAACTACCTAAGCCTCTCCCGGTTCTCCCAGATATTCCTGAACCTTCTTCACTATATCATCAAGCTCAAACGGCTTGGTAATATATTCATTAACGCCCGTTTCTTCGCCAATCATCTTGTCCTCCAGCTGAGAGCGGGCTGTTACCATTATTATCGGAATATCCTTGTATTTGTTATCATATTTGAGAAGCCGGCTTATTTTATAGCCGTTAATCTTCGGCATCATAACATCAAGAATAATCAAATCCGGCATGATTTCTTTGGCCAGCTTCAAACCGTCCTCGCCGTTGAATGCGGTATAGCACACGAAGCCCGAAACTTCCAGAACGAATTTGAGACTCTCTACAATATCCTGCTCATCATCTACTATAAGAATCTTTTTCATGTGTATCTCCTTCAATCTCGTATGAATACATTATATCACATTCTCCGTACAAATCCTTGTTCTGTTCAACAACCGAATCTATTTTTTTCTTCAAAAATTCCGCAGAAGGTTTGTCGCCGTCCATCAGAATCAACGAAAGCGAAGTCATTGAGCCGTCTTTTTCTATAAGTGAATTTGCCATATATGTTTTGTTTAATAAATTATTTTCCTTCATCAGGTTTTCAATGACATCATTTGTTGACTTAATCTTAATAACTGCAAGCGTTGTACCGTTAGAACGCGCTTTTTGGATAAGCTGCTTTTTAATCATAATAAAGTTACTCTTATCATTTGCAACAGGAATTACAAAATAAAACCTTGAACCCTTGTTAATCTCACTGTCACACCAGATTGCGCCGTTATGAGATTCCATAAGCTGCCTTGCAATAGGAAGCCCGAGCCCTGAGCCGCCGACTTTTCTGGAAAGAGAATTTTCTATCTGTGCAAACTTGTCGAATACATGGTTCAAATCCTTGCGCTCAATTCCGATACCATGGTCTTCTACGCAGACTTGAAGATAATTGCCCTGCAGCTTCTTAATATCATCCTCAAAACAATGGTCGTATTGAAGCTCTCTTGCATTCACAACCTTTGATGTTATCTCAATCTCACCGGCGTCCGGCGTAAACTTAATCGCGTTAGAAACCAGATTGGTCAAAACCTGTTCCAGCCGGTTTGAATCTCCGTAAATCTCGACGTCGCTCCCTGACGGAGTGTATTTTATTACCAGATTTTTTTCTTTTGCAACTTCCGTGAGGTTGTTTTTAACATACTCAATTACAGGCTCAATATGGATAAGCTCAAATTTGAAATCCATTTTTCCCGCCTCAATTTTGGAAATATCCAGCAGGTCGTTAATAATTCCGGAAAGCCTGATTGCATTTCGTTTTCCCATAGAAACAAATTTCTCTATATTCTCGCTCATTTCTCCGGCCTTGCCGCTCAAGATAATATCCATTGCGTTTTTTATTGCAGTCAATGGAGTTCTAAGCTCGTGAGAAACAATAGAAATGAATTCCGATTTAAGCCGCTCAAGTTTTTCGAGTTTTCTGTTTGTTGCCTTCAATTCCTGAGTAAAAGAAGCGCTCTGAAGCGGTATTGTTACCTGCTGAACAAGGGTCTGGAAACAAGTCGCATCCTCGGTTGTAAAAGGCTTTTCCCTGTAAATTTCAGTGAAGCCGAAAAACTCGTCGTTCAAACTGATTGGCGCAAACATATTGTCAAATCTGAGAACAGAAAAATCATACTCCTGAATATTATGCTTGATATTTTTTTCAATCTTTAAGTTCCCAATTTTAATATCAAACGGCGGGTCGCTGAGTAATGATTTGTAACTCAATATTGCTCTGAGTTTGAGCGCCTCCAATAATCTGTCCGAAATTTTATAAAGCGAATTAATTATTAAAACGGGTTCGCGTTCCGAGCGGAACATCAATGTACAGGAAAGCTCGAAATTCAGCGACTTTTCAATCCCTTCAATCATTATTTTTAAAAGCTTATCCTTATCCAAGGTTCCTGCTAACTGCGAACTTGTGTTATAAAGAACATTCAGCTGATACAGGCTGCGTGCAAGTTCCTGGTTGGATTTTGCCATTCTCAATAATGAATGCCTTGTCTTTAAACTTGAATCAACCGTTGCTGCCAGAAGCTTTTTGTCAATAGGAGTTTTGATAAACAGATTCGCATTATGAGTTACATCCTTGTTATGCTCTTTTTCCCCGAGAATAAGCAGAATTATTACCGGATAATGTTTTATTTTTCTGCATAAAGATTTTAAATCCAAAGAATCAATATCACCGTCTACCAGCACTATATCAGGCTCTTCAACCTTCAGGATGTCAAAAATCAAAGTTTCCTCAACAGAGACAATAACCTCATCGGAAGGAAATACCTCCCTTATAATTCCCTCTTTTTCTTTATCTCCGCTAATCAATAAAAACTTTGTCATAAGTAACCTATAAACTTAAATAATACTCCTTCAAGAGTTTGGCGTCATCCTCAATATTAGGACTTTCACAAACAACAGCGCCTTTTACATCAAATCTCTTAAAAGCCTTTAACAAATCTTTGTAATTAAAATCGGATTCCTCAAGGTTAAGATGCTTTTTCTCACCCTTCGGACCGTATTCTATCCCCGCAATATGCGCATGAAAGTTCTCAAGAGCATAAGCGCCGATTTCTGTTCCGATTTTTTCAAAAATTGCACAAAACTCGTCATAAGTGTTGGAAATACCGTTGTATCTTGCATGCAAATGGGAAAAATCAACACACGGAAGAACTCTCTCAAAATCTTTTGATAATCTCACAATCTCATCCAAATCGCCCCACTGGGTTGCCTTTCCTGTTGTCTCAGGCCGAATCCAAATCTTATTTCCAAACTTATCAAGAGTATCCGTAATAATCTTTATCTGAGATTCAATCTGTTTGTAAACAAGTTCCGCCTCCTGGCCGAGATAAAATCCCGCGTGGAATGTAATGCTGAATCCGCCGAGCTCGTTAGCAGTCTGCGCCGTCTCAATAATTCTCTGCACACTTGCTTCGATTTTTTCTTCCTCTCTGGAATTTAGATTAACATAAAAAGGCGCATGCGCAGTTATGACTTTTTTTGCAGAAACAACAGCCTCTCTGCCGCTGTCGCTTATTCTCACGCCGCGGACAAATTCAAGCTCAAGCCCGTCAAGTCCCATCTCATCAAGGACTTTAAACCCTTCTTCATATCCCTTTGCTCTCAAAGGCGTTCCGGCCGTTAAAAAATTCAACTTATCCATACTACTTAAACTCTTCCCCGATTTTTGGATTAACTATTCGTATAAAATCTTTGCTGTCACCCATAAAGAAACTTCCAAACTGCATAACAGTCGGCGCAATCAGCCCCTTTGACGTTGCGATAAAAAATTTATCATCCTCGATTTTTGCAACTGTTCCTGCAGGATGCGGAACACAGAAAGCGTCAGACGCAACTTCTGCCTTCATTATCTTCATCATATTGCCCCTAAAGCTTGTACTTGCAAGAATAAAGGGATTTAAGGAACGGATAAAACGCTCAATCTCTTCTGCTGTTTTACTATAATTTATAAATAATTCTTTCTCGCTCAGCCCTCTTCCAGAAATAAAATTCCCTGATGGTTGTTTAATTCTGGGCAGTTCCTGGACTTCATAGGCTTGCAAAACCTGCAGCAGAAGTTCAATCCCCAGAACATTCAGCTCGTTGAAAAGCGTTCCCATTGTTGCTTTAGAATGAATGTGATAAGGTTTTTGCGCTATAATATCACCTGAATCAAAACCCTCATCCATAAAATGAATCGTAACCCCCGTCTCTGTTTCGCCGTTCATAATAACTCTGGAATACGGATTTCCGCCTCTGTATTTCGGAAGCATAGAAGGATGAACATTAATAAATCCATCTTTTGTCGATTCTAATAAAATTTTTGGTATTTTATAATTAAACGAACAAACAACTGCGGCGTCAATTTCGAGTTTTCGGACTTTTTCAATGAGCTGCGGCTCGTCAAGTTCGTCATATTCAATATAATTCAGCCTTCTTGAATGCACAAAATTTTTAAAATCATAATACATATTATGATCTTTTTTAGGCCCTAGAACGCCGACAATATTAACCCCCGCCATAAGAAGTCCGTCCAGTCCCACATAAGCCATATCCGGAATCCCTACAAAAAGTATTCTTTTTTTAAACGGAGTTCTGTTGAACATCTAAACTTTTACCTTAACAATTTCCTCTAAAATTTTTGAACAATCATCAACCATATTTGTACAATGGGCTTTTCTCTCGGGAGAGGCCATGTCCATACCGCGGGTTAAAACACGACAGCATGTTGCAGGGTGATTTTTTTTAAATTTTTCTATAAATTCTTTTGCTTTAGCTCTTGCCGTAACCTCATTTCCATGCTGATTTTCTCTGCCGAACAGGTACCCGATAACAATCTGCGAAGCAGCAACAGCGCCGCAGAGGCAGCCGGAACCCATTCCTCCGGAAAAAGCTGTTGCGACAGGAAGGAGTTCTTTTGGTACAAGTCCTTCATCTATAGCTCTCATTACAATACTTTCTGCGCAAGTATACCCGTTGTTAAAATATTCAGCAGCCTTCATCTTTTAAATCCTCATTGTATAACTATATTATCATTAAATCGGATTTTATTCCATATTTGTACGCAAAATTTTTATAAAGTTGAACAGTTGATAAGTAGTTATCCCTCCCTAATGAGGGAGGTTAGGTGGGTGCCGGCACTGGTTGAGGAGTTGATAAGTTTAGAAGTTTAGAAGAAGTTATAAATTCTTGATCACTTGATCACCTGATCACCTGATCACTTGGTCACTTCATTAACGCACCCTTCACGCCTCACGCCTCACGCTTCACCAGGTAAGGTTGAATAGTTGAAAAGTAGTTATCCCCTCTCCCCTTGTGGGCACTGCTGTCCGGTAAAAAATAAAATTTGTAAGTCGGACATTAATCCGACAATAACTGTCATGCTGAACTTGGTTCAGCATCTTACCAGCCGGAAACTATACTTTTGAATTTGTAAGATCCTGAACAGCTTGAAAATCGGGGTGAAATTTTACTTATTCCTCTCATTCTATTACCCCCGATTTTCTACGCTTTCAGGATGACAAAAACTTACAAGACAACTTTTCATTTTATTGTCCGGTCGACTTTATTACACGGGGAATAGCTTTTATTTGCTACGTCTTGCTTTTTTATGCGCTTTTTTTACCGGACAGTAGTGC
>CALVBV010000053.1 GCA_944325815.1 Candidatus Gastranaerophilales bacterium
GCGATTGAAGCAATCTTTTCTGTTAATTTTTGTATTGATAAACTTTACTATTTATACAGTACGAGTTCAGCATGACATTTTGAGCTGTAGGGTGGTGCTTGCACCACCGATAGAATTGTAGGTTGGGTGACAACCCAACATTCAAGCGTAGCGTGAGGCGTGAAGTGTGAGGTGTGAAGGGTGCGTTTATAAAGTGACTAAGTGATCAGGTGATCAAGCAGTAGGGTAGACTTTAGTCTACCACATTACTTTTCAACTATTCAACTTATCCACTTTTCAACATTTATAACTTCTTCTAAACTACTAAACTTCTCAACTCCTAAACCCTACCGGGTGAAGCGTGAAGCGTGAGGTGTGAAGGGTGCGTTTAGGAAGTGATTAAGTGATCAGGTGATCAAGTGATCAAGTGATCAAGAATTTATAACTTCTTCTAAACTTCTCAACTCCTAAACTCCTAAACCTAAACAGCCCCCTCTTCCACTTTTCAACATTTAAAACTTCTTCTCAACTTCTCAATTTTTATTTTTGTGCTATTATATATAGTATAAATCGCTTTTCGGGCAAGATTCCGGAGGGAGAAGCGAAAATATTGAAGGCCGGCAAAACCGGATTATATAAAAAGGGGGATTAATGGCACAAGGGTATGACGCTAGTAATATACGTGTTTTAGAAGGTTTGGAAGCAGTTAGAATGCGTCCCGGTATGTATATCGGGTCAACTTCGCAAAGAGGTCTGCACCACTGTATCTATGAGATTGTTGATAACTCTATCGATGAGTCTCTCGCCGGATACTGTACAGAAATCCATGTAACAATACATAAAGATAACAGTGTAACGGTAGAAGATAACGGACGCGGTATTCCTGTTGATATTAAACCCGAAACCGGCAAGTCAGCGCTCGAAATTGTGCACACAGTTCTCCACGCAGGCGGAAAGTTCGGCGACGGAGGTTATAAAGTCTCTGGCGGTCTGCACGGCGTTGGTGCGTCTGTTGTTAACGCGCTTTCCGAAAAAATGACCGTAGAAGTCTCCCGTGACGGCTATGTCTGGAGACAAACTTACCTGAGAGGCGAGCCGACTTCTCCGGTTGAAAAGATTGCACCGACCACAAAAACAGGTACTAAATCAACTTTCTGGCTTGATCCGGAGATATTTACGGAAACGACTGAAATCGATGTGGATATCGTATCTACAAGGCTTAGAGAAATGGCGTTTCTTAACAAAGGTTTGAAAATTATTCTCCATGACGAGAAAGATACCAATAAAGACGAAACTTTCCACTACGAAGGCGGTATCGCAAGCTACGTCGCATTTTTGAATCATAACAAAACCGTTATGTTCGACGAGCCGATTTATATGGATAAAATTGTCGACAAAATCAAAGTTGAAGTTGCAATGCAATACACAGATTCTTACAACGAATCAATTTTGTCTTTTGCAAACAACATTAACACCCATCAGGGCGGAACTCACCTCACAGGGTTTAGAAACGCCATCACAAGGGTATTGAACGATTACGCAAGAAACAACAAGATTCTTAAGGATTCTGAACAAAACCTCTCGGGCGATGACGTGAGAGAAGGTTTGACAGCGATTGTTTCCGTTAAAATCGAAAACCCCGAGTTTGAAGGGCAGACAAAAGAAAAACTCGGTAACTCAGAAGTCATGGGCGCTGTGCAGGATGTTGTTAAAGAAAAATTGCAGGAATGGCTTGAATTTAACCCCAAACTTGCCAAGCTTATTATTGAAAAAACTCTGCAGGCGCAAAGAGCCCGCGAAGCTGCACGTAAAGCAAGAGAACTGACAAGACGTAAATCCGTTCTTGAAAATTCCACTCTTCCGGGAAAACTCGCTGACTGCTCAAACAGAGAACCTGAAAAATGCGAAATCTTCATTGTTGAGGGTGATTCAGCAGGCGGTTCCGCAAAACAAGGCAGAAACAGAATGTTTCAGGCAATTCTTCCGCTCAGAGGTAAAATCCTTAACGTTGAAAAAGCAAGGCTTGATAAAATCTATGCTAACAATGAAATTCAATCAATGGTTCAGGCATTCGGGATTACGATAAGCAAAAACGAAGATGAATTTAACCTTGAAAAGCTTCGTTATCACAAAATTATTATCATGACCGATGCGGATGTTGATGGTGCGCACATAAGAACACTGCTTTTAACATTCTTCTTCAGATACGCAAAACCGCTTATTGAAAACGGGTATGTGTACATTGCACAGCCTCCGCTGTTTAAGGTTACATCAGGAAAAACTTCCGAATACTTATACGACGAGCACGCTCTTGATAAAATGCTTAAAGAACGCGGTATCAAGTCTCTAAGCCTGTCTGATAAATCTAAAACCAAGGTTAAAACAGGCGACGAGCTCTTAACGCTGTTGTCAAATATGGCGACTTTCTACAAATCTTACAACAACCCGATTCTGAACATTATTCCGTCAGTTGTTTTAAGAGGGCTTATCCGTTCGGAAGTTAAGCCGGAAGACTTTGAAGATCAGGCTAAGATGAATGAAGTTCTTGCATATCTTGACCATTACTTGAAAGACCATGCTGAAAATTACAATATTGCGGAAGCAAAGAATTATGCGGTTTCTCTCAAGTACAATCCGGAGAATGCAAAATATGCAATCCAGCTTGACCTGTTTGAAAACGAGCATGAACTTATTACTTCAAACATAATTAAGAGTAACGAGTTCAAGAGACTGAAAAATTCTTATCCTCTAATCAGAGACTTTTTGATTGAGGAAGAAAAAATGCTGATTCTGGAAACAGAAAACGGCGAAATTGAAATAACATCGTTCGAACAGCTTCAAAAGCTTGTCGACGACAGAGGGCAGAAAGGTCTTGCGATTCAGAGGTTCAAAGGGCTTGGCGAAATGATGCCGCAGCAGCTCTGGGAAACTACCATGGATCCTGAGACAAGAACGCTTCTCAAAGTGAACATTGAAGACGCAATGATGTGTGACCAGTTGTTTGATATTCTTATGGGTGATAAGGTTGAGCCAAGGCGCGACTTTATCGAATCAAACGCTGTTTACGCAACAAACATAGACACCTAGGGGGTAAATGCATTGGGCCGATAGGTCGAGACTGCAGGTTTACAAACCGTCATGCTGAACTTGGTTCAGCATCTTACCGGAAAACAAGTCCGTAGGTTTTGGTAATCTTTGATTGCCGAAACTCCTTGAATGCGGTAAATCACAGATTTACCACATCCTACTGTCTAGGGGGTAAATGCATTGGGCTGGCAGGTCGAGACTACAGGTTTACAAACTGTCATGCTGAACTTGGTTCAGCATCTTACCGGAAAACAAGTATAACGTTAAATTGGTTATTGTAAGGCGGGTATACCCAACCGACAGACCGAAAAAAGTATAACGCCAAGCTTGCAAGACCCTGAAACAAGTTCAGGGTGACAATTGAGGTTTAGAAGTTGATAAGTTCAGTAGTTAAGAAGAGGTTATAAATCTTAATCACTTAGTTACCTGATCACTTAATCACTTCCAAAACGCACCCTTCACGCCTCACGCTTCACACTTCACGCAAAATACAGAGGAACTTATGGATTACGATTTTAAAACAGCCGAAAAATTTTTAGAAAAAGAATTTGAAGGGGTAAATGAAATTAGAGATTTTAATCAAAGAAAAGTTTTACAAGCTTTCTATGATAACCGTGTAGCACCTGAGCATTTTTATACTGTATCCGGCTACGGCCACGACGATTTGGGCAGAGAAGTCTTAGATAAAGTCTTTGCGCAGGTATTCTGTGCAGAAAAAGCACTTGTAAGAATCCATTTTGCCTCCGGCACACACACTCTTGCGTGTGCGCTTTTCGGCAACTTAAAATACGGAGACAAGCTTCTGTCTGCGGTCGGTGCGCCTTATGATACAATGCAGGAAGTAATCGGAACCGCAGGGGACGAAGAAACAAAACGCTCTTCGCTCATCGGTAACGGCGTTTTATATGATGAAGTCCCGCTTTTGAACGGCAGTGAAGTCGATTACCAGAAACTTGAAGAAATGGTTGATGATAAAACGACAATGGTTCTAATCCAGCGCTCAAAAGGATATTCAACCAGAAAATCTTTGACAATTGACGAAATCGGAAAGATTTGCGATATAGTGAAACGCAAAAATCCTGACGGTATCTGTTTTGTAGATAACTGTTACGGTGAATTTGTCGATACAAGAGAACCGCTTGAAGCCGGCGCAGACTTAATCGGCGGGTCGCTGATTAAAAATCCCGGCGGAGGAATCGTGGAAGCCGGCGGATATATTGCAGGTAAAGAACTTTATGTTGAGCGTTCCGCAAACCGCCTCACGGCACCCGGAATAGGCTCGGAAGGCGGTGCAATGTTTAACCAGCACAGGCTTATTTTTCAGGGGCTTTTTATGGCACCGTCTATCGTATCAGAAGCGGTTAAAGGCGCAATTCTAGCCTCAAAAGTGTTTGAAGATATCGGGTTTAACTCTGCGCCAAGATATGACGAAAAGCGGACGGATATTATACAAAATATTATTTTTAACGCGCCTGAGCCTCTGGAAGAATTTTGCAGAACAATTCAGTCTCTTTCTCCGGTAAACGGATATGTAACCCCGATTCCTGAATACATTCCGGGCTATGAGGATAAAGTTATTATGGCAGGAGGAACATTTGTTGAAGGCTCAACCATTGAGCTCTCAGCAGACGGCCCGATGAGACCGCCTTATGTTGCCTACATGCAGGGCGGTTTGAATTACGCTCACGTAAAAATCTGCCTTGAAGAAATCGTTAAAAAGCTGTAGATAAATATTCTTTTGTCTGAGTAGACGAAACTTCCGGAGTGCGCGGAAGATAGATTACCTCGCAGTATTTTTTGAGATAATCAAATTTTCCTTTCCAATCATCGCCCATAACAAAAATATCAGCTTTGTATTCCTGAATATCAGAAGGCTTCTGTTCCCAATTGTTCTCAGGAATTATAAGGTCAACATAGCGTATACTTTCCAGCAGATTTTTGCGTTCCTCATAAGAATAAAATGATTTTTTGTTCTTAATAAGGTTAAACTCGTCGCTTGAAAGTCCGACAATCAGATAGTCTCCGAGCTCTTTTGCCCGCTTTAAAAGATTTATATGCCCGTAATGCAATACATCAAATGTTCCGTATGTAATTACTATCTTCATCTAATTCCCTTTTACAAATTTTTCTACAGCGCGTTTTTCCTTTGCAGGTAGTCCTTCAAAATCAATATGTTTCGGCGCTAAGTCCTTCGGCATTGACATATAGTCTCCGAAAATACTTGTCAAAACTTTCTCCGGCTTATTCGGGCAGTAGAAAATCTCATTTTCAAACTTAATCTGTCCCAGCGGGAAAATGTCATCCCAATTATAAAACTTGTTCTTCCAGGAGTGCGGAAAATCAATTCCCATAAAAATTGCCGGGCGTGAAGATTTATCAACAGGTTTGTTTAATAAAACTTCTCTGTCCCTGATTTTGCAGGCACAATCGGTAATCGCCTCAAAGTTATCAAACGAATGAATCTCATGGCTGTATTTTTTCAAAGTATCGGTTATATTTTGGCTCTCTGTTTGTTTTTCCTCATCTGTCAGGGGTTTATAAAAATAGTCATAAGGGAAAATATCAACGAAAATTGATGAAATATCCTTGTGTTTGAGCCTCAGAAAACAGCACTCACGATACCCGAACGCCTCTGTCAGGACTAAATCCTCAGGGAGTTCCGACTTACATATCTCATACAATTTGTCATAATCATCTCTCATCATTCCGATATCCATATCATCATCCCAGGGAATAAAGCCTTTATGTCTTACAGCCCCCAGAAGCGAGCCGAAATCCAGCCAATATTGCAATCCCTTTTCCCGCGCAAATTTATCGAATCTTTTTAGAATCGCAAAAGATGTGAGCTGCACAAGCCTTAAGTTGCCTGTTGCGCAAGGTACGTCAATCGGGTTTTGATATTTCGCATACTCGTTTCGCATTCTTTTGATGTGCGGCTTAAGAATGCTTATCTTAATTCCTAATAAGTTTATATGATAATGCCTGGGTGATTTTCTCTTTTTCATTACAACTCCGGTAAAACTATCTATTAATATATGATAATTATAGTGTATAACAATTTTGTAGTCAATGTTTAATAATTAGCTATTAAATATTTAACATTGTTTGTTTGGCAATAAATGCCACTTAAAATAATAACAAGAGGCAGGCAAGAGTTCAACTTAAAATTTGGAGAAAATGTCAAAAGATATAAACAAAAAGCTGGGAAAACGCATCAAAGAGCTTAGAAAGATTAAGGGCTTTAGTCAGGAACAATTTGCTGAAGCTATTGATATTGCAACCAACTCTCTAAGTCTTATAGAAACCGGTAACGGGTTTATGACGCTTGCAACTCTGGAAAAAATGTGCAGGGCGCTTAATGTGGAACCGTATGAGATATTTAAATTCCACGAAGATGTTAATAAACAGCAGATGTATGAGTATTTGAAGCATAAGCTGGAATTTATAAAAGATGACGAGATTAAACTGAGAAGCGCATATTCATTTTTTCAGAACTTGATTTAATTATATGAAATATTTATTTTTTATTTTTTGGGGGGAACTTATCATCTGCTAAACTAATGCCCCCCCTTTACAAAAAAAAATCACCATGTAAAATAAAAAATGTAGCCGAAGGGTAAATAGAATTTACGGATTTGGTTACAGATTGACAAAAGAATATGGGGGTTTAGCTCAGCTGGTAGAGCACCTGCTTTGCACGCAGGGGGTCAGGAGTTCGAATCTCCTAACCTCCAAAACAAAAGGGACATCTTTGATGTCCCTTTTGTTTTGGTTTGTCTTGGTATGAGAAACTTCAAAATGCGCCAGCATTTAAGGAGTTTGAGCGCGAGTGAGCTGAGGCTGGAGTGCTTTTGTTTTAAAGGCGTTAAGCCTTTAAAACAAAAGCACGGAACTGCCGTTAAATGCGAACGAGCAAGACAATCTCCTAACCTCCACCATTTATAAAAAGACCGTCTTGAACGGTCTTTTTTATTGCTATTATTGCATTTTAAGGTGTTCGAGTGATTTTTATAATTTTATAATAATAAAATAAGTCTCTAATTCAATCAGTATAATGATTGAAAGGGTTGGAAGGAAAAATACAAGGTTAAAAGACTTGAACTCACAAAATTTTAATAAAACATGAGAAAATTTCTGCATGGTACATATTTTTTACAAAACTGTCAAGATATTTGTAACAAATTTTTACAAAATATCTTTACTTTTTACATGGAATATGGCATAATATAAATAGCTCATCTACCAAGTTGTAGAAAGAGAAACGATTACGTCCTTTGTAAAAAGGGCGTTTTCAGTTTATTATGGTACTTATTATGTTCATTGATTAATTTCTTTTTATAGCATTTATCTACATAATAAGCTGTCCAAAACATTAAACCATTTTGTCTTTTTCTTAAGACAATTAAAAAATTTTCTTTTTCATGCAAGATTAAAATATTTTCCTCATTTTTTCTTTTATTTTCCCATATCATGAGGGTTTTATCATTTGATTCAATTATGGGTTTTATCCAACGAATTCTTTCTGCTCTTGGAATATCAATTTGCCTATTTTCTTCATTCTCGCCTTTTGTTGTTATGTGATAAAAAGTTGCTTCCCTATTATCTCTTATGGGCATGCGTTTTAATCTTAAAGGATTATTCTTATATTTAGGTTTATCAAGTATAAAATCTTGTCTAAAATATTCATATAGTGTATTCAAAAAATCATCATCAGACTCAAAATTCTCATATTTTACCAAAGGAGGTAATATTAATCCCATATCATAGTCTCCTTTTGTGGTTCCCAATGAAATAAATTAAATTTACTTTCTTTTAAAAAGGTTGAGGTGGTTAGTGAATAACCACTTTTTTGTTTTATACTATTAATAAGATTTATTTTTGTCTGACTAGAATTTAATTTTCTATTTACATAACCAACAGCACCAATTAACAAGTCTGCTAGTTGAACAAGTTCAACTTCATGTGAGCGTACTTCTTGGATTTTTTTTACTAATTTGTATGAGTATTCTTTTCTCGTTTGTAATTTATTACAAATATTTTTAAGAAGATTTATTTTATTGTAGCCAAGAGTATCTTTTATATCTAAATATATGTTATACTGGTAATTTGATTCAAAAATACCTTTGAGCATTAAATAATACATTTTATAATAAAATTCATCAGGAGTTTGGTTAAATTTTTTATGATTTAATGTATTTTTTTCTAAAAAAATTGCTCTAAAACCTAGTTTTGGATTATTAAAAAAATAATCAATTAATTCTAAATAAAAATTTTCTTTTGAGTAAGAAACTTTTGTCCATTTAATTTCTGCGAATTTTGATATACCATGTTTTAATTTCAAATTTTTAATATCTCTGTATATTTCTTTTCTATTCTCATGAGGACATATTATACCACCTATTACCATAACATTGGAATTATCATTAAATAAATGACAACTTTCATCACAATAGATATTTATTTCGTTTGATTCCATGAATTTAACCTTTCGAATTTAGGCTATTATAGCATATAAAAATTTCCCTGTCTCGTTGATTAACACTTAATTTAACTAATATTATACTAAAGGGACTATTTGCATAACTTATGAAAGGGGAAAAATATGAACGATAAAAAATCAAACAATAAAACAATTATTAGAATAAACCCAGCACTTATTCCTGAAGCTGAAATAAAACTACTTGCAATGTCATTTTTGGAAGGAGTAAGACAATATTATTCAGATCCAAAAAATGTAGCAAAATTTAAGAAGTGGCAAAAGCAGAAGCTGCAAGAACAAAAAACTTTAAATTGATGTTTTGTTTTGTATATGTTATAAAACATCTATGGAAAATAACGAAGAAATACAGAAATTATTACAAGAATTTGAATCACTTGAGCAAGATGGCGAAGAATATACTATAGAAAAATATTTGACACTTGATGAGATAAAGTGTCTTATATATATTCGCAAAAATAAAATTGACTGCGATGGTTTAATAAAAAAAATCAAGCAACAAGTTTCAAATTAAATGTTACGTAAAAAATACCTTGTCTTGTATCAATCTTTATTTTTGGAAACTTATTGAGTTCAAATATCGATGCAAATAGTCCAAAACAAAAGGGACATCAAAGATGTCCCTTTTGTTTTGGTTTTTCCGGGTATGAGAAACTTCAAAACACGTCAGCTTATCAATGTAGTTTTTCGCCATTAAGACCTTAATTCCGTGAATAAATGTGCATTTTCCAGTTATAACCATTTGATTATTAATATTTGAGAAAGTTTTTGCGATAAGGAACTTAAGCACACTCTCTGCCGAACAATAAATCTCAAATGGCAGAATAAACTTTACTTAGACTATTTCATAGAAATCATTTTCCGGATTAACAGGACGTGCGATACGCAAGAGACTCATGTGAAATTCATTTTCTTGGGAATATACAACAATATAAGGCACGTGACTTATATTTTTATCTTGCATTAACTCAATAAATTTATATCTCCAATCTTTTCCACCATGATTTTCTTTGAAGTTTTTAATCATTTCTTCGTATGGTTCAGCCCTGTCCCAATACTTAATCAGTTTATCAAAAAATTTCTTGAAATTTTCTTGAATGTCATCATTATTCGTGATATTTATGCACCAGCGGATATCAGTATAATTTTCAAATAATCTGTACTTTGTAACATGTTGCCAATCATCGTTAAAAGTGTAGCAATTATGGTGGTTTTTAACGAAATCATACGCTTTATCATCCACTGTCACAAATGCCATTCTAAAATCATCCGACACCATCTTTTCATCAAAACATTTATCTAATACACAAGCAAGTTTTTTTAAATCAATATGTTCTCCGTTATCTATAAATTTATCAAAGATGAATTTTAAATTTCCCTTAAGTAACATATTGTTCTCAAGTTGATGTATAACTTCACCTCCGGCGGGATTGTTCTTGATGTATTCAGCTTTTTTGCTTTCGTATTTGATAAAATTTTCAAATCTATTTTTATTTTCATCGTCGTCAGTGTCTTTATCCGAAATGTTTTTTATATCATTGTTGAAATATTTCTCAAAAGGCTGCTTGTATCCCTTATAAGATAATATTTTGTTCAAAATTTCAAACGGTTTTATAAACCTTTGATCTCTTATATATCCCTCACTGTGCAATTTCACTTGTGAACCTGAAAAATATTCAAGTGCAGTCATATTACGAATAAATCTTATCCAGTCTATAAAATCTTTTTCATCGAGCGTATTGTTATCAATCGCTTCAAGGTAGAATATCATTGCGTAAAACATAATATAATCTGGGTACGAAGCTTCTGAAAATAAAATTAAATCTGTAATATTGGTTAAATGACCAGTGTTATTTTTATATTCATAGTTAAGCTTATTCTCGTTCTTGCTTAAAATTTTGCTGATTGTATCGCCATAACATTTTATATAATTATAAATTTTGATAATATTTTTAACTGTCTTTTCGACAACTTGCGATTTTGTGAAGTCTTGATTAATTTTTTCGTGATTAATATCTTCGTTACCTTTAAAGGCCTCAAAAACATCTTTGAAAATCAGAGTGAATTTTTTGTTTTTAAAGATGTCAAAAATAATTTTATCTGTAAATCTTTTCTCATTCACAGAATAAGATTTAGTAATTTTGTTAAGAAAATTGTGAACATATTTTAATCCAAAGCAAGGTTCGTTTCGTGTAATTACAAATTGTGTTACGGATTTCAGCACTGCAGCAATAATTATTTTTACGTGTAATTCGTCAACTATTTCTTTAGGCAAATTGTTATTTTTAGGCTGAATTTTTTTCCATAAAAATTCACTCCACTCAGTATCAATTTTTTCAAAAGATTTTTCTAATTCAATATTGTTATTTTTAATCCAATCAATAATCTGAGCTTTTAGATTTTCAAATTCTGTCAGCTCTTTACCGCGGGAGTTCATTTTGATATATAAGTCATCTGACAAATTTAATGTCCCGATATCCAGTAATTTAAAAGTAATATTATCTAAGCTGTCAAGATTATTAATTTCATAAAAAATTTGATGAATATCTTCTAATGTATTTAAACAAGCATTAACAGTAGGGTTCATAATCCAGCAGGATAAAAACCAGATTGAATTTTTAATATGTTCTTTTAAACTTACACATTCTTTCGGAACTTCTAAATTTTCAACAAGAGCTTCAAAAAAATCTTTTGATGAAATACGTGTTTCATACGTAAATTTTTTTAGAAATTTGCAGTCCGCATTTTCCTTTTTCTTTTTTTTATATAAATATGTATAGATTAAAAATAGTGTTGTCAAACGTTGTTGCCCGTCCAGCGGCTCAAATTCGTTATTAGCATTTGTGTTTCCGTAGATAAAATCAAGGTTTAATTTTTTTCCATCAACTTTTAAAACTTCCCTGATATTTCGCAAAAATTCTTCTCTAATATATTTTGATGACTTATCATTACGGCCTTGTGCGTAATCTCTCTGGATTATCGGAATTTTTATCTTGGAGTATTTATTACACAAGTGCTTGAAATTATATTCATCATTATCATATTGTGCACTATTTGACTTCAAATTTTCTCTGCAAAATTTGTCGATTAAAATTTTTATATCTGAATACAACTCTTTTTTATCCATTATTTTCTCCTGCGTAATCTTTGATTTGAGCGAGTGTATCAAAATAGTTATCGGCATCCTTTTGGCCCCACTTATTTGGGTTTGTATTGCTATCAGAATAATATTTCAAGAATACATTGCGAGTGCAGGGTAATAAGTATCTTATCTCTTTTTTATCTTTTTTAATTCCTAACTTATCCAAGTTTATAATTTCTTTTCTTTTTATAGGAAAGATATTATTTTTATATGAACGATTGGTTGTTGAATCCAGTAAAACTAGATTCTTTAAGGAATTTATTTCCTCTTCATCCCTTGAAATGCCGTCGAGATATGTTGCATTGACTTCATTAAATAATTCCTGAAAATCTTTTTCCAAATTCGGATTATCATCAATTTTAAACGTTTTTATTTTTGTAATCATCTTTGTTTGTTCCAAACTTAAAAATTTTTCAGTTACATCAAGCCAATTTTTAATATCTTCTTTTTTCTTTGGGATAGAATCTCCGCCGACAGATGCTATATGTTCAATATCCCATTTTGTTTGTTTGTATAAGTCAAATCTGAAAAATTCTTCTCGGTTAGTTGTATAAATGACATTGTGCAGCAGTAAAATTTTTCGGATTGTGTCATCGTCATCACCTTTTGTGAGCCTCCTCAGGAAATCGTCAAAGGAATCTTTTCCGCATAATTTTTTCAAATATTTGTTTAATTTGTTTTTTATTTCTGTTCTAAATTCTGATTTATTACCTGCTTTTATGCTGTAAAGCTCTCGGATAGAAAATTCCTTATTGTTGACACACTGAAGATAGCCTATAATGTTTCTCAATTCATGGTCATTGAACCATTCTTCAATCACATGGAAACATTTTTTAATTTCTTTCCATTCGTTAGCAATAAAATTAGCATTATCATTTGTATATTTTTCAAAATAAGACTTAAATGCATTGTTCTCGCTTAAAATATCAAAAATAAACTCAATACGGTTATCTAATTTATTTTCGTTGCTGATAAAGTACCAAAACTCATCATTTTGTAGTGCACTTTCAATACTATCCCATTCGTTGGCGATTTCAAGCTGTCTTAAATAAATTGTATCAGAAAATTCATCTTTAAAGTTTGACCGATTTAAAAATAGTGCTTTGATTAATTCTGCTTTTTTTAATGGAATTTTTCCGCTGTTCAGACGCCTAAATACATTTATTGGAGATTCATCATCTGTAATTTCATACCATATAAATTTTGTTTTTTCTAATAATTTATCCAACCAGTTACCGTCATATTTGTAATTTTTAATGACTTCATAAGCATCTTTGATGTAAGCTTCATTCAAACTGCAACCATCCTGTATTTTTTCCGGTTCCAAAAGTACTTCTGTATTATTTGCAGTTTCATATTTAAGCGTAAAACACTGTTCTTTCTGACGTTTAAATCTAAGTATCAAGTAGATTGTAGTTAAACGTTGTTGACCGTCAATTACTTCATAACTGCCATCATTTTTCATTTTCACAACCAATGGCTGCAAGCAGTACCATGAATTTTCATCAGTTTCATTAAAATTCTTAATATCCTCCAACAAGTCATTAACTTGCGTTTCCGTCCAACGGTACCCGCGTTGATAATTTGGAATGAAAAAATCAAAATCTTTTAATTCTGAAACACTTTTTATATTTTCTGCCATTGTTTTTCAAATTTCCTTAAAGTTGATAATTAATGTTTTTATACTACCATGAAATTTTTTTCTAAAATCCCATAATATTTTGTAAAGTCTTGGACTTTTTGACCTGGCGTGAAGCGTGACGATTGCGTGAAGCGTGAAGAGTTCGTTAATGAAGTGACCAAGTGATCAGGTGATCAAGCGGTAGGGTAGACTTTAGTCTACCGCATCATTAGGTGAAGCGTAGATCGGGAGAGCGGCGGGGAGGGAAAGAGTGTAGATCACGGTGGTCGCCGAATCATTAAAAA
>CALVBV010000054.1 GCA_944325815.1 Candidatus Gastranaerophilales bacterium
ACATCTTGCTTTTTTATGCTCTTTTTTTTACCGGACAGTAGTGCCTCATTTAGGGAAGGGGGCAGTTATCCCTCCCTTATGAGGGAGGTTAGGTGGGTGCTGGCATTGGTTGAGGAGTTGATAAGTTTAGGAGTTGAGGAGAAGTTATAAATTCTTGATCACTTGATCACCTGATCACTTGGTCACTTCATTAACGAACTCTTCACTCCTCACGCTTCACGTGTGTTGCGATTGCTTCTTGAATGCACCGGATTTGCAATGTAAAGTTTTGTAAATTTTTGCCGCTAATCTGCATTAAAAAAAGCAAGTTTTTGTGACAAAACGTTTTTAGATAAATAGAAGTGTGTTAAACCTTAAGGAGGTTTGTATGAACATAGTATCATTTTCTGGCGGAGAAACTGCAGGAAGTCTTGCAAACAGGAAAGCTAATTATTTGCGTGAGCAAATCCCTGCCCCGCAAGCGCCTCAAAAGGACACTGTTAATTTCAGAGGCAGAGAATATGAAGATAAGTCTCAGTCAATAGGGTCAGTAATCTTCGGTATAGCCGCTGCTGCCGTATTAATTGTAGGCGGGCTCGGGGCCGCACACAAATACGATGTTGTAGGAAAACTAAAAGACGGTAAAGTTAAAGACTTTTTGAGAAAATCGGATGTCATTACTGAACCTTGCTATAAGCTTTGCTCTAAAGTTAAAGCTTGTGCAGTTGAATATTTTGATAAAATAAAAAACTGGTTTAACAAGAAATAGTTTTCTGCTACCATACTGGTATGATTAAAAAAATTTTGCTTGGATTTATTTGGGTTTATCAGAAAATATCTTCCCATACTCCTTCAAGATGCAGGTTTTATCCTACGTGTTCCGAGTATATGAGACAGGCTGTTATAAAATACGGAGTTATTAAGGGAGGTTGGCTCGGCATAAAACGTATAACAAGGTGCCATCCGCTTAATGAAGGCGGCTACGACCCTGTGCCATAATGTTAACATTTGTAACATCTATCATTATATTCCTAAAGATTTCAAGAAATATGCCGTTAATCTACATGTAAGATGGACGGAAATAATTTTTTAAAATTTAATAACGGCAAAGAGATAGACTTCGATAATTTTAAAAGTGAGATTAAGAAGTCTGACTTTGGCAATAAAAAATTGAAAAAACTTTTCAATTTATTTGACACAAACAAAGACGGCAAACTAAGCACTGACGAAATTAAATCTCTCGCAGAGAATATTAAGCAGGCCGCCTCTGCTAATAATAAAAGTTCCAATTCCATATTTGATAATTCCGAAATTGAAACATTTATAGAGACTAATTTTGCCAAAAGGCATAAAATTAGTCTCTCTGATGTTACAAGCTTTTTATCAACAATCTTCAATCCTGCAGTTCAGCCGGCAGAAAATCCTGTCACTCAGCAGGCTCAGAATAATCAAACAAATACCCCTGAATTAACAGAACTTGATGCCCAAAATACTGCCGCTGCAACGATTCAAAATGAAGCAGAAAATGCAAGAAAAATTTTGGGAGCACAAATTGACAATCAAGGTAAAGTCAGTGACGCCGTAAATGGTTGGAAAGAGGCTTTTGATACAAAATATGCAGGAACAAGAATCGACAGAGCCGTAAAAAGAGAAGAATTATCCGCACAGCTGTTAGAAAAGGCCAAGGCAGGAGAATTAACCGAAAGAGAATACCTTCAAGCAAAACTCGACCTTGCCGTTCAAATGCTTCCAAAGGTCAAGTCGTCGGCATTAAAAGGTAAAATTCTTAAGACCATTGTTTCATTCGGCTGGTTTGCTCTTCCGGGGAATATGACAGAAAGTGAAAGAGAAGCTATTACTCTTGAAGGAGAGATTGAACTTCTAAAAAGAGCTCTTGCAAAACTTACGCCGGAAAAATTAGACCAATTTATATCTTCAATGGCGTCTATGCCGGAAGATGAATTTAATCAAAAAGCCGATACGGTTGTTAATAATCTTATAGAAAGCGCTATTCAGGATGAGATGAAAAATATTCAGGCAAGCTCTAAAGATTCATCCGGAATAGCACGGCTTAACAACCCGAATTCTATAGAGTCAAAAATTAACTCTTCCAGAAGTGAAAGATTGCTTGATTTCAAAGAGACTTTCAGACGCGAACGCGGCGTAGAATATAATCCGGATGCAATCAATGATTATACCGTCAAAAACCTCCAAATGCAGACCCTGGTTGCTATTAATAACAATATCTATGATATCCTCGGCAGACTCATGACTAACTCTATGAAGCTTCAAAATGCCGAACAATTTCAAGATACAGGCATTTCATCAGGCAGGCAGGAACTTACGGCAGCTATTCAAGAGGCGTTAACAGTCCTTTGCGGTAATAATAAAGAAAAAATGGAGAACCTGTTATCTGAAATCACAGGCATTGAGGGGATGAGCATAGAACGGCTCTATGGCGACGATAAATTATTATGTGATTCGGCCGGTAAAATCGGACAAAAACTATCGGAATATCTCAATAACCTGCTTGGCGGAAAATCTCTGGAAGAATTGAGTGAAGAGACAAAGCTCGCATATAAGAAAGCTTATGGAGACCAAAATATAGGTGAAGTCGTAAACGCTTATGTACTAAGCCAGCAAGAAGGTGTACAGAACGTTAAGGGTGTCGTAAATACAGCCGGTTTAGTAACAATGATTGCCGGTCAGTTAATTCCTGTTGCCGGTCAGGCTGCATCTGTATTAATTGCAACCAGTTTAGGTATTTCTGCTCTTGGCTCAACTGCCGTAAGTTTGACAGAAAATTTGACCAAAGCCGGCGGGGCTACTAAAGAGGACTGGGAGGCAATGGGCAAAGAACTTGCCATAATGCTGGCATCTGTTACAGCCGGAGGCGGCATTGGTAAAATGTCTGAAAAAGCTTTTCTGGCTTTAGCTGCCAAGAATTGTCCAAAACTTCTTGCCTGGAGTGCGGAAGTCGGAATTGATGCAGTTGCAGGGCTGGCAGCAGACATGGCGATGACAGGACAGATTAATTTGGCCGGAGAAGGAATAGCGCAGCTGCAAGCATTTCTTGTCGGTTTAATCAAAGCTAAGGGGAATTTTAATTCATATCTAAAAATCCATGCCGGAAAACCTGTAAACACACCTGCTATAGCTCAGATGACACATGATTCCGCGGCCGTTAATAAACTAACAAAAGCAGGAGTTAGTAAGGGCAATATAGAGCGTATTTTACAATTATGTAATATTGACGATGCAGATTGCGCGTCAGCAAGAAGAACATTACTGGATACTATTGTAAAAAATGAGAAAATTCTGAATAATCCGGACCTTATATTAACATTACCCAAAATTATTAGCAGAACTCAGGGTGGAAATGTTGACAAGCAAATTGAGTTTTTAAATTCAATTTTAAATAATGAAAAGATGTTAGAAAATGCTTATCTTAAAGAAGAATTAGGCTGGGTGCTGAGCACAATCCACGATAACAGTAATATTAAAGCTTTGAGCGGAATTTTTTCAGAACTTCCGGCAGAATTCTCTCCTCGTCTTGCTGATATATTAATAAACGGCCCCTCAATAAACGGCGATATCATAACAAAAATTATTGATAATAAAAACTTGTCATCGAATCCGCATGTTATAGAAAATGTCATTAAATCTGCAGAAGAATGGGCCGCTGTATATAATAAAGAACAAATAGAAATTAATCTCAGAAAATGTAATGCTTATTTAGACAGGGCCTCTGAGTTAAAAACAAAAGGTTGTGACGATTTTGATTCAGCAGTTCTGGCACATCTTCCGCGCAGAAAAATTTCTCCAGAGATACAAGAAACAATTTCTATTGTTAAAAGTAAAATCGGAGACAACATCTCAGCCAAAGGACTGGGTGAATATTTAAAAAATTTAGATGTAAATATTTCAGATTTTAATAACTACCTGAAATCTATTGAGCTTGAAAAAATCGCAGAAATTGCTCCTAGGGTAAAAAATTTCAATGCACGAGACCTTCTTGTCTTTGCTAATTACCATTATAAAAACGGTACCTCAGAATTTACCAAAGAGAATCTTACAATCAGCACTGACTTTACCAAGTTTTTATCTGAACACTATGTAAACGCTAAAGGTATGACTGACATTCTGGCAGCATTTCCAGCAACTTCCAGAAATATCGGCGAACTTCCTGAAGGCTGGCTGAAAAATGTTCCGGGAAAAAATCAGGGAAATATTACAACATCCATTTATAATTCCATTGATAAATTTAATAACACACGCGATATAATTACACTTGCATCTGAGCTCAGCTCTCTATTATCAACCAATGTTGATGTGACGTTTATAGGCGGCGGTGCCTTTGGAAACGGATATAAAATATCCGTTCCGGGCAGTCCGGATGTTGTACTAAAAGTATTTCACAAGATTAATTCATTTAGAGAAACTGAACACGGAGCTAAAATAGAACCTCAAACAGGGGCATTTTTGAATGAAAATTCGGACAGATTTGTACCTTTCTATTTCGGACGCGTTGCAGGACGCTCTGACGAGGATGCTTTTCTCGTAACCTTATACATGGATGATAATGTAGAGGTTAAAAACAGAGCCGGTATTGAAGAAAAATATGAGATTGATGCACGTGATGCCTGGGGCGACCATAATATAATAAACGGAAAAATTATAGACTACGGTGATGTTCATATAACCGATAAATACGGTAATTCCGTTGAATATGAGCTTGATAAAAAGAAAGAATAATGATAATATAAGGAGAACCATGAAAACTATTCAACTCAATAAATTCACCAATTTTGTATCCCAAATCAAGAACCAAAAAGCCGCCTTTGAAGTCGAGCCGCTTGACGTAAATCTTGCAAAAATGCAATTTAACCTGACAAAGAGGCTTGAACGTGAAATACCTGAATTTGGAGATTTTGCACCGGTCGTAGAAGCTTATGAATCCAAAGATCCGGCCTTAAATATCTCAACGGTGAAAATCCTGTGTAAAAAATTAGATAATAAACTGCGCAGTCTGGAACTCTATGTGCAGGACAGGGCAAGGGTAAACGAATATAACTATGTTATTGCCCAGGGAGAAAAAGATGAAATTCTATCATCCGTAAACAAAAATAGCTTTTTTGAAATATGCAAAAATGTTATTAACAACATAAATGAAGGCATTAAATAATTTTTGCGTTACAATTAGAGTATGAATATTCTGGATGAGTTTGATACAATTGCCGCCCCCGCAACGCCAATTGGTGCAGGAGGAGTCGGTGTTATAAGAATTTCCGGAGACAAAGCGTTTGAAATAATTGAGAAAATTTTTTCTAACCCAAAGTTTGAACCGCGAAGATTCAACCGCGGCTGGATTATCGATAACGAAGAAAAAGTCGACGAAGTAATTGTGCTCCCGTTTTTTGCGCCGAACAGTTATACAGGTGAAAATGTTATTGAGATTCAATGTCACGGCGGAGTTAATGTAGTAAAAAATATTCTTAATCTTGTTCTAAAGCAAGGTGCAAGAATGGCTGAAAGAGGTGAATTTACAAAACGCGCGTTTCTCAATAAAAGGATGGATTTGTCTCAGGCAGAATCTGTTGCCGATATTATCCACGCAAAGACTTCTGATTTTGCGAAAGTTTCAATGAAAAATCTTTCCGGCGTTTTAAAGGAAAGGATTAATGATATAAAAAATGATATTTTTGAAGTTCTGTCCAAAATTACTGCAGGTATTGATTTCCCGGAGGATGTAAAAGAACCGGAATATGAATATCTTATAACTAATTTTGAAAAGATACTTTCCGATATTGATGATGTCTTAAAAGGCGCAGACACTTCTAATATTTTCCGGCAGGGGGCATCTGTCGCGATTATTGGTAAACCAAATGTAGGAAAATCTTCGCTTTTTAATGCACTGCTGAATCTTAACCGCGCAATAGTTACAGATATTGCAGGAACTACAAGAGATGTTTTAAGAGAGACACTTGACTTGGGAATCCCTGTTACTCTTGTTGATACAGCAGGCATAAGAGAAAATGAAGATGTTTCCAGGGTTGAACAAATAGGTATTGAATTTTCAAAACAATCTCTTGATGAAGCTGATTTGGTTCTTTTTGTGTATGATGCTTCTCAAGGATTAAGCGGAGATGATAAAGAAGTTTTAAAACTTTTAGAGAATAAAAAACACATAGTAATTGCGAATAAAGCAGATCTTGTCTCTGAAAGAAACGCGGGTGCTCAGTATATTTCTGCCCTTACCGGAGAAGGTATTGCAGAACTTAAGAGAGATTTAACCTCCAAGGTTTGTGATATAGAACCTGAAACACTGGACTTTGTAACTAATACGCGTCAGCAGGAATGCCTGAAAAAAGCAAAAGCTTCGATAGAACAAGCTCTTTTAGCTTCACGGCTGTACGAACTCCAAGATTTAATTTCAATTGATGTAAAATCAGCGCTGCTTGCGTTAGATGAACTGACCGGAGAGTTAGTTACGGACGATATATTGGATAATATTTTTGAGCATTTTTGTATTGGTAAATAATATTATTCAGAAGTTTAATTTGTAAATTTTTATTAATACTCAGGCAATTTTTTTTCTTCATTATTTTTTAGAAAAGAAAAAAGGAGTGTGTATGGTAATAAATCTTACAAAAGCCGCTTATGCCGGTTCAAAACAAGCAAAGACTGTCGGAAATTTGCACAATTATTTGATAAAAAACGGTTTGACCTCAACCCCAAACAGAGGTGTAAAAACAGAAAATATTAACAGCTGTACAGCAGGAGTGTTGAATGCGGGACGGAAAAATTTTATGTTCCATTCCGCACCGGAATTACAGCCAATAGAACTTATTAAAAAAGAGCTGGAAAAACAAGTTAATACATTGCGTGAGACCTGTGATACCGTAAGAGGTTTTATTGTCGGAGGGCTTGAATTAAATCCGAAAGACAAAGAAACGGTCAGAAGTTTTGATTTATACAATAAAATTGCAGACACTCTTGATGAGCTCGGAGTACCTTTTACAATGATGTGCGGGAAGAAGAAAGGTGCGCCGCTTGAGGGAATGTATGCCGTGAATGATACAATTACCGTTTGGAGTGATTTCTTTAAAAATATTTTCAGTCCCGGGAATAAAAAATTACAGCAGGATGAAATAATACAATTATTAGAGAAGAACTACCAGTTTGTAGAAGTTTCTCCCGAACAAAAGATTCAAATCTTGGACGAAGCAGCTTCCGGCAGCATGAAATCACTGGTTGGTTAGAAATTTTGCATAATGCTCATTATAAAACTGCTCAAATTCATCATTTAGAATTGCCTCTCTTGCTTTTTGAGAAAAATCAATCAGGAACTGAATATTATGAATAGACATTAAAGCCTGTCCTGTTCCTTCATTGCACTTATACAGATGTCTCAAATAAGCTCTTGAGTGGTTTTTGCAGCAATAACATTCGCAGCTTTCATCCAGAGGACGAGAATCGTCCCAATACTGAGCGTTCTTAATCTGCTTTTTGCCTTCATAAGTAAAGAAAGAACCGTGCCTTGCATTTCTTGTCGGAAGTACGCAGTCAAACATATCAACTCCTCGTTTAATTCCGTCCAATAAATCTTCCGGCGTTCCGACTCCCATCAGATATCTCGGTTTGTTCTCGGGAAGAAGAGGGGCTGTTAATTCGACAAAATGATTCATCGTTTCTTTGTCTTCGCCGACGCTTAAGCCTCCGATTGCGTAGCCCGGTGCGTCAATTGATGAAACAAATGCTGCGCTTTCGCGTCTCAGGTCGTCTTCAAAAGCGCCCTGGCATATCGGGAAGAGTGCTTGTTTAGGATTAGTCTTTGCCTTGATACATCTTTCAAGCCACCTGTGAGTTCTCTCCATAGCTTCTTTTGCGGTTTTGTAATCACAAGGATAAGGCGCGCACCAGTCAAATGCCATAATTATATCAGCGCCGATTGACTGCTGGATTTCCATAGAGATTTCAGGACTGATAAAATGCTTTTTTCCGTCTTTCGGGTCTCTAAATTCTACTCCTTCTTCCGTAATTTTTCTCAAATGTGCAAGAGAAAAGACCTGAAATCCGCCTGAATCTGTCAGCACCGGTTTATCCCAATTCATCCAGCCGTGAATCCCGCCGAATTTTTCAATAAGTTTATGACCTGCTCTAAGATACAGGTGATAAGAATTTGCAAGAATAATCTGCGCGCCGGTGGCATAGAGATTGTTGTTTGTAACAAGCTTTACAGTAGAATTTGTACCGACAGGCATAAATATCGGCGTTTTAATATCTCCGTGAGGCGTGTGTAAAACACCGGCGCGTGCACCGATGTTTTTATCAATATGTTCTAATGTATAACTAAAATATTCTGTCATAATTCTGAACAGTTATCCCTGAAATCTTTCTTCGTCATAAGTAATCATCTCGAGCATAGACTGCCAGTTGTCATAGATTTCTTCCGGCTTAAAGTAGATATCAATTTCTCTTTTTGCACTTTCAGGGGAGTCAGAAGCGTGAACAACATTATATTCCATAACCTGCGCAAAATCAGCTCTAATAGTACCCATATCAGCTTTCATCGGGCTTGTTGCACCAACCATGTGGCGGACACTTTCAATTGCTTCGTAGCCTTCTATAACCATAGCAACAATAGGTCCGCTTGTAATATAATGAACAAGTCTTTTATAGAACGGTTTATCTTTATGTTCTTCATAATGTTTTGAAGCAAGTTCCGGTGTTACTTGTAATAACTTCATTGCAACAATTTTAAATCCTTTATTTTCAAACCTTTCAAGGATTTTACCAATTAAACCTCTTTTAACGCCATCCGGCTTGATTGCAACAAATGTTCTTTCTTCTGTTTTCATAACCTCTCCTAATATTACTATTCATTGATTATTAGAGCATAAACATAAAGAAATGTAAAGATTTGAGCGGAACAAGGCAAATAAATTCATTTATATGTGTTAAATTGAAGGAAGGAACGTTCTAATGTCGACATTTGGTGATTATAAATTATACAAGCAATATGAACCTGTTTATCCGGCTTGGCGTGAGCAGCGTAATTTAATTGAGGCGGGGCGGAAAGAATATATAAAGCAGAATCCAGATGTTATAAACGAGACAGATATTCAAAAAGGGAAAGCTTTAATCCGTGCTATAGACATCATGGATGAATATTCTCAGAAACGTGCAGAGAATATGGAAGTTGCAACAGAATCTGCAGTAGGATTCGGCTTAGAGCTGGCTGTATTAGGAGGCGGTGTTTTAGGCGGTTTAATCGGAACTATGAAGCCTGTGCAAAATTTGATAGGTAAGTTTATTAAAGATAAAAATCCTAAAAAACTTAAGTTTTTATCAATTGGGATTCCGGGTGTAATAGGCGCTATTGCCGGCACACTGGCGGCGTTTCCGTTATTTGCCTGGGCTGCAAAAGCAGAAGTCGGCGCTTCAAGAAAAGGGCGTTTTGAAGCAATGAGAAAAGAACTCAAAAGCCCGAACGGATTTGCAATTCTTACGGAAGAACAAAAGCTGGAGGCACTAAAACGAGCTCAGAATATTCAGCTTGAAGAGGACAAAAAGAAATTATTTAATATCGGCTCAGGGATTAGGGCTTTAAAAGAAATGGCCATAGACAGCAAGGAATATAAACAGCAGAGAAAAGAATTTGAGTTTGCTCTGGCAGAAGAAGAACAGCATTATGATGAAAAACTTACTGATGAGCAGATTTTGGAAGCTAAAAAAGACCAGCAGCTTTTGACCAAGCTTGTTGATAAGATTGATATAGCATCTCAGGATTATGCGGAAAACGCGGAACTTGCTGCAGGGATTCTTACCGGCAGCATCTTGGCTTGCGGCGGTTTGGCCGATTTGATTATCGGAAAAACTCTCACGGCTCTAAAAGTAAAATCAGCATCGGTTATATCCGGCATAATTAAGGTTTTAACATTTGCTGCCACTATTGGCGCAAGCATTTTTTCCGCGCAGATTTCCAAACAGGCTTCAAGAGTCGGAAGATTTAAGGCTAAGCAGGAACTTCTGAATGATCCAGCAAGCTTTATTTATGTGGATGACAAAGAAACTGCAAAGCTTGGAAATATCACGGCACAGTCGGAGAAAAAACAGGGGTTCTTTGAGTTTTTAAATAATGCGTGGAAGAATAATCAGGAATATAATAAATATATTAAAAATGAAGGAAAGTCGGAGAAACGGTTTTATAAAGCTATAGAGACATTGGATTTGACTCCAGAACAGATACAGGATGCTGAAAGACTGCAAAAGAATACATTTAAGACATTTAATAAGATTGATGAGAACTCCCAAAAGTATTCGGAAAGTATTGAAGCCTTAGGTCAGGCGGTTGCATATCCGATAATTTTGTTATCCTCATTTGCCGGCGTTGCGATTGGCTCTCCGTTTTTAATGAAAAAGGCAAAAACTCAAATAGAGCAGATAAGTAATTTCTCAAAATACTTATTGGTAGTTTTGGCCTCAACGATTCCGGGGATGTTAATGAATGCATATATCACCCGTGAGCAGAAGAAAGCTTCCAGAGTGGCGAATATGCTTACTATAAATGAGCTTAAGGATTACCGTCAATTTGCAGATTATAGCTTTCATTTGCAGAAGAATCAGTAAATCTTAATTCAAAGGCAGACTAAAGCGGGCTTTGTTTAACCTTTGTTACCGTTATCTTTATCCCTTGCTATTTATGCTATTTCCCCCCCCCTTGTTATTTACTCCCCCCCCCCTCTTTACCGAAAAATCCTTTTGTGGTACTATTTAGACGCGTTTGTATTAAAGAAGGAGATTTATAAATGGCACAAAGAATAGGTATTGATGTTGGAGGAACCAATGTCAAAATCGCGCTTGTAAGCGACGAAGGCAAAATTATTTATTCAAATTCTATCCCTACAAGGGCGGAAATGGGTTATGAATATACTATTAATAATATGAAAGAAGCTATACGCGACTTATTGAAAGAAACAAAACTTCAAGCTTCAGATATAGAAGGCATGGGCTTTGGCTTCCCCGGTCAGATTGATTGTCAGAAGGGTGTTGTAAGGCTTGCCCCCAATATCCCGGGTTGGGTAAATGTTCCTATAGCAAAAGTTATGGAAAAAGAGTTTGGCATTCCAACAAGGGTTGATAATGACGTACGGACTGCAGCTCTGGGTGAATTAAATTACGGTGCGGGTGTAGGCTGTGAGAACCTTATTTGTATAACAGTCGGAACCGGAATCGGTGCGGGTTTGGTTATAAACGGTAAACTGGTTCGCGGTGCATCTAATGCTGCCGGAGAAATCGGTCATATAAAATTGAATATGCAGGGCGGCCCGCTATGCGGATGCGGTGACAGAGGCTGTTTGGAAGCTTATGCTTCCGGCCCGAGTATTGTTGCTATGGCAGAAGAATATATAAGAGGCGGTAAATCCACAAAATACAGAGAACTCGCAAATCCGGATATTACACCATATATAGTCGCTGTTGCCGCAAAAGAAGGCGATCCTGTTGCAAAACAGATTTTTAGAATAATGGGCGAATATATAGGTATGGGCTTAACCAGTGTAGTAAACCTTCTTAATCCGGAAAAGATTATAATCGGCGGAGGTGTTGCAGACGCAGGCGATATTCTTCTGGATCCGATAAGAGAGACAATTGCAAAACGCGCAATGGTAATCCAGAGGGAAGTTAAAATCGTTCCGGCGCAGCTCGGAAATACCGCAGGGGTAATCGGTGCAAGCCTGCTTATAACTGCGTAAGAGAAGAATCATAAAAAAAGAACCTCTTTTTTAGAGGTTCTTTTTTTTTTCTACAAAATTTCCATTACCGGATCAGAGTGTTTTACTTCCGGAATTTCTTTCAGGTTCGGCAATTCAATCGGTTTAGGTGTGTTAGAAGCTTCTGTTTTCTTCTCCGGCATGGGTGCCTTTGCCTGTGTAACTTTGATAATTGCCGGATCCGGATTTGCTTTCAGTTTGTGGTATTCCAGCATAATTTGGTTTACAAATCTTTTGGTTTCTCCATAAGGCGGGATTGTGCCGCCAAACTTTTTAACATTTCCCGGGCCTGCATTATATGCAGCGAGTGCAAGTTCAGTAGAACCAAACATTTTGTACATCATTTTGTAGTAGGTCAAGCCTGCTTTAATGTTTTCGCTTAAGTAATAAGGGTTAAAGCCCATTCTGTTAGCGGTAGACGGCAGGAGTTGAAAAACTCCTACAGCACCATAAGGGCTTTTTAACTCGTGTTTGAAACCGGATTCTTTTTTCGCAATACTAAGAGCCAAGGCAGGGTCAACATCCATTTCCAGTGAATGTTTAACAATGGTTTCTTTAATTACGTTTTCCGGTGTTGTTTCAGCTTGAACCCTAACGCAAAGTAATGTTAACAATGCAATAGTTGTTAAGACTGTTTTTCTAATCATTGAAATCCTCTTATTATTGTGAATTGGATTCTGTAAACTATTCTCAAAAATCCTCCCTGCGGTTTCGCTATGTTCTCGTTTGGTTCCTATTGAGACGTCTTTCCTAAATTTTTTGCAACCCTGACTCAAAAAACTTGTTAGGCGACTATTCTGAATATTCCCCGCACTCCGGTTTGGATAAATAATTTTACAGAATTTATGTCATGTGTATTTTATTATAAAAATATTTTTTTTTCAACCCTTAGAGCATTTTTCACCTGCCCGGGCTAGTTTAAACAAGGCATAGTTTTCGGTTAAGAATGCGGTGTTTGTTTTGTTTAAAGTCCATTTCGGAAACAAATAAATTTAGTCGTTTATCAAGTTCCATTATGTTGAAAATAGTAAAAATATCAGAAGATATATTGAAAAGTCCGACAAAGGATTTTTCTGCTTTTAGAGCAATCTCTTCAAAAAAATCAATAGTGCAGTCTTTAACAAAAGTCATATCGAGCCCGATTATTTTGGAGTTGTCAAATTCTTGAACAATTCGTACAGCTTCACGTTTGTCAAGCATGGGGCTTAGCGGGGTAATTATGCAGTATAAATCCGATGTCTTTATTTCCATATTATAATTTTAGATTTACAAGAGCTAAAAATAAATTATCAAAAATTATGAAAAACTTACAACTAAAGATTGATTTGTGTACAGATTTGAGGCTGCAGAAATTTTTAAAAACAAACTTTACAGCCGAGATCATGTTAAGTAATGTAACAATTTATAGTAAAAGTGTTATTAATTTATCGATATGTGGAATATATATAATATATAATAGTCTAAGGAATGTGACGTCAAAATGAAAAGTACCAATCGAGCAAAAAGCGAAATGTCGTGTTTTTCCGGCATGATATTAAGCAATGAGCAGGCTGAAACCCTTATGCCCCTAAGGGGGGGGGGGGTAAAACCTGCTTGTAGTCTGTATTTCAAGCTTGGCATATTTGGTTTAGAAGTTTATAAGTTTAGTAGTTTAGAAGAAAACTGTGTCTTCCCTCGCCCCTTGTGGGAGAGGGCTAGGGTGAGGGGTCAAGCAGGTTTAGTAGAGAATAAGCTTAGTAGTTTAGATGAAGTTTTTTTGTATTCTTCTTTATTCAATCCCCAAGCACCCCTCCCCGAAATCAGAGATTTCGACCCTCCCACAAGGGGCGGGTTAAGCTTGATCACTTGCTCACCTGAACA
>CALVBV010000055.1 GCA_944325815.1 Candidatus Gastranaerophilales bacterium
GAAGATATGTTTTACGCTGTGATTAATGCAGTAAAAGAGCTGGATGATAAGATAAACAGCATTATTGCAAAAAATGATGAACAGGATAAAACTATTAAAACACAACAGGAATTAATTGATAATCAGCAAAAAACAATTAAAGAGCTGGAAAAACGTTTAACAGAGCTTGAAAATAAACAGTAAAGGTTTGGGCTTTGATATTTATGAAGTTTTTATTAACATCATAAATATACCTCCATTGGATTAAGATTTTTTCAATAAAATATGATATTCTTGTATTTATGAATAAAGTATTTAGTCTGATTTTGATTTTAGTCTCTTTGGGAATTTTGCTTAAAGCTTGTATAAGACAGGATATTCCGCAAAGTTTTCCTGAAAGAATTATAACCAGGGAACTAAGAGAGATAAATTATCCGGACAACGAAAAAAATATAAATTTAAACGGAGTTGATTATCTTCAATCTCAGGCGCCTGTAGGAAAATTCGGCGGGGAATTGATAATTTCCACAATAGGAGAAGGTCCAAAAACTTTTAATCCGTGCAATACAAAAGATGCAACATCTTCGGCAATGGCGGGTATGCTTTATGACGGGCTTGTAACTACAAACCCGGTAACAGGTGATGTTAAACCGCTTCTTGCAAAAGAATTTTCTGTCAATGGATGTGATTATGTTATTAATCTGAGAAAAGGCATTAAGTGGACAGACGGCAAGCCGATAACAGCTGAAGATGTTATGTACACATATAATGAGATTGTTTTCAAGGGCCTGGGTAATCCTTCCGCAATGGATGCAATGAAAGTAGAGGGTAAGCTGCCGGTTATTCAAAAATTAGATGATTATACCGTGAAATTTACAACTCCAAAACCTTTTGCGCCTTTTTTGAGACAGCTGTCTTATCCAATAGTCCCAAAACATTATTTCAAGCCGTACTCTGATAAAGGTGAGTCCGTCTTTAATGCTTTTTTATCACCTAATACTCCGCCGGCTGAAATCATATCAAGCGGGGCTTTTATGCTTAAAGAATACGTTCCCGCCCAGAGAGTTGTATTTGTAAGAAATCCTGATTATTACAAAATAAACCTGAATGATAATAAACTGCCTTATCTTAATAAAGTTGTATATATGATAGTAGGGGATACTAATAATGAAATATTGAAATTTGAAGCAAAAGAAATTGATGTTCTGGCTCTCAGAGGTTCAAATGTAGCAAGATATAAGATTAGAGAACCCGAGTCTGATTATGTAATTTATAACCTGGGACCTGACACAGGTACTTTGTTTTTAGTTATAAATCTGAATAACCGCAAAGATAAAGACGGTAAGCCCTATGTAAATCCAATAAAACATAAATGGTTTGCAAACCGGGATTTTAGAGCTTCAATTGATTGGGCGTTAGATAGAAAAAATATGGTTCAAAACATTGCTCTTGGTATTGCAGAACCTTTGTTTACGGCAGAGAGTTTAAATTCAATCTTTTTAAACAAATATATTAAAGGTCATCCCTGTGATTTGAATGTGGCTGAAGAAAGCCTTAAAAAGGCCGGATTCATAAACAGGGAAGGGAAACTCTACGATGCCGACGGCAACCGGGTTGAATTTGATTTGTACACTAACGCCGGCAATCTTGAGCGTGAAGCAGTAGGAGTTATGATAAAACAGGATTTGGAAAATTTGGGAATGAAGGTTAACTTTAAACCTGTTGAATTTAATTCGCTCGTGAATAAATTAACTAATACCCATGACTGGGATATGGCAGTAATGGGACTTACCGGCTCTCCTCTGGAACCTCACGATGGAAAAAATGTTTGGACATCATCCGGCAGTTTGCACATGTTTAACCAGAGACCGGCAAATTATAAAATTGATGACAGGCTTGATTGGGAAAAAGAAATTGATGAAATTTTTACCAAAGGCGCTTTAAAACTTTCGTTTGACGAAAGAAAGCCTTTATACGACAGATATCAGACAATAATTTATAACCAAAAGCCAATCATTTATCTCTATTCTCCAATAAGAATAACGGCCATAAGAAAAAAATTTAAGAATGTTTTTCCGACAAGTCTTGGGGGATTGATTTATAACTTGGATGAAATTTATATTGATGAGGATAAAAATTAATGGAGTTTTTGAAATATACAGCCAAAAGAGTTTTGCAGGTAATTCCGCTTTTAATAATAGTATCCCTGATTAGTTTTTTTATAATAAGGCTTTCTCCGATAGATCCTCTGGCGGAGTTAAGGCTGAACCCTTCGATATCACAGGAAACTCTTGATAAAGAAATGAAAAGGCTTAATCTGGACAAACCAATTTATATTCAGTATTTTTCTTGGGCAAAGTCTTTTATTAAAGGTGATTTAGGTTATACCACAGCTGGCGAGAAAGTTTCAACAAAGCTTAAGGAACGCATTCCCAATACACTGCTTTTAACGATGGTTGTTATTTTTATGACATGGGCTGCGGGAGTTCCCATTGGAATATTATCCGCTGTTAAAAAGGAAACTTCTCTAGACAGACTTTTAACCGTTATATCAAGCATCGGGATGGCAATCCCTTCATTTTTCTTTGCAATATTGATGCTTATTTTTGCTGTAAAAACCGGCTGGTTTCCGGTCGGAGGATTAACGAGTTATAACTTTAATGAAATGGGATTTTTCGAAAAGATTGCGGATATTTCAAAGCATCTTGTCCTTCCTGTAATAGTTTTATTTACGATATCTCTTTCGGGGCTTCAAAGACAGATGAGAGCAAATATGCTGGAAGTTCTGGATAGTGATTATGTTAAATTTGCCCGTGCAAAAGGTTTGAGTGAGGGGAAAGTTATATTTAAACACGCATTAAGAAATGCGGTGAACCCCATGATAACCCTTTTGGGGTTTGAATTTGCAGGGTTGTTAAGCGGTGCTGCGCTGACAGAGTATGTTTTTCAGTATCCGGGCTTAGGCAGGCTTATTCTGGAGGCGGTTATGAAGTCCGATATTAACCTTGTTATGGCTTCTTTAATGATGGGGACAATAATGCTGATAGCAGGAAATTTGATTGCGGATATTCTGCTTATGATAACTGATCCGCGCCTGAGAGGGAGGTCATAGGGATGGATGTATTGAGAAAAATTTTTCAGGATAAGTTTGCAAAATCGGCGCTTATTGTGTTGGCTCTTCTTTATTTATTAATTTTATGTGCAGATTTTATTGCCCCATATTCAAATACGTATTCAAATAGAGAAATGTCTTATGCGCCTCCGTCTAAGATTTATACAATTGACGAGAGAGGTAAACTTTCATGGCCTTATACATATAATTATGTAAGAGAATATGAACCGGCTCTTATGCAGACAGTGTTTAAGCAGGACAGAAGCAAGAAATATTATATAAAATTCTTTCCGAAAGCGGAAAATATTACAGGACTAATCCCACGGCATCTTTTCGGTGTCGAAAAAGGCGGTGAATTGTATCTTCTGGGAACAGATATAAACGGCAGAGATGTTTTTTCAAGGATTTTGTTTGGCGGAAGAATTTCCATGACTGTAGGATTCCTCTCGCTTCTTATAGTTTTCCCGATAGGACTTTTATACGGAGGAATATCAGGATATTTCGGGGGGATTATTGATACATTAATGATGCGTTTTGCAGAGGCTGTAATGGCTATCCCAAGCTTTTATCTTCTCATAATATTAGCTGCAATTCTCCCGAACGGAATGTCCAGTGTTCAGAGATTTGCTTTGATTATTGTAATTTTAGGATTAATAGGATGGGCCGGGTTTGCAAGAGTCGTAAGAGGGATGGTGCTTTCTATAAAGAATGAAGATTTTGTACAGGCGGAAAAAACAATTGGTGCTTCAAATATGCGAATTATTTTAAAACATATTCTTCCGCAGACAACAAGTTATGTAATAATCGCAATGACCTTAAGCGTCCCTTCATATATTCTTGCGGAATCCGGCTTGAGTTTTTTGGGCTTGGGTATCCAGCAGCCTGACGCAAGCTGGGGAAATATGCTGAAAGAAGCACAGGAGTTTACGAATATTCTTTACCGGCCCTGGCTTTTGACTCCGGGGGTGCTGATATTTATTGCAGTACTTTCTTTTAATCTTTTAGGCGACGCAATACGCGATGTCTTGGATCCTAAATCTCAAAAAAGAGTAAAGTAGATAGGTGCAATAAAAGAAGATAACTGCTTGACATTAACGGTTTTTCCGTAAATTTAATACATAAAATTTAGTAATATAACTTAACATTTATTTTTCAATTACTACAAAGATTTGTTTCTGGTATAATTGTTTTAAACGGGAGATTAAATTATGCTAGAACTATTGAAAAAGAGTGCAATAGAGCAGTCAAAGGCTCTTAAAAATAAAGAAGTATCAGCAGTTGAGCTTACAAAAGCATCGCTTGACCGTATACATTCAATTGATGACAAGCTGGGCGCATTTAATTCCCTAACAGAAGAGATTGCGCTAAATACTGCCCAAAAAGTTGATGAAAAAATTGCAAAAGGCGAAGAACTGCCTCTTCTGGCAGGAGTTCCGCTTGCGTTAAAAGATAACATGAATCTTATCGGGTCAAAAACAACCGCATCAAGTAAGATTCTGGAAAATTTTGTGTCACCTTATAACGCAACTGTCACTCAAAAATTATTAGATAATTTAATTCCGATTGTAGGTAAAGCTAACTTAGATGAATTTGCAATGGGTTCTTCTAATGAAAACTCAGCTTTTAAAAAAGTGCATAACCCTTGGAACTTAAATAAAGTTCCGGGCGGTTCCTCCGGAGGTTCTGCAGCGTCAGTGGCATCTTGTGAAGCAACTTTGGCTTTGGGTTCTGATACAGGCGGAAGTATCAGACTTCCGGCAAGCTTCTGCGGTATTGTAGGGATGAAACCTACTTACGGTAAAGTTTCCAGATACGGTCTAATTGCATTTGCCTCATCCCTTGATCAAATCGGACCGTTTGCAAGAACTGTAGAAGATGCTGCTGCGCTTTTAGAAATAATTTCCGGATATGATAAACATGATTCTACTTCATTAAATATACCTGTCGAAAATTATAGAAAAAACTTAAATAATGATATTAAAGGTCTGAAAATAGGAGTGGTAAAAGAGCTTGTTGCAGAAGGTCTTGCGCCTGATGTTCAAAAAGCAATACAAAATGCCGTTGAAACTTATAAATCCCAAGGTGCTGAGGTTATTGAAGTTTCACTGCCTAACCTAAAACACTCTATCGGAATTTATTACATTCTTGCAACAGCAGAATGCAGTTCAAATCTGGCAAGGTTTGACGGAGTCAGATACGGACATAGAACAGCTAACGCTGAAAATCTGCTTGAAATGTACTGCAAAACACGAGCCGAAGGCTTCGGACCGGAAGTTAAAAGACGTATAATGCTCGGAACTTATGCTTTGTCATCCGGTTATTATGATGCTTATTATAAAAAAGCTTTACAAATGAGAAGAGTTGTTACTGAGGACTTTTTAAAAGCTTTTGCAAAAGTTGATGCTCTTATTGCACCGACTTGTCCTAATACGGCATTTGATTTAGGTGCAAAGACGGAAGATCCGCTGGCTATGTATTTGACGGATATCGCAACTATCTCTGCTAACCTGGCAGGTATCCCTGCGATAAGCGTTCCGGCCGGATTTGATACTGATGGTATGCCGATAGGACTTCAAATTATGACTCCACAGCTTGCGGAATCAAAGCTGTTTAATTTGGCATATAAATTTGAACAAGCTCATGATTATTATAAACAGCTTGCTAAAATATAAAATAATTAGTTTAAAATAACACCGGCAATGCCGGTGTTATTTTTAGCAATTTTTTAGGCCAATTAAACTTATATATAATATGAAGGTTGTAAATCAAAATAATATTCCTCATGTTATAAAAAAAACTCCACAAAATTGCTCTGAGAATATTCCAGTTCAAGTTAAAGCTGAAAAGCTTAATATTGGAGGAAAAGCTAATTTTACGCGTTATGTAGTACATGACGGAAAGATTCCTGTAGGATATGTTAATTTAATTGATACCCCCGAAGGTGTTAATGTGTCATTTATTAAAAATTTTAATCCGCAAAAATACAGCGGTTTTGGCAAAATTGCAGACCAGATAGAAGTAGAGCACTGCCTTAACAGGGGGCTCAAAAAATTTGAAATAACTTCCGAAGCCTCATTAAATTCTCATGCTTATCACTATAAAAGAGGCAAACGCTTTGCCCCTATAAAAGACAAGAAAACTCAAAACAAACTTCTAGAAATGTTTAAGACTTATGATGTCAATAAAATTGTAGAATTGATTATTAAATATACTCCCGCAGGAAAAAGCTATAATACGTCATTTCTGAATAAAATCCCGATGTTTATGCCGCAAAGTCTTATAAAAAAATATATAGAAATAATAAAAAAACATCCGCTTTTAAAATAAATTAATTGCTCTTACCGGCCCTATATCCGCAATATGCAAAAATAAACGGAAGCAGTTTTTCTACGTGCAGTTTTTCTGCGAGAGGAAATTTGGCCAGTACCAATACGCCTAATGCGTCATCAATGTTAATAAGACAATCTTTAAGCGTTAATTTTCTATCCGGTTTTTTATCATAAGGGTCACAAATTAGGTTGGAGACTGAGGCTGCGCCGTACATACCAACTATTAACCCTCCTGCAACAGATAATATTTTTCCCGGAAGATTATTAAAATTTTTGCTTGATTCACAGAGTTTTAAAACTCCTGCGACAATCCAGGTCGGAATAGAGGCGTTTAAAAATTGAAAAAGTCCTTCCTTCATTTTATTTTCGTTAGTCTTACGATTTTCACCAATCATACCGACAGTAACACCGCCTGTTATAGAGCCGGCTGAGACAGCAACCATCTCCTTTAAGCCGTATTCAAGTTTAAACGGATTTTTAAGTTTTTGTTTTTTCATCATTAATACCATAGGAACAACAGTGCCTATAACTGCACCAACTCCGGCTTTTACCTTATCAGAGGCAGTAATTTCTCTTTCAAAGGCTCGATGACGCTGTGCAAACAAAGGTTTGTTTAGATTGCCAGGGTAATAATCGCTGCTATTTATATTCCTAATCATTGGTCTTTTCCTAAGCAGATTATAACGTACATATATTAACTCCGCAAGATACTTGAAACGTAAATTTTTGTAAAGCAGGATTGTTTTAAAAGCAATTCTTTTTATTCACTTGTTTTATGATAGACAAAGGAGTGTGTGTATGGGTGTTGAAACAGAAATAACAAAATCGCTGGGCTCAAATTACGTCCAAGTTGATGTTACTTCAAAAAAAGAGCCGGTCAGATATTTTAAAGTTCCTGCACAAAAAGCGGATGAGTTTTGTGCAGGATATAAAAAACAAAACAGAAAAATGTCAATATTTGCCAATACTCTTTTTGGTGTGTCTACACTTGGCGGTGTTATAATAGTCAGTCTGTTTACTAAAAAATTAAAGAATACTTTCTTAAAATATGCACTTTGTACGGCAGGCGGTATTGCTGGCGGAATCGGCTCTTTCTTTGCAAGCGGAAACTATTTTGAAAATATGCAGCAGAAATTTCTTAAAAAGTTTAATGCAAAAGAAATTTTCTACAATAGAGGTGAGTAGACTTCTCCTTTATCTCAATTTCTGTCTGCGTGTATCCCTGTACTTATCTCTTGACCTACCCCTTAACTCCCTGGGCGCCTGAGACGATTTCTACAAGCTCTTGGGTAATTGCAGCCTGACGGGCTTTATTGTAATCAATTGTCAGAGTATTAATCATTTCCTCGGCGTTATTTGAAGCCGCTGACATTGCAGTCATTCTTGATGCCAGCTCACTTGCATTTGCTTCCAACAATGCCTGGTAAATAGAATTTGTTATATACATAGGAACAAGCTGCTGTAAAACTGCATGAGCAGATGGCTCAAATTCCATTACAGCACTAACTTCGTGCTTTTCTGCCTTTTCTGCTTTTACAGGCAGAACTTCCCAGGACACAATATTATAAGACATCATATTATTGAAATGAGTTGTAATAATTTCAATTCTGTCAATTACGCCTGAGACAAAATCCTCTGCAATATCTTCTGCAATAATATTTGCACCTGTTGCTGTTGGATTATTTGCAACTTCAATATAGCCGTTTTTAAGCTCATAATTTCCTGCTTTATGTCTAAAAGCAGATACAGCTTTTTGACCTACAGGAAATATTATTGTTTTTATACCGTTTTTTGTATTTTCTTCTACTCGTTTTAATGCAGTCTTAATAATATTAGCATTATAAGCACCTGCAAGTCCTTTATTTGAAGTAATTACCAGCAAACCTTCCGTTTTTACATCTCTTTTTGTCAATAAAGCCGGATAGTTGTCAAGCCCCCTTTCGACCTTTAGACCTGAAGTTGAATACTCGTCAACTGAAGCAAGCAGTTTTCTAAAAAGTACAGTAAGCTCATCCGAGAACGGTCTTGCTGCTTTAACAGTGCTTTCAGCCTTTTTAACTTTTGCCGCTGCAACCATTTTCATTGCTTTTGTAATCTTTTTAGTATTTTGTACGCTACCTATTCTGTTTTTTATATCTTTTAAATTTGGCATATTGTAATTTCTCCGAGAATATCTCTACCCCTTGCAGCCTTTTATAATCATAAGAAGAGCTAATATAAATATTAATATTGTCTCTAATGACATTCCGAAAGGACAAGGAAGCATAAAGCATAAGAAAGATTTTACGACAACAAATCCTAACAAGAATGCACCTAATAGAACTAACATAAATCTATAGAACTTAAAAGCACCTTTTGAATTTTCTATGAAATAATGTCTGTAATCAACCTCCGCTGCATGACGGCAATCTGCAGAATCTTTGCATACAAAAGAGTTTTTATATTCTTCAGCACATTCAAGACATAATGCCTTACCGCAAGCTTTACATACTGCAAAAGCGTCTCTGTCGTGGTGATTATAACATTTCATTAGATTTCTCCTTATAAAGTTTTACCATAAGCTTCAAGCTGAGACTTAAGAGCTGCAATATCTTCATCAGATAACTTAGCGCCGTCGTTCAATGCCTTGTTAAGTTCCGGCATATTTGCTTCAAAGTATTCAAACCAGCCTGTTTTGTAATCACTGATTTTTTTGTTATCAATCTCATCAAGGAAGCCTTCGTTAGCAGCAAACAGGATTGTTACCTGCTGGGCTACTGTTAAAGGTTTGTACTGAGGCTGTTTCAATACTTCTGTCAACTTTTGGCCTCTAAGAAGCTGTTTCTTAGTTGCAGGATCCAAATCTGATGCGAATTGGGCAAAAGCTTCCAATTCTCTAAATTGAGCCAAGTCAAGACGGAGTTTACCTGCAACCTGTTTAATACCCTTAGTCTGAGCCGCACCACCTACACGGGAAACAGAAATACCTGCGTTAATAGCCGGTCTCACACCAGAGTTAAACAAGGCTGTTTCTAAGAATATCTGACCGTCTGTAATTGAAATTACGTTAGTCGGAATATACGCTGAAACGTCGCCTGCCTGAGTTTCAATGATAGGTAAAGCTGTAATACTTCCACCGCCCAATTCATCATTAAGCTTAACAGCACGTTCCAATAACCTTGAGTGAAGATAGAATACATCACCCGGATAAGCTTCACGTCCCGGCGGTCTTTTAAGAAGCAAACTCATTGCACGATACGCCTGAGCGTGTTTTGTTAAATCATCATATACAATAAGAACGTGTTTTCCTTGTTCCATAAATTCTTCTGCAATAGCAACACCTGCAAACGGTGCAATATATTGAAGAGGTGCCGGCTCATTAGCTGTAGCTGATACAATTATTGAATAATCCATCGCACCATGCTTTTCCAATGTTTTTGCAAGCTGTGCTACCGTTGAAGCCTTTTGACCGACTGCAACGTAAATACAAATTACATCGCCGCCTTTTTGGTTCAAAATAGTATCAATAGCAATAGCTGTCTTACCGGTTTGTCTGTCGCCGATAATTAACTCACGTTGGCCTCTTCCAATCGGAGTTAATGCGTCAATTGCAGTAAGCCCTGTTTGAAGCGGCTGATGAACGGATTTTCTTGCAACAATACCAGGAGCGACTCTCTCAATAGGTCTTGTTTTATCCGTGATAATATCGCCCTTACCATCAATAGGACGTCCGGTCGGGTTAATGATTCTTCCGATAAGAGCATCCCCTACAGGAACTGATGCAATTCTTCCGGTTGTTTTTACGGTCATACCTTCTTTGATATGAGTATATTCACCCAAAATTACAACACCGACATTATCTTCCTCAAGGTTTAATGTGATACCAAGAGTTCCTCTGCCGTCTTCAAATTCAACAAGTTCATTTGACATTACATTGCGCAAACCATATATTCTTGCAATACCGTCGCCAACTTCCAGAACACTGCCGATATTAGAAACTTCTACCTTTGCTTCGTAATTACGAATGTTCTCTTTTAATATTGAACTAATTTCATCAGGATTTATTACTGCCATGTTCTACCCCTTTATAATATGTTTACTTAAATCATCTAATTTATGTTTGATACTGTTATCTACAATAGTTTCATTTATATTAAATATCAAACCTGCAATAATACTGCTATCGACATTCCAACTGACCTGAATATCTTTATGCAGTTTTTCACTAATTCTCCTTTTGATATCATCTCTTCTTGCATCATCAAGTTCAATTGCAGAAGTAATATCAACTCTTACAATATTTCGGAGTTCTTCCAGCTCTTTTTCAAATTCATTTGCGATATCCGCAATAATTGACAAACGCCCTTTTTGATTCAGTGCGCAAATGAAGTTATAAACAACCGGCATAACCCTGTTTTTAAACAATTTTTCAAGTACCGCCTGTTTTTCTTCTTCTGAAATAGAAGGATTATTAATAACGCCGCACAATTCTAGTGAAGCGTCTATATTGTCAGCAACCTCGTGCAAATCATTTAATATATCATCTTTAGAGATGCCAGAATCTTCTTGGGCAATTTCCATAAGTGCCTTTGCCCATCTTCTTGCTATCAGTTCTGAATCTCTGTGTTTTACATTCGCACCCATTAAACTTTACCTCAATATATTCCCTTCTGTTAACCCCTGTAACTTTCTAACGCTTCAATACTTTCGTCAATAAGTTTGTTATGTAAATCGATATTGTTATTCAATTCATTAATTATGTGACTTTTCGCAGTTTCAATAGAAGCCAGTGAAGTTCTTCTTAAAATATCATTTTTAAGCAAAGCTGTTTTATTCGCAACTGTTTTGTCTGTATTTTCTTTAATATTAGAGACAAATTTTTCTGCATCATCAAGAATTTTTGTTCCTACAAGCTTTGCATTCTCTTCGGATTTTTTAATAATTCCGTCAATTTCTTCTTCAATATGAGAAAGCGTCTCTTCGATTTGTTTAAGGTGAGCTTCAGATTCCTCTTTGGTGCTTTTGGAATTTTCAATATGTTCAACAATATTATTTTTAGATTTATCAAGCATAGTTCCTATATGAACTTTTTTAAATATAAAAATAAATATTCCGAGAAATATTAAAAAGTTAAATAAATTTGTTCTGCCGAAATAATCCAACACTACATCTAGCATATTTTACCTTTCTCTAATGATACAGAATCCTGTTTACTGTATCATTATCCACCCCTTGCACCTCGCTTCTGTATCCGAGAATTTTTTCTGCAATATCATTCGCAAGCTCGTTCATCCTGCCTTTTAAACCTTCTTTAGCTTCATTAGAAATATTTTCTAAATCAGAATAAGCTATAGAAAGCTCTTCTTTGGATTTATCCTGAGCTTTTTGAACAATATCGGATTTTTTATTTTTGAACCCATCTACAGTATTTGTGTACCTTGTCCGGGCTTCATTTTTAGCACCTAAGAGTTTTTCTTCTCTTTCAGAGTTTAACTCGTCCGCTTTTTTGTAATTTTCATCAGCATTATTTAAGTTATCATCAATGAACTTTTGTCTTTCAGCAACTATTTTTTCCATAGGTGCATAGAGTATTTTGTTCATCAAGAAAACAAATACAAGAAAAGATACTATTGATGCTAAAAATGTTCCGTTGAATTCCATAACAATCTTCTTCTTACCAAATACCTACAAGTTTCAAAGCAATAACTAACGCATAAATTGCGCAAGCTTCTGATAATGCAGCACCAACCATAAAGAATACAAGTGCTTTACCAAAGATTTCAGGCTGTCTTGCAATAGATTCCAAAAACCCTTTTGTTGCAATACCGATACCAACACCGGCACCAATAGCACCAAAACCCATTGCAACACCTGCGCCCAGCTGAGCCAAGTCTGAAATTGTTTTTACTTCTTCCATTTTCTAATCTCCTTCTTTATTAAGAATAAATACTAATGTTCACTTTCTTCTATTGCTGAAGATATGTATACTGTTGTCAGAAGCGCGAATACAAGCGCCTGAACACAGGCTACAAGGACTTCAAAAAACATTACCGGAAGCGGCAATACATACGCACAAATTCCAAGTAATGCAGTCATAAGACATTCACCTGCAAGAATATTTCCGAATAAACGTAAAGCCAGTGTTAAAGGTCTTGTTATCATATCCATAATTTCTAACAAAGCCATAAAAATTGACATCGGCTTAAAGTCATGTAAAAAGTAACGGAATTTTTTCTTTGCAAACCCTGCGCCAACATAATATATTAATACAATAATGGCAAGAGCTGCTGTCAGGTTTATATCATTTGTCGGAGAAGCAATCTCTCCGGTTTTTAATTCAATCATTCTCAAAGGAAGCTGACCCATAAGGTTCGCTGTAATAATAAACAAGAACAAAGAAGCAATCAAAGGTACATGCTTTCTTCCTTCTTTTGGCATAAGGCTGTCGACCAGTCCCCAGAAGGCGCCGAGAATGCTTTCAAAGACCAGCTGCAGTCTAGTTGGCACTATGGTAAGTTTTCTGGTTGCGATAAAAGATACAATAAGCAAAAACGCCATTGCAGCCCACATAGTTGATAAAGTATCCATATTAAATGCCATAGGATGCCCTGCAATAACCGTATTTACTATCCAATGTCCTTCGCTCATGGAATGACCTCTCCTCTTTTTCATGCAAATCGTAGCACAAACATTTTACTTATGCAAGAAAATATTTCTCAATACATTGGTCACTTCATAAACGCATATCTCACCCAGTAAAGTTTAGAAGTTTATAAGAAGTTATAAAAGTTGAAAAGTGAAAAGGTTGAATAGTTGAAAAGTATTTATAAATCTTAATCACTTAGTCACCTAGTCACTTAATCACTTCATTAACGAACCCTTCACACCTCACGCCTCACGCTTCACGCCATCATCACCCATCCCCGGCCATTCCCTCATTAAAGGGTACCGGAAGTTGGACGTGCGTCGTGAGGGGGAAGAGGGTGGTGCTGG
>CALVBV010000056.1 GCA_944325815.1 Candidatus Gastranaerophilales bacterium
GAAGATATGTTTTACGCTGTGATTAATGCAGTAAAAGAGCTGGATGATAAGATAAACAGCATTATTGCAAAAAATGACGAACAGGATAAAACTATTAAAACACAGCAGGAATTAATTGATAATCAGCAAAAAACAATTAAAGAGCTGGAAAAACAAAACGAAGAGTTATTCAAGCGGATTGAAAAACTCGAAAAACAAATTTAGCCGCTCACTTCGGCTTTTCTTTCTGAGGCAGAAATATTCTGCCTTTTTTTTATTTCAATTAAAAAGGCGAGACTTCTGATTGCAATTTTGTTATATTTACGATATCTTTAATAAGTAAAAGACAATTAGGAGTTAGGAATATGTACAATGTTGCAATTATAGGGGCAGGACCTGCCGGAATCTTTACTGCGCTTGAGATTGTAAAATTACGTCCCGAGTGGAAGGTTATTTTGATTGAAAAAGGCCAGCGTATAGAAAAACGCAAATGTCCGATTAGAGAAGGTTCTCCAAAGTGCGTTAATTGCAAACGGTGCGGTCTTTTATGCGGATGGGGCGGGGCCGGCGCATTTTCTGACGGTAAACTTACCTTAACTCCTGATGTTGGAGGGCATCTGATTGATTATATGCCGAGAGAAAAAGTGGAAGAGTATATAAAATACGCGGATGACTTATATCTGGAACACGGCGCTACGGATGAAGTGTTCGGAACTGATATGGAAATTTTCAGAGAGATAGAAAGGCAGGCAGTGCTTGCGGAATTAAAACTTGTTCATTCTCCTGTTAGGCATTTGGGTACAGAAAGAAGTCTGCACGTTTTAAAGCACATGCAGGACTATCTGGAAGATAAAATTACCATACTGAATAATGTATCTGCAACAAGCCTTATTGTAGAATGCGAACAGGTTAAAGGTATTATTTTAGATAACGGTGAAACTATAAGGGCAGAGTACACGATAATTGCCCCGGGAAGAGAAGGCGCAGACTGGCTTACACATGAATTTGCAAAAAATAAAATCGGTATGGTGAACAACGCTGTTGACGTCGGTGTAAGGGTTGAGCTTCCGGCCCCTGTTTTTGCACCGCTTACAGATAAACTTTATGAATCAAAGCTTGTTTATTACTCACCGACATTCGGCGATGAGGTTCGTACTTTCTGTATGAATCCAAACGGCGAAGTTGTTCAGGAGAATTATAACGGAATTGCAACTGTAAATGGTCACAGCTATGCAAATATAAAAACTAATAACACAAACTTTGCTCTGCTGGTCAGCAAGAAATTTACCGAGCCGTTTAAGGAACCTATTGCTTATGGTCAGCATATAGCAAGTCTTGCAAATATGCTTGCAGGAGGAATCCTTGTTCAAAGATTTGGCGACCTTCTGGAAGGCAGGCGCTCAACTCCTGACAGAATCAAGTCAAGTGTTATAACACCGACTTTAACCTGCGCGACCCCCGGCGATTTAAGTCTGGTTATTCCGTACAGACAGATGAAGAGTATTATAGAAATGCTCTTTGCTCTGGATAAAATTGCACCCGGAACAGCATCAAGATATACACTGCTTTACGGAATTGAGGTCAAATTCTATTCGGCAAGGGTTAAGCTTACAAACGAACTGGAAACAGAAGGCGTCAAGAACTTATTTACAATAGGCGACGGCGCAGGTGTAACAAGAGGTTTAATTCAGGCATCTGCTTCCGGAGTTTATGTTGCGCAGACGATTTGTAAACGCGGTTAATAAACCATCTGCTTATGCTGACGGTTTACCATACTGATAAAATATGTTAGAATAATCCTATGGATGGAGTTAATCAGGAATACCTTGATAGTCTAAAGAGCAGGGTTAGAGATAAAATAGAAAATGTTGATCTTTACCAGTTTAAAGGCAGCGTATCAAAACTTGTCGGCTTAACTGTCGAGGTTAAACTTCCCGGGCTTAAGATTGGCGATTTATGCTATATAGAAGCTTCTAACGGCGAAAAAAAGCCGGCGGAAGTTGTTGCTTTTAAAGGGGATGCAGCACAATTACTGCTTCTTTATGACGGATCAGGTATCGGACAAGGGAGTTTGGTTACAACAACCGGTAAACCTATTATTATACCTGTTGGGGATTTTCTTCTCGGAAGATTGATTAATCCTATGGGGGACCCCATTGACGGGAAACCGATGAATACAGAAGGCGCCTTGTGGCGTCCTGTTGAAGGGCCGCCGCCGGGGCCGTTTGAGAGACCTATTATTACGGAAATGTTTTCAACAGGGGTTCGGGCAATAGATTCCTGCTTAACATTCGGGTGCGGACAGCGTATGGGATTGTTTGCAGGCTCAGGTGTCGGTAAAAGTACACTTCTGGGTATGATTGCAAGAAATTCTGATGCGGATGTTAACGTTGTTGCGCTGATTGGAGAACGCGGAAGGGAAGTCAAAGAGTTTGTTGAGGATGCTTTAGGCCCTGAGGGTATGAAAAAATCCGTCCTTGTATGCTCGACAGGAGACCAGCCTCCATTGATTCGTCAAAAATGCCTTTTGACGGCAACTGCTGTATGTGAGTATTTCAGAGATCAGGGCAAGAAAGTTTTCTTGATGACTGATACTGTAACAAGATGTGCAATGGCAGGCCGTGAGGTCGGATTATCAATCGGCGAGCCGCCGACAATGAAAGGTTATCCGCCTTCAATATTTTCATGGCTTCAAAAAGTTCTTGAAAGAGCAGGAAACAGTCCAAAGGGTTCTATTACAGCTTTTTATACCGTTCTGATGGAAGGCGACGATATTAATGACCCTATTGTTGATACTGTAAGAGGTATTACGGACGGTCACATTTTCTTATCAAGAAAAGTTGCGGAGGCTAACCATTACCCTGCTATTGATATTTTGGGAAGTATTTCAAGGCTTATGTCCTCAATCGCATCTCAGCCACATAAAGAAGCTGCTGCAAAACTTAGAAAAATTATGGCTATGTATAGAGAAAACAAAGACTTGATTGATGTAGGTATGTATCAGCCCGGAACTAACCCCAAATTGGATATTGCAATCGAGATGATGCCGCAGATTAATGCGTTTTTACAGCAGAGAACAACTGACAGCGTAAGCATGCAAAATACAATTGATACACTGATTAATATGATGTCGGGTGTTGATATATAATCATATTTGTTATACGATTTTTTTAGCATAATTTATTGCGATTGTGTATTATATACAATATTAACAAATGTAAAAATTTTTTATTACATGCCGGAAATTATGGCAAAAATTATTTTTTTACAGACTTTATATATTTGTAGAAGGAGTTTCCGCGGTGTTTATTAATAAAATTAACGGTGTATCAAATTTAGGTTTCAAAGGATATCAGCACGTAAAGAATGACGTGGGTGAGGATATTTACAGATTCAATTATCCTTATGATTACACAAAAGAAGATTGCGAAGTGCAGATATTTAGAGCTGTACCTAATGAGAAATTAAACTATACAATCTCCGAAACACCGATTGCAACTATCAAATTAGAGCCTCAAGGCGTTAATGTCAATATGCAGGACATTACAAACCTTGATAAGGACGCGCCTTTTGCATACAAAATTGTAAGAAGAAATAAAGCTGACGGAAGTGTTATCTGGGAAGGCCCTGATACCGGCATGAATATGAAAACAGGAAAAAACGGGGAATATGTTTTCAGGACAAATGTTGATAAAGCCGGTGATTCTGATTTTCAAGACCCTATCTCAGACTACAAATATTCTCTGGTAGCAAGACGCGGAACTACGCCAAGGGTTCAGGGTTCAGGGTATCTCGTTATGCCGGACGGATTAAAACCGGGAGTTATGTACAGAGGCTTCACTGAAACCAACACCGGTGAGATTTATTACGATAAAGATTACCAGAAAAAGATGGAAGGTGTTATAAAGACTTTTTCCAATAAGCTTGGCGGTAATATAGCCGGCTTGCAGTCTTTGATTCCGTATTTAAAAGAAAACGGATATACATACATGTTTTCAACTCCGATTGCTAACGGGGATAATGTATCATCTCACAGATACTGGAACAAAAACAATATGCAGATAGCGTCGGATATGGGCAACACCGAAAACTTTGCCTCATTTATGAGAGATTTGTATTCTAACGGTATGAAGTATGTTTATGACGGTACTTTTACATCAGAAGGTCTGGAAGGTATCCACTTCCAGCATGCTTTGAGATGGGCTGAAAAGAATCCGCAGACATATTACTGGTTTAGAATGTCCAGTATAAAAGACACAAACCTCGGGCTTGGAACTGTTCCCAAGAATAAAGAAAACTTAAGGCACAGAGTAATAAATGCGCCATATATTTATACTCAAAACTCCGACGGAAAAATTGAAAAGAAGGCCAACCCGAATTATGATTCTCATAAAGAAACTTTATTCCAGATTTATGACGCCTCGCAGGTACACAATAATCAGGTCAATGATTTAGATAAAGCAATCAAAACTTATGAAAATCTCAAATCAGGCAAGGAACTTGATATCGTAACACACGATGATACTCTTGTCAGCTATATCTGCCAGATTGACCCTAAAGAATACCAGAAACGTATTGATGTCATAAATGATTTAAACAAGACTTACGGCAAGAAGATTCAGCTTGATTCTGCTGACGGAACGGTTCTTGTATCTCAGTTCTCTAACTTTAAAATAGACAAGAAAACCGAAGGAGGTTTTGTCGCCTGGGATGCTAATACTGATATGGTAAAAATGAATTATCATATATCAGGCTATGATGAAAAATTACTGCAGGCAATTACAGACAAGACTAAGCGTGATTATATCACCCGTATGACAGAACGCGGAACTTATGAAGTACAAGATATGACTATTCAAGCCGGTAAATACTGGACAGGGAAAGTTAAAAATATCCAAACACTTTATACTGCGCAAACTGTAGGCAAGGCAAAAACCGTTGACGGTATTAATAAACTTATTGAAGAAGGAAAGCTTCCTGCAGAGGCAAATATTACAGAGCCAGTATTAAATAATATTCTGAACGGACAGTACCTATTAGAACCAAAAGGAATTCTTGATAAGGACTCTGTTACTGTAAAATCCTTAATGAGTCTTCCGCTTGACGCATTAGAATTTGGTGAAAATACAGTCGGCGTTCTTGCGACATCATATTTTTCAAACAGAGCTACAACAGAAGATACTATCGGTATTTCCAGATTTGACTTGATGAAACAAAATAACCCGCATCTGGTTGAACCTTACGCAAAAACTTATAACAGAGTAAACAGTCTTTATAATAATGAACTAAAAGACTTTGCAGACTCAATTATCAAGAAGGTTAACGAAAAATCTGACGAAAAATTACTTGATGTAAACGGAGATTATACTGAATACGGCGAGTATGTAATGGAACTTGTAGGGCAAGACATTGCAAAATACGCTTTATTAAAATCATTGAGCGGTAAAGCTTTCAATTCCAAAATTCTTAATAACGGTGAAATAACCTATGACTACGAGAATATAATGAATGCAACAACGCTTAAGGCTCTGGGAATCAATGCGCACAATCCAGAGGATGAAGCATTGAAGCTGGAAAAGAAAATCGAAAAAGGGCTGAAAGCACTTTCTGAGAGCGATATTTCTTATGTAGCGGATTCTATCAGCAGGAGAATTGCAGGAACCGATACAATGAGCTTTAGAATTGCAGAAGCTGCAGTTGACAGAGCTTCTCTCGGGTTAGACTGGAGACTTGATGCAGCAAAAGACGTTATTGACATGGATTCTGTAAGAAACAATGATACTGATTTTGATGATGCTTGGAATCAGGCTATTGCTTTCTGGTCAAAATTTGTACAGGCTGTAAAGAGTGAAAACCCGAATTCATACATCGTTGCAGAACTTACTGATATTCCGGACTTATTACGCGCTCATACCGGTGCAGAATCCTGCCCGTATAGAGATCAGACAAATATCGGTCAGCGTTATAACGGTGAACCTGATGCTATGGCTAAATTCTTTAATGAAACAGGTATAACAACAGAGGCAGGGTATTCATACTTCTTTACGAATTTATTAACTTCATTTGCACCGGCGTTTGACGACGGAGTAAATATTTCTGAAACTCATGACGGTTTCAAACAGAGACTTGATTTATTAATGCAGACAAGAAGCCTTGATTATATCAGAAACCTGTGGACATTTATGGACAACCACGACAAACCGAGAATGATTCACGGACTTGCGCTTGATATGGGGCTGTTCCACGCGAAGTTACAGCACGGTTATAATAACGGTCATGCTGAATTTGGACAAAACCGCAATTACAGATATGATATGATGCGGGCTTTAACAGGCGCAAGAACAAATGAAGAATTACCGCTTGAGTTAAGATTAAATATTGATAATAACGATTATTTCAAAACAACAAGCGCAAGAGCAGCTGCTATGACAAATGTTCTTATGGACTCTGTTTATGAAGACTTAAACGGAATAGCAAGCGATGAAGATAAAAAACGTATAATAGAAGCTCTTGTAGATTTAACAAACGGAAATTATTTGGGAGATGGTAAGACATTGAACCCTGCTGTTATCAATATTCCGGAACTTGCAAGTCTTGAGAATGCTTTCAGCACAATTTTAAAAACTGCCGAAAATTCTTACGGACTGAAATTATCAGATACTGAGCGCAAACAGCTTATTGATAATGTAATAAAGACAGCAAATAATTCTGAAATGATAGAACAATACCTTGTTCATGGCGATTTTGACTGGGCAGAGGCAAATGAAGATTATGGTAAAGCTAACAGAGAACGGGCTTCAAAGATTCTCGGGTCTGTTTCTAATTACAATCAATACAGTTTGTATACAGTTAATCTTGCTTCATTACTTTTGGATTCTTATGCAAAATCAGGCAAGAATCCTGGGGTTAAAGAAGCATTAACAAAAGCAGCAAAAGATTTTGTAGAAAAATATGACAGAGACTATGTTCAAAGAAACTCTTCAGAGCTTCCGAAGATTGAAGACCCCAAAACAGGCATGAGAAAATTAGGCTATTCTGCAAGAGATATTAAAGTTGCAATGTCAATGGCAATAAAACAGGCTGAATACAAATCCGGCAAGCCTATTGCAAATAAAGAAGCTATTGTTGATACAGTATTCAAATCCGTAACAGAGCCGGCTGTAAAAAAAGCCGCAATGATTACGGAATATCTGAAAGGGCTTCCGGGTGTTCCAACAAACTATGCAGGTGATGAGCTTGGTATGAGCGGTTATGAAGAAAAAGCAAAGAACGTATATCTCCAAAACAGAAATGCTCTTCCCTGGACAGATGTTGAAGGCGGCAGCGATATCGGAAAATACAGAAAATCAATAATGGCCTCCATTAACGGTGCCTTAAAAGACAGAAGCAATCCGGAACTGCATGCCCTGAACGACGGCACTCCTTACGCAATGGGTGTTACAGTAAACGGCATGACAAGAGATGAAATGTTGCAAAAACTCGGCAGCACAAGCGGTGATGAAAGACGCAAGTTAACACAGGCTCTTGCAAAAGTAGCTTACATGATGCAGAGTGCAAACGGCGATATGACTGTTACATTGTTTAATGCAGGCGGAATTGAACATAAAAACAAAGTTGATTATTTTGCTAAATACGGTCTGGATACAGAAGCTAAACGCAAAAAATTCTTTGAGGATAACGATATTGAATCAATAAATCCGAATAACAAATATGTACCGATTCAGCCGAAATCAGAAGTTGATTATCTCCTTCTTGGCGCAGGAGTTGCAGTTCCTGTTGGAACAGTGTTTACAAATGCTAATGTTAGAGATAAAGCAAAATATGTAGTTAAGGAAATTAACGGACAGCTGGGTATATTCAAAGAAGGCGGAAAAATTGTTCTAAGCGATTTAACAGCCAAAAACGGAGTTATGATATTGAAACATATCAAAAATATTGCCTTTAAAGGCCATAGAACATACTATAACCCGCAATATAACTTTGTATCAAATCCATACAAAAAACAAGAAGTGCACGAAGAAGGAAAGAATTTATCTATTATATCAAAATAGATAGTTGAGGATATTATGAGAATTACACCCGTAAGTGCAGGCATGGTATACCGGACGCCTGCACAAAGGCAGGAAGTAAATAGCAAAAATGTAAGAAATTGTACAGAGATTCCAAGTTTTTACGGACTTTGGGGAGATAAAAAACCTACTTTGTCAGATAAATTCAGATATGGCTTAGAGGCTTTAGATGACAACTCTATGCTGATAGTTACATCTGATGATAAAGTTTCAAATTTTATGCTCAATAAAGCTCTAGAAAATATAGATATACCCATTATAAAAACTTATACTCTTAAAGTCGGCGAAGGTGATTTGATAAACCGAAACAAACTGGAGGCTAATTTCGGAATTTTTAAGAAAAACAATGATTATTACGTAATTAACTTGTCTGAATGGATTTACCGGCTTGAGGTAAGAAATCCTGATGAATCTCTAAACGCAAACCGGCATTTTATAAAATCAGGCGAGACAAAAAAACTGACGCAGGGAGAGTTTATCGGAACAGGAGAACTTTACTCGTATATTCACGATAAGTATAAATTTATGTTTAATCCGCCATATAGTTATAACCCGTCAAATGCAGAAAGATATCTTGAGGTAAAAAGTGCTGTTTCGACCGCTGAGGGACTACAAAAATTTAATAGACAGACAATCTCGGCTCTTACTGCTGGCGAGAAAAGAGTTACAAAACGGAAAGAGTTTACATTCCAAGATATAGGCGGGTTAGGAAATGTTATTGAAAATCTTAGAAAATCTATAATAAGACCGATTAATTACCCGATGGTATATCAAAATATAAGGTTAAATAAGGGAATTATGCTATATGGCCCACCAAGATGCGGTAAGACACTTCTAGGGAAAGCTATCGCAAATGAAGCAAATGCCGAATTTCGATATGTAAATGCCAATGAGTTTAAAAGCTCAGAAGTCGGCGGCTCAGAAAAAAGTGTCAGGAATATTTTCCAAACAGCAGAAGATAAAGCCCCATATATTCTGTTTATAGATGAATTTGATGCAATCGGTAAGAAACGTGACGGAAGCTCAAATGCAAGATTTGACGACAGTGTTGTTAATCAGTTTTTGGGCTGTATGAGTGATTTAGAAAAAAGTAATGCTATGGCTTTTGTAATCGCAGCAACAAACAGGCTTGATTTGATTGATCCTGCGCTTCTGGCTTCCGGCAGGTTCGGGCTGCATTTGGAAGTACCTATGCCGGATTTAGAAGGGTTAAAAGAAATTTACGATATACACTCTAAGGGGCAGCCGATAGGTAATGATGTTTCAAGAGATGAGCTTGCTCAAATTATGCTTGATAATAAATTTAACGGCTCAGATGTTGCAGAAATGGTTACACTTGGGTATTATAACGCGCTTGAACGCTTAGGGATTAACGAAAAAATGGACAATAAAACATTTATGCTAAGCGACCTTGAAAAAATTAAAATCGCAAAAGAGGACTTTCTGCAGGCAATTTCCAAGCTTGCTAAACAGAAGCTTTAACCAATGCTTTAGCCGCCTCTATTGCGCTATGCTGGCAGTCCAGACAGTTCCAGAAATCTTTTGAATTTATATAAGGTTTTACGACCTTCCTTGCCCAGGAACCGATTGCGATTCCCCAGTAGTTAATTCCGCATAGCTTTGCAAGCTCTGCTGTTTTAGAATTTGTTCCGCCGGATAGCATAATATGTACAGGAAGGTTGGCATTTTGTATAATCTCAGCCATTGCAACCGCTTGCAGGGTTGTTTTAAACGTATCGTCCGAGCCGCTCATAGGGATTCCGTCTGCCTGAACAATAGTTGTATAAGGTTTTCTATGTGCAATCATATTCCTTATGCGGGCTAAAACTTCTTTGTTGCCGAAATTTTCCCTATCTATACAAATGGCAGCATATTTGGGGTTACATTCGTTGATAACTTCCCATTTGTAATCCAAATCTTTTTTATCATGCCCCATAATGTGAAGTTCCAGAATTTCAACTCCGTTTTCAACCAGATAAGGAAGAATTTCTTTTACATTTACATCTTTTTCAAACATTGTAATAGAGCCTGTCGGGCACTTCTTTGCACAGGTTCCGCAGCCAATACAACGCTTTTCGTCAATAATAATTGATGAATATATTGCATCATTAGGACAACTCCTGTAACAATTTCCGCATTTAATACATTTAGATGTATTGATTTTAGCTTTATTTATATGCGGGTCGCCTTTTATACCCACACTGACACAATAATGCAAATCTTCCACGCCGGCCAGAGCCTGAGCTTCTTTTGCAGCTTCCAGAATCTCTTTTTTTGCAGATAAATCAAAATACTTACAACCCGCTTTGGCGTAGATATAAACTAATCTTTTTACACTTTCGCAGTCTTCATTCCCTGCACCGCAAACTACTTTAAGCATCTTTTTAAAAACCTATCGCATAATTAAATATTTTTTTATTTGTCTTTTTCTTAGAAACGAGAGAAGAATCTACCGTAATTTCAGGAGTTTCTATAACCTGCCCTGCTCTTTGCAGCATATTATTCTGCTGCAGGGTTTTATCTACATTATTAAACGATTTTAAAGTGTCCAGCTTATTCTGCAGCTCTTCATTTTCATTATTAAGAATAATTGTCTGACGGCTCAAATCATTTAATTTCATTTCACAGGAGATTACAAAATAGTAGCTTACAACTACCACCCCTATAAGCAGGCTCAAAATCACGCACAAAGTCTTGTTTACACGTTTTATTGCCATATCTTTTACCAGATTCTCCTTTGGAAAGTACCCTTCTATTATACTATTAACAGCCAGATTTTGAATAGACTTATCTACAAAAGATTTAGGTTCTTCTATTTCATAAGCATTTGTTGTTTCTTTTGAAAACTTTTTTATAAAACTATCTAGGCTTCTTACATTTCCGGATTTATTGTTGTTGATTCTTAAAGCTGAAACCAATTATATTACTCCTCTATTCCCAAATTAGTAAACAGAAAGTCCGGCAGCCATCCTCCGGATTAACGAACTTTTCGTGCAATTCTTAATTTTGCACTTCTGGATGGCGGATTTTCCAAAATCTCCTTCTCTCCCGCCATTATCGGTTTTTTGTTTACCAACTCGATTCTTGGCGGAGGGCATTTGCAAATCATTTCATTGCATCTGCACTTTTGGCTCTCAAACTTGAAAATATTCTTAACTATCCTATCTTCCAAAGAATGAAAACTTATTACAGAAATTATACCACCATTGTCTAATAAATCCAATATATCATGCAGTACAATATTTACATTTTTTAACTCATTATTTACTTCTATACGAATTGCCTGAAACACTCTTGTAGCAGGGTGTATATGAGACTTAACCCTAGGAGTCGCAGAGATAATGATATCAGCCAGCTCTTTCGTTGTTCTAATCGGTGCATTCCTTCTAGTTTCAACAATCTTCTTTGCAATTCTTTTTGAAAATCTTTCTTCCCCATATTCACTGAAAATCCTTACTAAATCGTCTTCATGGTATTTGTTAACAACATCATAAGCAGAAAAGTCGCTCTGCATGTCAAATCTCATATCAAGCGGTGCATCTTTTGAAAAAGAAAATCCCCTTTCAGCTTTTGTAAGCTGGTGATATGAGGCGCCCAAATCTAAGATTACTCCGCCTGTAATCTTTTCTATTCCGAGCTTATAGAGCTCTTCTTTAATATTAGTATAAGATGATTTGATTATTGTGAGATTTGGATAATCTTTTAACCTGTCTCTTGCATGCGCTATAGCCTCTTCGTCAATATCAAACGCAATAAGCCTTCCTTCGGGCGAAATTCGTTTCAGTATAAGTTCGCTGTGCCCTCCGCCTCCAAGAGTACAATCAACATAAATTTTCCCTCGCTGACACTCCAGAGCGTCAACAGCTTCATTAAGCATGACTGTATAGTGCTTGAAATCATCAGCCATTTTCAACCTCCAGCATAAATGTTACAGGCCCGTCGTTTATAAGCGCAACATCCATCATTGCACCAAATTGGCCGGTTGCGGTTCTTATTCCTCTTTCTTTTACAGCTTCAATAAAAGCTTCATAAAAATTGTTTGCAATATCCGGCTGTTCTGATTTATCAAAGCTCGGACGCGTACCTTTTTTGCAGTCTCCGCACAAAGTAAATTGAGAAACCACAAGCATTTCTCCGTTTATATCTTTCAGCGAACGGTTCATTTTATCATTCTGATCAGGGAAAATACGCAGATTTACTATCTTATCCGCAAGCTTCTCGACCATCTCTGCAGTATCCCCCTTTTTTACTCCGACAAAAGCTAAAATACCTTTATCTATCGAGGAATAGGTATGACCGTCAATTGTTACAGAAGCTTTTTTAACTCTCTGAATTAAAATTTTCATTATATTTCTCCTAATGATTTCATCAGTATTGATGAGAATCTTTCTATTCTTTTTTGGGCATTGTCATAAAAAACATACATTTTATCGGCTATAGCGGATATTACATCAGGTTCTAACTTCACGGACATTTTCATTTCATAATCTAAATCTAATTTGTCCGCAATTGTAATAAAATCTAATAATTTATTCTCTTTTGTACAATCAGAGCTTATGTACAAATATTGCTCGGAAATTTTTTTCAATTCTTTTAAAATCTCCGTTGTAAGCAATCTCTGTCTTTTCAGATTATTTTTAAAACTTTTCAGCATGCTCTTTCCTTTTTCAAGTTCCGGAATAATCTGCCGTAATTTGTTTAAGTCATTATTAAACTTATCTTTTATTGACTTGATATCATAATTGTAATTATTTTCTACAAATACTTCCTGCATGTCAGACAGATTTCCAAGTGCTTCTCTTAACGGCATGTTTTTGAATCCGTCAATCTGTGCACCTTCCATTGAAGCATTAATATATTCCCTGTCATTGAATTTTTCGGTATACTCCGTCAAAGGTTTAATAAACGCTGCATATACAGATTCTGTCGGAATCATCTCGCCTTTTATGCTT
>CALVBV010000057.1 GCA_944325815.1 Candidatus Gastranaerophilales bacterium
GCAAGCCAGAGCTACAGCGGCGTGGATTCTTACCAGAACGGCGGCCTAATCGGCGGAACAATGACTTTGTACAAGAACAATTTCTTCAATGCAACAACAATCTCGGCGGGCGCAAGCGTAGGCGAGAGTTATAACATGTATGGTCATGATAACTTTACGATGTTCTTGGCAGGTATTGCAAACAAGCTTGGCTACAACTTTGAGTTCAAGAACGGTCGGTACATAATTCAGCCTTCTTTGATGATGAGCTATACTTTTGTGAACACGTTTGACTACACAAACGCCGCCGGCGTGGACATCAACAGTGACCCGATGCACGCGATTCAGTTGTCCCCTGGGGTTAAGTTTATCATGAACACCAAAAACGGCTGGCAGCCTTATGTTGGTGTGAATATGGTTTGGAATGTCATGGACACCCAAAAAGTGACCGCAAACGATGTCCGCCTTCCGGAGATGAGCATTAAACCTTATGTTCAGTATGGTCTGGGCTTGCAGAAGAAGATTAAAGACAAGTTTTTGGCGTTTGGTCAGGCAATGGTCTCAAACGGCGGCCGCAATGGGATTTCGCTCTCGTTCGGCCTGAGGTGGTTTATTGGGGATTAGGTGAAGCGTGAGGCGTGAGGGGTTCGTTAATGAAGTGATTAAGAATTTATAACTTCTTCTCAACTACTAAACTTATCAACTCCTCAACCTAAGCAGACCCCTCTCCCCGGCCCTCTCCCACAAGGGGCGAGGGGATTTTATCGTTGCAGTAGAACTGCACCCTACTTTTACCGGGTGAAGCGTGAAGGGTGCGTTAATGAAGTGACTAGGTGACTAAGTGATCAAGAATTTATAACTACTCTTCAACTATTCAACCTTACCGGGTGAAGTGTGAGGGGTGAGGCGTGCGTTAAAGAAGTGACCAAGTGACCAGGTAATCAAGTGATCAAGAATTTATAACTACTTTTCAACTATTCAACCTTTCCACTTTTCAACATTTATAACTTCTCCTCAACTATATCAGCCTGATACTCTTTTTTCTTTTTTCACAGCCAGATAAATCTGTTCTCCCAGAACTTTTTCAGCTTTTTTCATATCAGGATATAATTCGGGATTAACTTCTTTGCGCCTTTCTTTTTTCTTCTCCTGTATCTTTTCCTGTTCACCTGTAGAGACTGTTAAAAATTTATTTGTTATATAATTCAATTTTTTTGCTTCTTTAAGTTCTATTTCGTGCAGTCTTGCTTTGTCTGTTGTTTTATTTCCCGTAGGAGTAACCCCGTACGCCATTAATCTTTCTGCAATCCGTTGTTCTTCCGAATCAACGGTACTGCAAAGATAAACCATTCCGCTAAAGTTATAATTTTGAATCCTGTTTATTGTCATACACACACTCCAAGTCTTTATTTTATTTATCGGCATTTGCCGGCAAAACTTTAGGTTTTGGTGTATTATTTTTACAAAATTTAATAATTATGCTAAAATTACAAAGAGGTATTTATTTTGATTAAGAGTGTAAAAAAGCCGGAAAGCCCTTTGAAAGGCGAAATTATCATACCATCTGATAAATCAATTTCTCACCGTGCGGTAATGTTTTCATCAATTGCCAGAGGTGATTGTATTATAAGGAATTTTTCAAGCGGTGCGGATTGTCATTCAACCCTGAATTTGTTTAAGGCTCTTGGAGTTGATATTCAATTCCTTGATGATAAAACACTTAAAATACATTCCGCGGGGAAATTAATTCCCACTAAGAGTAATAATCTTTACTCCGGTAATATTTACCACAATAATATTTACCCCTACCCCTGCCCCTACTCCTGCGGTAATTCCGGAACGACAATGAGGCTTGTGTCAGGGATTCTTGCAAGACAGAATTTTGATTCGGTTTTAACAGGTGACGAAAGTTTGTCTAAACGACCTATGAAGAGAATAATAGAGCCGTTAACTTTAATGGGTGCTGATATCTCTTCTGTTGACGGGCATGCACCTTTAACAATAAAAGGACAAAAGCTTCACGGAATCACTTACCACTCAAAACTTGCAAGTGCACAGGTTAAATCTTGTATTCTGCTTGCGGGCTTAGGGGCAGAAGGAGAAACAACCTTTATTGAGCCAAGTCTCTCCAGAAACCATACAGAATTAATGCTTAAATATCTCGGGGCGGATATTAAGACGGAAGGAAACTCTGTTACCATCCGTCCGTCAGAATTAATTGCAGAAGATATTGATATTGCAGGCGATATTTCATCAGCCGCATTTTTTATAGTGTCAGGGCTCATTGTTGAGGGTTCTGATTTTGTGATAAAAAATACGGGCTTGAATCCGACACGCTCAGGGATTATAGATGTTGTTAACCGTATGGGCGGAGATATTGAAATTCTGAATAAGAGAATTGTCTCCGGAGAAGATGTCGGTGATATTAGGGTTAGATATACAGAAAATCTAAAGGGTTGTGTTATTGAAGGAGAAGATATTCCGCGTCTTATAGATGAACTTCCTGTTATTGCGGTTCTGGCTTCGCAGGCTGATGGGGAGACAATTGTCAAAAATGCAGGAGATTTGAGAAACAAAGAGTCCGATAGGATAACTTGTCTTGTAAAAGAATTAACAAAAATCGGTGTAAATATCTCTGAGCTTGAGGACGGATTTATAGTCCGCGGTAAGACAAAACTTAAAGGCGGGGTGGAAACGGAATCTTTTCACGACCATAGATTAGCAATGAGTTTTTATGTAGCCGGGCTTGTGTCCGAAAAAGAAATCGCTGTAAATGGTTTTGAGTGGACAAAGATTTCTTTCCCTGAATTTGAAGAATTATTTACACAGCTTGCGCTGTAATATTGCTAAAATAAGGATTATAAAAAAGAGAATATACGCAAGTGCACAGGATTTTCCGATATCAAAGTATTCAAATGCGTATTTGTATATAGAATAAACTATTACATTAGTCGCATCATTCGGGCCTCCGGAGGTCATGACGTATATCAAATCAAAAACCTGAAATGAGGAGATTGCTGTTACAAGAATTACAAAGTATGTGGTCGGCTTAAGAAGAGGCAGGGTAATATTTTTGAATACCTGAAACTCATCTGCACCATCGATTTTTGCTGCTTCATAAATATTAGGATTAATCGTTGCAAAACCGGTTAAGAACAGGATTATATTATATCCGATAAGCTTCCATACTGATACAAATATCAACACCGGCATGGCAAGATGTGTGTCAAACAGCCAGGTGTAATTTGTTTTTAGCAAAGAATTTACAAGCCCTATATTCGGGTCAAAAATCCAGGCCCAAACTATTGCAATAACGACAGCCGGAGTTATAAAAGGTAAAAAGTAGATTGTCTTAAAAATTTCTGCCCCTCTGATTTTATTGTTTAATATTGCAGCGATTCCAAGCGGGATAAAGACTGCAAACAAAGTTGTAGAAATTGCATAAACAAAAGTATTTATTAAAATTTGCAAAAATTCTTTTTCACATAATACAGCTTTGTAGTTATCAAATCCCACAAATTTAATTTCGTTTAACAAATCCCACTCGGTGAAACTCAAAGCAAACGAACAAAATATAGGAATTATTATAAAAATAAAAGTTCCGATAACCGCCGGTAATACAAAAAATAATCCGCATTTACTTTTTTCCATGATATTATTTTACTATAGGGAGAAGAATTATGATACAAGAATCAGCATTTGGCAAGAATGATATAAGAGGAATTTACGGCGAGGATATAACAGAAGAATTGTTCTATTATACCGGCCGCGGTTTTGTACAGTTTTTAGTAAAACATGCAAAGAAAATTCCTTCAGAAATATGGATTACTGTCTGCCGCGATGCAAGGCTGCATTCCCCGTCACTTTCCAAATCCCTTATAGAAGGTATTCGATCCTGCGGTGCAAATGTTGTGGATATGGGACTTGCACCTACTCCTATAGGATATTATTCCGAAGCTGCAGGGCTTCCGCCATTCATTACAAAATATATGCCGGTTACAGGTGCAATGATTATTACCGCAAGTCATAACCCTAGCCAGTATAACGGTATGAAAATGACTTTTGAAAAACAATCGTTGAACGAAGAGCAGATAAAAGAGGTTAGAGATTTAACCCTTGAAGAATACAAACTTGGTATTCCTCCTGTTCCGTTTGGGATTCTGAATGAATATGACTTAATTCCTGACTATATTGAAGATATGAAAAAAAGATTCGGCAGAATCGGAGAAGGAATAAAAGTTGTCGTAGACAGCGCTAATGCAACCGGCGGAGTTGTTGCGCCAAAATTGTATAGAGCACTCGGTTGTGAAGTTGTTGAATTGTACTCTATGCCGGATGGAAGATTTCCTCATCATCATCCGAACCCGAGCGATGAAAAAACTTTAAATGATATTAAAAAAGCTGTAATTGCAAATAAAGCTGATTTGGGTATAGCTTTTGACGGTGACAGCGACAGAATCGGGGTTATTGATTCAGAAGGCCGCTCTATGACCGGAGATAAACTGCTGTTAATTTATGCGGAAGATATTATCAAAGAATATAATGAAAAAGGGATTAAACCAATCATTGTGTCAGAAGTGAAATGCTCACAGGTATTGTACGATACAATTAACCAAATAGGCGGAGTTGCAGTTATGTGTAAAACAGGCCACGGCTATATCAAATCAAAGATGAAAGAAACCGGGGCTGTTCTTGCAGGAGAAATGAGCGGACATACGTTCTTTAAAGACAGATATTACGGTTTTGATGACGCTGTTTATGCAGGGTGCAGAATTATAGAAATCGTTGCAAGAAAGAAGAAAGAAAATCCGAAGTTTAAAATATCAGATATGCTAGAGCCTTTTAATTCTGTTTACTGTTCCTCTGAAGTTCGGCTTCCTTGCCCTAATTCATTAAAGAAAGCTGTTTTAGATGAATTTGAAAAAGTTATTGCGGAAAATCCTGATTTCTTTGAAACAAAGATTAAAGATGTAATAACCCTTGATGGTATGCGGATAGTTTTTGATAAAGGGTTTGCGCTTATAAGACAGAGCAATACAGAACCTGTATTTACTCTGCGTTTTGAAGCTGACTCTAAAGAAAATGCTCAAAAGTATGAAGATTTGATGGTTAATAAACTTTTAGAGATTATTAATAAACAGGCTAAAAACTAACAGTCTGTTCTCTTTTTGCGGAGTTATTTTTGTTATAAAGTTTAAAACCAAAGATATTTCTATCATCTTTGAAACTTTTAACAAACATTTTTCCGCCGTGCGCTTCTATAATCTTTTGAGAAGTATAAAGTCCGAGCCCGATACCAAGTTCCTTATAAGTCCCTGCAAAAGAAACATACTGGGCAAAAATTGTCTGCTGTTTTTCCGGCGGTATAAACGGACTGTTGTTTTCAAACTTAAAACAAGTGTAATCTCCTTCATTATATATGGTTATATTTACTGTAGAATTTGAAAAAGCGTACTTAATACCATTTGAAAGAAGATTCATTATCACCCTCTTTATCTGAATTTTATCTCCTAAAATTGTCTTTTGACAAGATTCATCTTTTATAACAAGCTCGGTTTGTTTATTCTTAGCAACATAAACCATTTCATCAACGCATTCCAGAACCAGATCCGCAAGCGAAAAATCTTCATAATTAAGCTTTACAACCCCTCTTTCATTTCTGTATGTTGCAAGAAGCGAGCCCAGCATACCGCTCATATATTTGCAGGAATCCAATATCATCTCAAGAATTTCTCTCTGACTGTCGGAAATATTACCGAAATCACCTTTCAATAAAAGTTCAACCGCTCTTATCTGTGCAAGCGTCGGATTTTTTAAATCATGCCCCAATGACGCTACAAAAGTTTCTCTCTGAGCTTCCAGCATTCTTGAATCGTCTATATTTTGTATCATTACAATAAGCCCGATAACGTTGTTGTCATAATCGTTTATCGGTGCCTTATATATTTGATACCAATGCTTTCTGCCATTTATATCACGTATTTCTTTTTCTGTGGAAATTGCGGTATTCTTTTTTATAACTGTCTTGTCTTCCTGTTCATTTATATCCTTAAGCGTCTGCATATTTAACAGAATATTATTTATTATATCCTTTCCTTCTCTGACAAATTCATCAGTATATTTTGTTCCGGTTATATAATTACCGTTAATGTCTTTCATATAAATTAGTTTAGGAACATTCTCCAGAAGAGCATGCAGCTGATAATTATTAAGAAAAAACCTCTCTTTGATTTGTTCATCTTCGGTAATATCGCGAACAATGTATGATATTCCAAGATATTCATTCTGATTTATTACCGGAAGCGCCGTAATACTTAGAGTTTTTTCTGAATGATTTTTTCTGGAGGTTGTTTTAAACGTAACAGGCTGTCTGTCTTTGTTAATTCTGTTTTCAACAGCAGAGAATTTTTTTGCGTTCTCTTTGGAGAAAAATTCTAAATCCTGGGCCAAAGGTTTGTTTTTTACTAGATTAAAATCATAAAATCTTTTGTTCGCTATAATCTTTTTTGAATCTTTACTCTTATATAAAATACCGTCAGGGTAAGATTTAAAGAGTATTTCCATAAGACCGGATGTCATGGTTTTGTTATCCATGAATTGTTGGTTATTTAAAATATTCAAAGCCGTCCCTCATAATTGTACGTATGACACTTATTTTATACGAGTTTGCATTAAGAAGATATTACCCGCCCGTCTAGTATTATTATTTATAAATTTTTACATACAAAGGGTTGTATGTAAGTGTCGGCGCTGTAGGACAAAGATTTCTGTATGCGTTTTCAAATTTATATAAGTCATTTTTTGTCCATGCCTTTGTTTCTATGGCATTAACTCCTGTTAATTTAATATGTTTTAATACATCTACAGGAGTTTTATACGCAGTAATGTGTATATCTTCATCTATAACATATTGGTAATTGGCAAGGATTTTTTGCATTTCTTGTTTTGAATAATATGTCAAAGTTTTGCCGGTGGTAAGATAAATTTCTCTAAAATTTTCTTTTCCGAAGGTCGAAAAAAGCAATATTCCGCCCGGCTTTAGATTAGAGACAAGTTTTTCAATAAATAAATCCAAATTATCTATCCATTGAAAAACCGCGTTGGAAATAATCAAATCATAGTGCTTATCAAATTTTGTTGTTACAGCATCTGATGATACGAATTTAATGTCTTTATTAATTTTATAAATATATTCTTTGCATTGTGAGAGCAAATCATTTGCATAATAATTTTTATACTTAAATTTATTAACAGCCAATTCTGTAAGCAGTCCTGTTCCGCAGCCGACTTCAAGAATAGTGTCAAACTCGTTTTTTTCGGTCATATTAACCAGTTTTAGCGCCATGATTTTTTGAACTTTAGCATTATCATTATAAAATTGAAGATTTTTTGCAAATCTTTTTTTAATTAATTCATTATTCATAACAACTCATCCCAGCGTTTGAAGTTGAAGAACGGGCAGTGTCCGCTTTTAAAATTTGGTTCAATACCCCAAAAAGCAGCTTGATTTTTGGTCGGTATTATTTTATCGTTATTGCAAAGAATTATTCTGTCATATTTAAAATTCGGATTTGCATTATAATTTTTAAGCGCAATAAGTTCTTGTTTAAGATTTTCAAAATCTCTATTCAAATCCGGCAGCTTAGTATCAACGTCAAACATATTAAGAATAAATTTTTTTGCGTTTTCATCAGAAAAATTTTTAATAGTAAGGTCATATATTTTAGCCGGGATGCCGAATTTATTATCAATCGGTTTCATGGTTCCGTTGACGGCAGTTTTTGAAATATATTTAATATCAAAAAGGGTTGCAGTCATAACTCCCATGGACCAGGCAATAAGATATTTATTTTTATATCGTTTTATAAGATTTTCATCAAACAAAAGCGATGTATAGTCATAAAACATCAGAACATCAAAATCTGTCGGTTCAAGGTGTTTAACAACACATTCATCCATGCCCCAGCCGTTAAAAAAAACAATTAGTTTATCATTCTGTTTTAGATTCAGCCATTTATATTTCATACCCAAATATTAGCATAAAAAAGCAATCAGTGATAAGAAGTTAAACTTGGGGGTGAAGCGTGAGGGGGTGGGGAAGTGAAGAGTGAAGAGTGAAGAGTGAAGAGTGAAGAGTGAAGAGTGAAGGGTTCTTTATAACTGTCATTGCGCGGCGCTTGCGCGCCGCGCAATCTTTTGGGCGTGAGGCGTGCGTTTTTGAAGAAGTAGGGTAGACTACAGTCTACCACATTACAGAAAGGTTTAGGAGTTGAGGAGAATATATAAATGTTGAAAAGTGGATAAGTTGAATAGTTGAACAGTAGTTATCCCCTCTCCCCTTGTGGGAGAGGGCTGGGGAGAGGGGTTTGACTGGATTGATTAGTTGAATATTTTAGGAGTTAGTAACAGTTCCTCCCTAATGAGGGAGGTTAGGTGGGTGCCGGCCTTGGTTTAGGAGTTGATAAGTTTAGGAGTTGAGAAGAAGTTATAAATTCTTGATCACTTGATCACCAAGTCACTTAATCACTTCATTAACGAACCCTTCACTCTTCACACCTCACCCTTCACGCAATCCCCCTCAAACCCAGCGCCCGCACACATCTCCGCCTAAACAACCCAACCCCAATTGTAAATTTTTGTAACAATTTGTCCTAAAACGCGTTATAAATCTCCAAAATGTGGAATTTAAAAAATATACGACAAAATTACGAGGATACAGTTATGAAAGGATATCAAAACAGAAAGAGCTTAAACACTTGCTGTGAGCAGATTTTGGCCGCCGAACTCTTAGGGGGGGGGGGTAAAACGCAGTCCGGTAAAGGGTTTTAGCTATATGGGGAAATTATCTGCTGTTTTGTGTTTATCCTTGATGGCGCTTCCTGCTGCAGCGGGCGAGAGCCCGACGCTTGATGAGCTGCACAATAACGGCGTAATCAACCCGTCAACAATGGATAAGGACAATGATGGGAACCGGATTGAGGGAACGGGCGAGGTTTATCCGGAATCCGCTTATACACTGACTCGTGTAGACACAGCCGGCACAAACACTATCACCAAGTATGAATACAACGAGGAGACGCAGAAATTTGAGCCTGTGTATTACGAGCTCACACTGAAGCAGACCGAATACGGCGAAGGCGGGAACAGCAAGTATTTTGAATGGGAACAAAACTCCGAGGGCAATTACGAGTTTAAAGAGGTCTCAACACCGAGCGGAGGTAAAACAACAATTACCGCGCATTATGACACGAACTATGGCCGAATAGATACCGATCAGCAGGGCAAGGATATTGTTGGTGATTTTGTCGGGAATTACATTCAGAGTGATTCCGGTGATGCCTATGGCGGTGCGATTTATAACACAAGAACAATCGGTGATATCACCGGTGACTTTATCGGCAACTACGCACAGAGTGAGTCCGATTATGTCTATGGCGGTGCGATTTATAACACAAGAACAATCGGCGATATCACGGGAGACTTTATTGGTAACTATGCGCAGAGTGATTCCGATGGTGCCATGGGCGGTGCGATTTATAATTATTATACAATAGGTAATATCACCGGTGATTTTATTGGTAACTACGCAAGTGGTTCTAGTTATGCCCGTGGCGGTGCGATTTATAATTATCGTGGTTATATCGGTAATATAACCGGCAATTTTATCGGTAATTACGCGCAGGGGGATTCTGCCCGTGGTGGTGCGATTTTTAATAACAATAGTAAATACAAAATCAGCAGAATAGGCAATATAACAGGTGATTTTATAGGTAACTACGTTCAGAGTGATTCCAATGATGCCTCTGGCGGCGCGATTTATAATTGCTACAAAAGCAGTGAAATCGGCAATATCACAGGCGACTTTATCGGCAATTACGCACAAAGTGATTCTAGTGAAGCCTGTGGCGGTGCGATTTTTAATGATGAAAACAGTTCCATCGACAATATCGCTGGTGATTTTGTTGGTAATTACGCGCAGGGAATTTATGCCTCTGGTGGTGCGATTTTTAATGCAGATGGTAACATCGGCGGCATCATTGGTGACTTTATCGGAAACTATACGCAGGGTGATTCTTATGTCGATGGCGGTGCGATTTATAATCTTGGGGGAACAATCAGTTATATCACCGGCGACTTTGTCGGAAACTACGCGCAGGGTGATTCCGATTCTGCCAATGGCGGTGCGATTTATAATAAATATGGTACAATCGGCTATATCACTGGTGATTTTATAAGCAACTACGTACAGAATAATGGCAGTAATAGTTATAATGCTCTTGCCTCAGGCGGTGCGATTTTTAATGATGATGGTATCATCGGCAATATCACAGGTGACTTTATCGGTAATTATGTGCAGAGTAATTCCAGTGTAGCCATGGGTGGTGCGATTAATAATTATTATACAATAGGTAATATCACCGGCGACTTTATTTGTAATTTTGCACAAAGTGATTCCCTTGTTGTTGTTGGCGGTGCGATTGGTAATAATGGCACAATCGGCAATATCACAGGTGATTTTATCGGAAACTACGCGCAGGGTGATTCTACTGTCTTAGGCGGTGCGATTTTTAATAACGGTAAAATTGAAGGTGTCCGGCCTTCAGTAGGACCGCAAGCAATGTTTCTGAATGAGACTCCTGATTCAACACCCCGGGGAATAATCAATTCATCGTTTTATAATAATTACGCTAAATCAGCCAATGGAGAAGCCAAAGGCGGTGCGATTTTTACTGTAACAGATTTGAACATAATAGCGGATAACGGGCAGTCAGTCTTTAGCGGAAATTATACTGAATCTCGCGGCGTAAAAGATGAAAATTCTATATATGTTAGCAATCCAGGTGCGATGGCAGGCAGCCTTTCTCCGGAAACCTATGATAGTCCGGATATCTCAGAGGATTCTTTGGCGGATAAGTTTTACAATAGTTACAATAGCGGTTCGCGTTTAGTCCTTGGCTCATACAATAGCGGCTTAATTCGTTTTGACGATAAAATAGACGGTGATGAAGGTTATCTTGTACGTATTACCGGTGATAAAACTTCAAAAGTAGTTTTGAACAATAATGTCGATAATGCTGCGGTGTTGTTAGATACAGTAACCTTGAATCTGGGTAAAAATGATGTATTTGAAAATTCAAATGTAATTATGACATCCGGTCATTTATCTTTATTGAATAATGCTGCTGAGACCCAGATTATGCAATCAGCAAATCTTGCAGGTCATATCGGTATGTCAGTAGATGTCGACCTCAAAAACGCGCAGATGGATAGATTGCCTGATAATATTGTAATAGTTTCCGAGCAAGAAAGCGGTACAGCCTCTAAAATAGATGTCGAATACTTAAATCTATTGAATGATGCAGATAAAGATAGAACAGACATCTTATTTGCGAATGATAACTATAAAGATATAGTATCTTATACCGGTAAGAATCCTGTCGCGTATTCCCCGATATACAAATATGATGTGAGCTACAACCCAAATGACGGCTTCTTTACCTTCCTCCGCGGCTCATCAAGCAACCCGAGCGATAACTTCAACCCGACTGTCTTATCAACTCCTGTGACATCCCAGGCCGGCGCTTACGCTACCCAGATGCAGACCTTCAATTACGCTTTCCAGCACGCGGAGAACTTTATGAATCTGCCCCTGTTTGAAAGAATTGCGCTCAAAGAATCCGGGCGATATGCAACGCTAAATACAGTTGATTCAGGCGTCTATTCGCCTCTTCTTACAAGAGTAGAACAGGCGGGATTTTGGGTCAAGCCTTATGTCAGCTTTGAGAATATCCCGCTCAAAAACGGCCCTGAGGTAACAAATATTGCTTACGGCTCTTTGATTGGCTTTGATTCTTCGATGAAACCTATCAAACACGGCTTTGACCGCGTCTTGACCGGATATGTTGGCTACAATGGCGCAAGTCAGAGCTACAGCGGAGTAGATTCGTACCAGAACGGCGGCTTAATCGGCGGAACAATGACGTTGTATAAGAACAACTTCTTTAACGCCACAACAATCTCAGCGGGCGCAAGTGTTGGCGAGAGCTATAATATGTACGGCCACGACAATTTCACGATGTTCCTTGCCGGCATTGCGAACAAGCTTGGGTACAACTTCGAGTTCAAGAACGGCAGATATATAATCCAGCCTTCTTTGATGATGAGTTATACTTTCGTGAACACGTTTGACTACACAAATGCCGCCGGCGTGGATATCAACAGCGACCCGATGCACGCAATCCAACTTTCGCCTGGGGTTAAGTTTATCATGAACACCAAAAACGGCTGGCAGCCTTATGTTGGTGTGAATATGGTTTGGAACGTCATGGACACCCAGAAGGTGACTGCAAATGACGTCCGCCTTCCGGAGATGAGCATCAAACCTTATGTTCAGTACGGTTTGGGCTTGCAGAAGAAGATTAAAGATAAGTTCTTGGCGTTTGGTCAGGCGATGGTCTCAAACGGCGGGCGTAATGGGATTTCGCTCTCGTTCGGCCTGAGGTGGTTTATTGGGCGTGAGTGATGCGTGAGGCGTGCGTTAAAGAAGTGACCAGGTGATCAAGTGATCAGGTGATCAAGTGACTAAGTGATTAAGAATTTATAACGATTCTTCAACTCTTTCACTTTTCAACATTTATAACTTCTCCTCAACTTCTTAACCTCTCAACTCCTCAACCAAGGCCGGCACCCACCTAACCTCCCTCATAAGGGAGGAACTTACAACAAACTCCTTAACTATTCAACGAATCAATCCAGTCAAACCCCTCTCCCTAGCCCTCTCCCACAAGGGGAGAGGGGATAATTACTCTTCCACTCTTCAACTTATCCACTCTTCAACATTTTAACTTCTCCTCAACTCCTCAACCTCT
>CALVBV010000058.1 GCA_944325815.1 Candidatus Gastranaerophilales bacterium
TGCTGAAAAATCCGAGAAATCTTTAGAGGAATTAAATGAGTCTAAGCCGGGATTTATAAGCCGGATAAAAACAGGTTTTAAAAATAAACTAGATTTATTCAATAATTGGCGTACAAAAAGAAAAGATGCAAAACAGCTTAAAAAAGAGGGGCTGGTACAAAAACAAGAGCAAGCTGCTGAAAGCCCTGTCGAACCAGTAATTGAAATCAAACAGAAGAAAACTGATGAATCGGTTATAGAAATAAAACCTTCAGAGAAGAAGTCTGATGCCCTTGTTATTGAATCAAATACTGAACCGGCTAAACCGGTGGTGAAAAAAAATTTAACAGATGAATCAGAAATAGAGCAGGCCCTGCGCGAGGCGGAAAAGGAAGAACTTGCCAAAACTGAGGCTATCAAAGCAAGCGACGCACGAAACGCAGAGTGGATTAAGAAACAGCATGAAATCAAAGAGCAAGAATACGCTAAACTCTTTGATGACGCCGAAAAAGCAGAAATAGAACAGGCTATGCGCGAGGCCGAAAAGGAAGAACTTGCTAAAGCTGAGGCTATCAAAGCAAGCGACGCACGAAACGCTGAATGGCTAAAGAAACAGGATGAAATCAAAGAACAAGAATACGCCAAACTATTTGATGACGCCGAAAAAGCAGAAATAGAGCAGGCCCTGCGCGAAGCGGAAAAGGAAGAGCTTGCTAAAGCTGAGACTATCAAAGCAAGCGACGCACGAAACGCTGAATGGGTAAAAAAACAGCATGAGCTTAAAGAGCAGGAATACGCTAAACTCTTTGACGACGCAGAGAAGGCTAAGATAGAACAGGCCGTGCGCGAGCTGGAAAAAGAAGAATTTATTAAAGCTGAAGCAATCAAAGCAAGCGACGCACGAAACGCTGAGTGGATTAAAAAACAGCATGAAATCAAAGAGCAGGAATACGCCAAACTATTTGATGACGCCGAAAAAGCAGAAATAGAGCAGGCCCTGCGCGAGGCCGAAAAGGAAGAACTTGCTAAAGCTGAGGCTATCAAAGCAAGCGACGCACGAAACGCAGAGTGGCTAAAGAAACAGCACGAAATCAAAGAGCAAGAATACGCTAAACTCTTTGATGACGCCGAAAAAGCAGAAATAGAGCTGGCAATGCGCGAGGCCGAAAAGGAAGAACTTGCTAAAGCTGAGGCTATCAAAGCAAGCGACGCACGAAACGCTGAATGGCTAAAGAAACAGCATGAAATCAAAGAGCAGGAATACGCCAAACTATTTGATGACGCCGAAAAAATAAAAGAAGAAAATACAAATACCCCGCAAAATTATGAACAATTCAATGCAGAAATGCGCGCCTATCTGCGTGATAACGGGTTAATGCCTTTTGTCTCAAAAAAGTTAGACGGGAATATGCCTGGTGTCTATGAACCAACAGGTTCTTTTGTCAAGGATTCTTTAAATAAAATAAAAACTGCATTTAATAAATTTAAGGTAAATACGTATCTTCAAAGAAGAAAACAACAAATTATTAAAAAACGTATTTCTAAAGGTAGCTTTGATGAGAATACTGCAGTAACAGCCCCTTTACTTGTCTATCCACAAGAAGTTCAGAAAAATCTGCACATATCAAGGTATGCTGATATGTCAAACTGGTCAGAAAAAAGATGGAATGGCGCTAAGATGACAAGAAAAGAATTTATGGAAAACCGGGGTAAATATATTCTTCAGGATTTGAACTCATCTAAAGACTAATCTCATCAAGTTTTTGATAAATCGCAGAATTAAGCAGGTAAATGAAATCAACCTTCATATCAGGCATGGGAAAATCTGAAGAAAACCCGAGGTTATAAACAAGATTGTCTTTAAGAATAAGCTTTGATGTCAAAAAACCGGTAAAGTTAAATTTTTCCTGAACCAGCAGTTTACAAAGCTTTTTTGAATATTCCTGAATAAATTGGTTATTAGAGAAACTAAGCAGATTTTTCCCGTCAAAAAGCGACGGAATATGCATAAATTGTCCGTTAATAAATTCTTCCAGAAAGATAGTTTTTGCAATTTCTTCCGATTGTTTTGAGATTTCTTCGCGTATGTTAATAATCTCCTCCAGTGAAAATCCTATTTTGCAAATCCCGTCAGCCCTTACGACTACAGGGTATTGATTCGGATATGCAAGTCTTTTAGGAGTTAATATGTCATATTTCGTAACTAAATTTCTTGCAAAGCTGTTAGATAAAACGAGTTTATTACCTGCAGAGGGCAGGGCAAAGCAATTAATCAGATTTTTTTTCAGAACATCTGATATACCCTGCAAAACCCATTTTTCATTCTCTGCAATAACGATATCTATTTTTAAGGCTCTGCACTTTTGGGCAAGTTCCTGGAATGTATTAAACCGGATATTTACAGCCCCTGCTATTTCACTATCAGAGGTTATATATAGTTTGTTTAAAAATTTTGATTTTAAAACAAGCGGTAATGTTTTACCTTCACCTGCGATTAGGATATTCAGCCTGTTGTTGATATCCGGCATTTGCATACCTCCTGCTGGTTATTCTAGCACGAAATAATGATTAATCATAAAAGTTGAAGTTCTGCGGAAGTTCGTCAATTATCATCTGAAAAACAATAATCGGCGAAATATCCAGAGCGTTTGCAATCTTCCATATAGTAGAAAGTTTTATGTCAGAATAACAGCCTTTCTTAAGTTTTGAAAGCAGCCCCAGAGCAATGTCGTACTCTCTGGACAGTGCGTTTTCGCTCTTGCCGGATGTTGCGGTAAGTTTTTTTATTGCAGTGGCTGCAGCTTTTATTAAAATCTTCTTTTTTATTTGCAATTGTTGATTATCATCAAAATCCATATAAAATAATTTTCTAAATGAGTGACCTGTACATTTCAAGGTATTTTTTTGCGCTTTCCTTCCAGCTGAAATCAGCCGTCATAGCACTCTTGCGCATTGCATTTAAAGTATATTTATCTTTATAAACATACATTGCTGTTAAAATTGCATCTTTCATTGCCCATCCGTCATAGCCCCAGAATTTGAATCCGTTTGAGTTGTCGAGCGGATATCCTGTAACTGTATCTTCAAGCCCTCCGGTTGCTCGTACTATCGGAAGCGAGCCAAAGCGCATTGCTATTAATTGCGAAAGACCGCAAGGCTCAAACTTTGACGGCATTAAGAAAAAGTCACTTCCTGCATAGATTAAGTTTGCTAAGTCACCTCTGTAGCCGACATAAGCCCGTATATTAGGAGTGTTGTTAGAAAGCCAGATAAATAAATTCTCGTACGATTTATCTCCGGAACCTAAGAATATGAAGTCTGCATCAAGATGCTGCAAATCACCCTCTACCTGTCTTATCAAATCCAGACCTTTTTGTTCTACAAGACGGGAAATCAAAGCTATCAATGGCCTGTCAGGATTATACTTAAGACCAAATTCTTCTAAAATTTTCTTTTTGTTTGCTTCTTTATTTTTTATAGAATTAATATCATAATTTTTTACAAGAGTTTTGTCTGTTTTGGGGTTAAATACATCATAATCAATTCCGTTTACGATTCCTACAAGCTTGTCAGTATGGCCTCTTAATGTATAATCCATTCCTTCGCCGTATTCTCCGGTCAGAATTTCTCTTGCATAGTTTGGAGATACCGCAACAATCCTATCGGAATAATTGATTGCACCTTTCATCCAATTAACACGTCCGTAGTGTTCGCATCCCCATTCATTGAATACGATATCTTTGCGCATATTGGCAAAATCTAAAATATCTTCAAACCAAACACCCTGGTATGCAAGGTTATGAATCTCAAAAACATTTTTAGTCTTAGACCAGAACTCATCAAACTTGTAATTAGCTTTGATGTAAAGAGGTATCATAGCCGTGTGCCAATCATTAGAGTGAATAATATCTGCTCTAAAGTTAAGCTGTTTTGCGTATTCTAAAGTTGCAAGAGAAAATGCTATATATCTTTCATGTTCGTATCTTGGGTCAAGCCAACGTGGGTAAACTTCCTGAAAGCAGGAAAAATACCAGTCATTCTGTACAAAAAAGACGTTAATATCTGTACCCGGAAGTTTCGCAATATGAAGTTTAAACTTTTGCGGCGAAGAGCCGAAAGTTATCCACATCTCAGAGTTTTCAAGTTCCTTGAGCCCCCATCTGTTATAATCAATACATCCGTGGAGAGGAGTAAAAATAGCAATTTCCGCATCTTTTTCCAAAGCTTTCGGCAAACTTCCCATAACATCTGATAAACCGCCTGCCTTAGAAAACGGAGAAACTTCCGCTGCTGCATACAATATTTTCATAATTTTATACTCTCTCTTTTGATTTGTGATACTTGGATTATAAAACGTAATAGAGCGAAAATCAAGAGAGCTGAAAATTCATTCTAACTTTTCGGCCTCTTAAGCGAGGAGTGAAGAATGAAGAATCGCATGCCGGGTGCAGCAATAATATTGGAGTTGAGCAGTTTAGGGGTTTAGAAGAAGTTATAAATGTTGAATAGTGGAACAGTAGTGCTCATTTAGGGAAGGGGGCAGTTTTGTAGGTTGGGTGACAACCCAACATTTACATTAGAATTTCTGCAGTAAATAATAAAGGCGCCGCAGCTGTGGCTGCGGCGCCTTCTTATTAATCATATTCTATATAGAGCAAGCACAAACGCCGTCTTTGCAATGATAGCCGAGAGCTTCCTGAGCTTCTGCCATTCTTACTTTGATACGTCCGTCTACTGCAATGCCTTCACCTGTCTTTTCAGAAATCAACAACGGGTTGATATCCAATTCATCGATAAATTTGAAATCGTTAACAAGCTGAGATAATCTCAACAATGTTTCTTCGATTTGTTCCATCTGAGCAGGTTTAGTACCTCTTGCGCCTTCTAACAATTTGTAAGCCTTAACTGACTTAATCATTTCTTTAGCGTCAACATCAGTTAAAGGAGCGATTCTGAAAGTTACGTCTTTCATAACTTCGATGAATACACCGCCTAAACCGAACATCATCATCGGGCCGTACTGAGGATCTGTTGCGATACCGCAAACCATTTCTCTGTTGCCTTTAACCATTTCCTGGATGATTACGCCTTCAAGACCTTCGATAAGTCCTTTTTCCGTTAACTTAGCGATTAAATCCTGATATTCAGCTCTTAATTGTTCGGCAGATTGAATGTTAACTCTTACACCGCCAACATCTGTTTTGTGAGAAGTTGTTTTTGATGTCATCTTCATTACAACAGGGTAGCCGATAGAATCAGCAATTGTTACGGCTTCGTCTTCAGATTTAGCAAATCCTGATTTGCAGACTCTGATTCCGTAAGCATCAAGAACATCGATTGATTCTCTTGTTGTAAGCTGGTCACGGCCTTCATTGATTGATTTTGCAATGATTTCCTGAGCTTTTTTATAATCAACATCAAATTTAGGCATTTTACCTTCGGCTCTTTCCATCCACAATCTCTGCTGGTTCAATCTGTTCAAGCCGTCAGCAGCTTCTTCTGCGTACATAAAGAACGGCATATTAACATCCATATCAGATAATTTTGCGAAGAATTCGCTCTTTGTCATGAATACACCGATAACCGGTTTTTCAGGATGTTCAGCCTTAATTTCCATAAGAGCTTTTGCAACATCTATATCTTTCAATCCTAAGAACGGAAGATAGATTGTAATAATCATATCAACATTTTCATCAGCAATAACTGTTTCTAATGTTTGCTTGTAGTGTTCGATTGGAGCTGAAGCAATCATATCAACCGGGTTCTTGACTGAAGCTGCGGCAGGCAAGAAGCTTCTGAGTTTTTCTTTAGTAGCGTCGGAAATCTTAGCCATTTGCATACCGTGTTCGCAAACTGCATCGGTTGCCATAATGCCGGGGCCGCCTGAGTTTGTGATGATAGCAACTCTATCGCCTTTAGGTATCGGGCAATTTGCAAAAACTTTTGCTGTAGCAAACAAATCTTTAAGAGAATATTCTCTTATTACGCCTGACTGCTGTAAAAGAGCATTAGCAGCTTTATCAGCACCTGCTAAAGATCCGGTGTGAGAAGAAGCTGCGCTTGCGCCAGCTGCTGAACGTCCTGCTTTAAGAGCCAAAATAGGTTTCTTTTTAGAAATTCTTGAAGCCAATTTTCTAAAGTTAGCAGGGTTTTGGATTGATTCCATATAAAGAAGAATCTGTTCAACATCAGAATCATTTTCCCAATATTCAAGAGCTGTTTCAGCGTTGACATCAGCCTGGTTTCCGATAGAAATAAACTGGGCAAAACCAAGGTTAAGGTCTTTCAGTATATTTAAGATACCGCCGCCTAAAGCCCCTGATTGAGATACAAAGCCGATATTCCCTCTTTCAGGAAGAGATTCTGCAAAGCAGCCGTCCATTCTGATATCAGGGTGTGTATTAACGACACCAAGGCAGTTTGGCCCAACGCATCTCATTCCGTATTCTCTGACTTTTTCAAGAAGTTGTTTTTCAAGTTCAGCACCTTCTTTACCGGTTTCTTTGAAGCCTGCTGTAATTATACAAAGCCCTTTAATACCTTTTTCGTGGCACTGGTCAATTGTTGAGAGTACAAATTTTGCGTTAACAACAATGATTGCCAGATCGACTTCTCCCGGTACTTCAAGAACAGATGTGTATGCTTGAAGCCCCTCAATTATACCGCCCTTCGGGTTAACAGGATAAATTTTACCATTGAATTTGTATTCCTGTAATCTTTTCATAATATCTGAACCAATTGTATGTTCTTTGGTTGAAGCACCGATGACTGCAATTGATTTCGGTTTCATGATTTTGTCTAAAATATTCATGAGTCTCTTCCTTTCTTTTATAAAAACCACATAAATATTATAATACAAACACTTTTCATGGTGGCAAATTTTTAGTTAATATAATTTAATATTTTTTAGCAAAAAATTTTTTTACGTGTTTTGATTATAAAAAACAATATAAGGACATTTTATGAAAATCAACAAAAATATACACCCAAAGCTTCCTGAGAATTTATATCATATAACTACTGCAGAGAGATTTGAGAAGATTAAAAAGGACAAAGTTCTCCGTGCAATGCCGGATACTTTAACCGGAGGCAAAGTCAAAGGAGTTTTCACATTTGATTTGGAGAATTTTATTTCGCAATGGACAAAAGATAAACAAATGAACCTTGCGAGATTGATTTTGGATTATATCGGCAACGGCAAAGAGCTTGTTGCGTTGAGGATTCCGCTTAAGAATCTGCCTCCTGAGCAGCTTGCAAATATAAAAGCAAGAGATGTAAAAAAAACTATCGATTGGAAATTTTCAGAATACATTCCGGGCGGTAAAGTCGCAGGACATGTTTTGGGACAAAAGTTCGTGGAAATACCGCCAGATATAATACAAAAAAAGGCCATAGAACATATTATGCCCGAAGATATTCCTTTGGAGAAGGTTGATTGCCTCGGCACTTCGCGGTATGAAGGAAAATTAAAATTAGTGGATGTTCTTAGAGGTTTTTTCAAAAATTGTCCGGAAGAGAAATCTATAAATAAAAATCTTGATGTGCTAATGTAAGTTTTTCATGTTAATATAGAATATATTTATTAATATGGAAAGGAAATTAATCAAATGGAAAAAATTGCAGATATAGGAGTTTTTGGCGGTTCAGGTTTTTACAAATTTTTAGATGATATAAAAGAGGTTAAAATTGAAACACCTTACGGATTGCCTTCTGACTGTTTATTTGTCGGCAAAATAGGTTCGCATAAAGTTGCATTTATGCCGCGCCATAATAGAGAGCACTCTATACCGCCGCATTTGATTAATTACAGAGCCAATGTATGGGCAATGAAGGAAGCCGGCTGTAAAAGGGTAATATCGCCCTGCGCTGCGGGAAGCCTTCAAAAGCACGTTGCACCGGGAGATTTCGTAATCTGCGACCAGTTTGTTGACTGGACAGACGGAAGAAAATCAACTTTCTATGAAGGCCCGATAGTCTCGCACCCGTCCGCTGCTGAAACTTATTGTCCTGAACTAAGACAATTGGCGATTGAGACCGCAAAAGATTTAGGGATTAAAGTACACGAAACAGGTACCGTTGTTGTCATAAACGGCCCCAGATTCTCAACAAAAGCAGAATCAAAATTCTTTACTAATCAAGGGTGGGAAGTTATCAATATGACAGCATTTCCGGAGGCATATCTGGTTAAAGAGATGGATATGTGTCCTTTGAATATTTCCTTAATTACAGATTACGATGCAGGACTCGTAGGCGATGTGCCTCCGGTTTCTCATCAGGAAGTTATGAAAGTTTTTGATAAAAATCTTGATAATCTGAAAAAATTATTATTTACGCTGATTGAAAAAATTCCTGCTGAGAATAATAATTGTGAATGCTCAAAAACAAGCAGAATTTCACACTAATTAGGAGAACACTATGATATCAAGAGCAGTTAGTTCATTATTCTATTTTTATTATCTGCTGATAATTATACGGATATTTTTAAGCTGGATACCTTCAATTGACTGGCTAAGCCAGCCGTTTGCGGGAATACGTTCCGTGACTGATCCTTTTTTGAATATATTCAGAGGAGTAATACCGCCGATTGGAATGCTTGATATTTCTCCGATTATTGCTATTATTCTTTTACAGCTTTTGCAGGGAATAATTGTCGGTTTCTTATCCGGTATGGGCCTATGATTGATGTTAACATTTTAAATAAAGCAATTGCACTTACTCAAAAGGGGCATGTTCTGGAAGCCGAAAAACTTTATCAGGATTTGCTTATCCAAAATCCTGATGATTATATTCTTTTGTCTGCTACGGGGCTTTTTTATGTTAATGTCCGTGATTTTAAAAAAGCAAGCGAATATTTAACAAAAGCCGTGAACATCAAAGAAACTCCGGGAACTTTATCTGCCCTAGGGTTTGCCGAATATGAACAAGGAAAATTTGAAAATGCCGCCGAATGGCTGGAAAAAGCCCTTACGGCAGGAGAAAATGCAGATATTTATCATAAGCTTATCTTAAGTTTGTTTGAAATTAAAAATTACAAAAAAGCTGTTGAATACGCGGATAAAATGTTCGAAAAATACCCTGATGATATGCGTTCCGTGACAAATAAAGTTAAGGCGCTTACTCAATCAGGCAAGCTTATTGAAGCTGAAAACCTCTGTATTGAAAATTTGAAAAAGCAGCCGGATGATTCCGGCTTGTGGTTTCATTTAGGGTACTTAAAAGAACTTATCTTCTGCGATGACATTCAAGCAAGAGAATGTTATAAAGCTGCCCTAGAGCTGGGAAACAAGGAAGCTAATTATAATATTGCAGTCAGCTGTCAAAAACTCGGCGAGTTTGATGAGGCGGAAAAATATTACAGAAAAATGCTGGAACTTTTCCCTAACGACATTGATACAATGACATCACTCGGAATGTGCCTGCTTACGCGGAAAAAATTCAAAGAAGGTTATGATTTATTCTTTCGCCGGAATACGTCGTCAATTGATAAAATGACTAATAATCCCTGGAAGCCGGGGGAAGATTTGCCGGAAGAAATTGTTGTTATTTGCGATCAGGGATTTGGTGATCACATTCAGTTTATTAGATATTTACCTTTTATTAAATCAAAAATCAAAATTGCTGCTGCAAAACAGTTAAGAGAATTATTCCAAAAAAATTATCCGCAGGCAGAATTTATAGATTATGAAGAAATCAATCCGGAGATGAAATCTCTACGTATAACTGATTTAGCCTACATTTTAAATATGGATTTTAATAATATTCCCTTTAGTGAAGGTTATTTAAAATCAGAGACTGCAGATATTCAGCATGATAAATTAAAAGTAGGCTTATGCTGGGAAGCTGGAAGTGCCGGTATCAGGACAATGATTAACAGAACAATACATATCAGGTGCTTTGAGCCTCTGCTTAATCTTGAAAATATTCAAGTTTATTCTTTTCAGGTACGAGATACACTGAAAGGAAATGAAAAATATCCTCAGATGATTAATCTTGCAAAGGATTTTAAAAATTTTTCCGACACAGCAGAAGCCTTAAAGGCAATGGATGTTCTTGTAACGGTTGATACATCTGTAGCTCATCTTGCAGGGGCTCTCGGTGTGAAAACATTCTTGCTTCTTCCCTACGCATCAGACTGGCGCTGGTTTGAGGACACCGAAACAACTCCATGGTATAAAAGTGTCCGGATTTTTAAACAAACTGACCACATATCCTGGGAAGAGCCGATAAATAATGTAATCAAAGAGCTTACTTAATAATACCAAACCCAAGTAAGAAAACACATACAACAAATACTCCCGCAACAATTGCAGTAAGTTTGTTCAGCCCTTTTTCAGCACTTTTTTGTGAAGAGAACATTTGTGCGGCATTTCCGATTCCCGCAATTCCGTCGCCTTTCGGAGAGTGCATAAGGATAAGTACGATTAATAATAATGATGAAATAACTTGGATAGTCCAGACTAGTGTTAGCATTTATTCTCCTTTTTTATAAAATGAGCTCTTTTGGAGTTCAATTTGATATTATCAAAAGTATACAACCTTGCAGGGCGTTTGGAAGATGATTTTGAAAACTCATTCAGTTCCCTGAGCCCTTCTGTTGTAATAACTTTTTTCCTGAAATTTCGCTTATCCAATTTCTTTTCCATAATCATTTCATAAGCTTTTTGCATTTCAGTGAGTGTAAACTTTTCGTTCAATAATTGATAAGCGACAGGACACATTTCCAAACGTTCTCTGGTACGCTTAAGCGAATATTGGATAATTTCTTTGTGGTCAAATGCAAGAGGCGGAAGGTCAAAAACTTTATGCCATGCCACATCCGGAGTTGTTACAACATTAAAATCTTCCGCTCTTATAAGCGCAAAATACGCACAGGTTATAACTCTTGATACCGGATGTCTGAGAGGGTCACCAAATGTATAAAGCTGTTCAAGATAAATATTATCCACATTTGTCTTTTCTTTTAATATCCTCATGGCGGCTTCGTCAAGATTCTCAGACATTCTTACATATCCGCCCGGAATTGCCCATTTATCTTTGAAAGGTTCGTTATTACGTTTAACCAGCAAAACCTGCAGTGCATCATCTTTGATAGTCAAAATAACAATGTCGACTGTAATTTCATGTGTTTTGATTTCGTTGAACATTTCTCACCTCAAAGAATATTGTATAATAAATAGTTTTAAAATGTAAACGGTTAACAGTTGAATAAGTGTAATTTGTTACATTATTAAATTTTTATCTCAAAAACACATTTTTATTGTTCAATTTGTTCTAAAGATTTTTGTAGATTTTTTAAGATGTTTTCTATTGAATCTTTGTTCAAAAGTGCTGATTGTACGGCCGTGTTTACGAGGGTATTAATCTCTTTTTGGTTCCGCCTTTGTTTTAACTGCGGAGTTATTTTTTCAATCTGTTTTGCACTTATAGAGCGCGCTTTTGATTCTAATGATGAATAATCATTATAGAATTCATCTGTCAGGGCGTTTGAATTAGTTACGATTATATCTGTCATCTTGGCAAGTTCAAGCTGGTTTTGTTCATTTGTAAGATAGAGGCAAAAGTCCAATGCCTCGTCTTTATGCTTGGCGCGAAGCGGGATAACAAAATTCATTACGGAAAAATCATTCTGCCCCACAGGACCTTTTATCTGTTCCGTTACGTCGGTTTTTTCATACACAGATGGTGCATTTTCTTTTATCATAGTAAGAAAATTTGAGCCGCCCTGAAAGAAAACGATTTTTCCTGCCATGTATTGTTCAAGAGCCTCTTGGAGGGTAAGAGTTATGCTTTCCTTGGGGATTAAATCTTTTTGGTATAAATCCTTAAACATTTCAAAAACCGGTCCTGCGGAAATGTAGTCTTCTGGTTCGGTTATTCCGTATTTATTAAGGATTTTTACCATTGTATCGTTTTCTGTAATGGTCGGAAGGTATGCGTATGCACCAGTGCTTGTTTTAATCTTTTCTGATATTGCGCCGAGTTCTTTGTAGGTCTTAGGCAGTCTTATAATACCGGATTTGTTAAAGAGTTCTTTGTTGTAAATTGTGACCGCACTTGTTGCGTACCATGGGATTGAATAGAGCTTGTCATTATATTTTAGTGCTTCAATAATCTGCGGGCTGAATTCAGTTACATCCTCTTCATTAATCTCCTGCAGGGTGCCTTTTTGTGCAAGGAGCGCTGAAAAATCAGGATTCAGGTTAATCAAATCCGGCGGATTGTCACTCATAACCGCTGCGAGGGTTCGTTTTTCTCCCTCTGAGAACGGAACATCAATCCAATTTATGCTAACTCCCGGGTGTTCTTTTTCGTAACTTCGTATGACTTTATACATATAGTCCGAAAAGTCACCCATTTGCAAGGTCCAAAAAGTAACGACTTTTGGCTCATGTTCTTTTCTGATAGAACAAGCAGTAAGAGTCAGAATTGCTGATATTAAAATAAAAAGTGTTATGAATTTTTTCATCCCAAGCCTCGTTTTTTTAGTGAATGGTGATCAGGTGACTAAGTGATCAAGTGATCAAGTGAATAGAGTTTTAACTTCTTCTAAACTTCTAAACTCCTCAACCATAAACTACTATTCAACTGTTCAACCTTTCAACTTATTAACCCTCATAACTTCTTCTAAACTTCTAAACTCCTCAAC
>CALVBV010000059.1 GCA_944325815.1 Candidatus Gastranaerophilales bacterium
CCAACCCTTTAGTCCTCCCCCACCCCCCAATACTCCCCCCCCCCCCCCCCCCCCACTTGAAATTTTAGTTTGTTAGCAATATAAAAGTATTTGGAGAAAAATTAGTAGTATTAATTTTGGGAATGTAAATAGTATGAAAATTTATTTTTTATCATTAGGAATACTGCTTTTGGGAGCTTTACTTTCAACTGTAGTAAAAGAGCACTGGAAATTTAAAGTGTGCTCAGTATTTTCAGGTATATCAGCATTAATGATGCTGATGCCGTCGCTTTTGGTTTTGTTTTCAGGAGATGTCTTGAGCAAAACCGTTTACATGTCACCGCTTCTTGGTGATGTTAATTTTGTGATTGACCCGCTTTCCGCGTTCTTTGTGATTGTTATTTCAATCATGAGTTTTCTCGGAACGGTTTACGCAAACGGATATATGAAACCTTATCTTGATAAGGGGATGAACATATCTTCGCATTGTTTCTTTTTAATGATGCTTATTGCATCCATGCTTATGGTTGTAACAGTTCAAAACGCGCTGTTCTTCTTAATAGTTTGGGAAATTATGTCACTTTCTTCTTTCTTCCTTGTTATATTTGAAGGTGAAAAAAAAGAAGTTATTTCTGCGGGAATTAAATATTTAGTTTATATGCATTTGTCTGTAATATTTATTATTGCGGCTTTTGTTTTATTAAATATTCAATCAAACAGTTTGGATTTCGGCGTATTTGCTTCTGTTATGCAGAACAATCCAATGTTAATAAATATTGTATTTACGCTGGCATTTATCGGGTTTGGAATCAAGGCCGGGTTTGTTCCTTTTCATAACTGGCTTCCGGATGCTCACCCGGCTGCACCTACGCATGTCTCTGGTATTATGTCCGGTGTTATGATTAAGACAGGTATATACGGTATTTTAAGAGTATTAATGTTTGTTGGTATACCTACAAGATTTATTTCTTATATGGTTTTAATAATTGCGGTTGTATCCGCGCTTTACGGCGTGTTATACGCAATAACACAACACGATATCAAAAGACTTTTGGCTTACCACAGTATTGAGAATATCGGTATTATAGGTATTGGTATAGCAGTCGGTATGCTTGGTTTATCTTACGGAAACCCTGTTGTAGCTGCACTTGGTTTTGCAGGCGGCATTCTGCATGTTCTGAACCACTCTATATTCAAGGAACTCTTGTTCTTTGCAGCAGGGGCAGCTTACTTGAAATCACATACAAGAAATATTGAAGAGCTGGGCGGTTTGATTAAACCAATGCCGTATACAGCTTTAATGTTTATTATAGGCTCTGTTGCCATCTGCGGACTTCCGCCTTTCAACGGATTTATAAGTGAATTTCTTATTTATTCCGGCATGATTCAGGGAGTTCCGTCATCCGAGATTAATTTATTTTTAACCTTAATCTTTGCAATAGCAGGGCTTGCTATGGTAGGAACAATGGCAATATTATGTTTCACAAAGGCTTCCGGTATAATGTTTCTTGGTAATCCGAGAAGCGAACACGCTGCAGAAGTTAAAGAAGATGTCGGAAGAGTTATGCTGATTCCGATGGGAATTTTGGCATTTCTGACATTCTTTATCGGAGTATTTCCGCAATATTTTATCGTAGGTGTTCTAAGACCGGTATCACAGTTTATAAGCATTCCAGGAGATTTTATGATATTAAACTCCGTGATAGAATTTACAAGTATAATAAGCTGGTACTTCCTGATTTTCTTAGCAATAATTGCCATTATGTTTGGTATAAGAGCGCTTATTAACAGGAAATATGAAAAACATACAACCTGGGGATGCGGCTATGACAGACCGAATAATCACATGCAATATACCGCATCATCTTATGCTAACTTATTTATTTCAACTTTGAAGCCGTTGTTTAAGCGTGTTTCTCATATCAGGAAACCGAAGGAACTTTTCCCTAAGGAAGCTTATTATGAAGTTGAGATACAGGACATTGAAGAAGCTTATATAGTAAAACCCCTTATCAATTGGGATGAAAAGTTTCTTACAAAATTTGAACGTATTCAGAGCGGTAACATCCAGCAGTATATTCTGATAGGATTAATCTTTCTGATACTTGCAATTGTCGGTATGATTTATTTTGGGGGGTAAGCAATGATAACTTTAATAATAAATATATTAATATTATTATTCGCACCGTTTTTAATGATAGGTGTGATAAAAAAGACAAAAGCCTTCTGGGCTGGAAGAAAGGGCGTAAGCATATTCCAGCCGGTGTGGGATTTTGTAAGACTTATGAAAAAGGATGCTGTAATAAGCGATACAACATCATGGGTATTCAGATTTGCGCCTGTTATTGGGTTTGCGTCAATAATTTTCGCAGCGCTTTTTGTTCCGCTCGTAAGCGGCAGGTCTGTTATAAATATTCCGTTTGCGTTTGTAATTTTCTCATACGTACTCGGATTCGGGAAGTTTTTCTCGCTTATAGCTGCACTTGATACCGGAAGCAGTTTTGAGGGAATGGGCGCATCAAGAGAAGCTTGTTTTTCTACAATCGTAGAGCCTGCATTCTTTATAGCGCTTGCGTCTATTGCTGCTGTTACCCAAAACTACACATTTGAAAGTTTCAGAATGATTCTGAAAAGCGCAGGGGCTTATGGTTATGTTATTATTGCCCTTGCGGTTGTAACTTTGTTTATAATGTTATTAATAGAAGGCTGCAGAGTTCCGGTTGACGACCCTACAACTCACTTGGAGTTAACAATGATTCATGAAGTTATGATTCTTGACAATTCCGGCGTTGATTTAGGTTTGATTACCTGGGGCGCCGCAATCAAGATGCTTTTGTTTGAAGCTTTGATTGCAAATCTGATTATTCCAGCTTCACTTCACGGCTGGGCTGCGCTTCTCGCATTTTTAGCCGTAATATTTGTTCTTGCGGTAATAATCGGAACAGTAGAGTCTTCTATGGCAAGATTCAGAATGACACACGTGTTTGAGTTTATCTTTATAATGTCAATCACAGCGTTAATCATTCTTGCTCTTGTTACATACAGGATATACGGAGGGTAACATAAGCCCCGGAATCGGGGAGACTTGAAGAATAATAATTCTCCTTGAGGAGAGGGGGAGGCGATAATCGCCCCAAGAAATTAAGAGAGGTAATAAATATTATGGAAAACATATTTATAATTCTATTAGGTTTATCTATGATATACATCGCAGCAACAAGCAGGCTGGCGGCGCATGTTAATATGCTTATTATTCAAGGCTGGCTCTTGTTCTTTGTATGTCTTTCAGGGTTTGCAAAAGAACCGTGGTTTAATTGGGCAATGATATCAGGCCCTCAGGCAATATCTGCTAATATGCCGCATATTATCGGATTTTTATTTGTTATTGTTGAGACTTTGATTGTAAAGGCTTTTGTTATTCCTCTGTTTTTAAGAAAAGTTCTCAAAAGAACAAATGCTCACAGAGATACGGATGCCAATGTCCCGCATTTTTACTGCCTGTTTATTTCAAGCGTAATCTTATTTGCAGGATTCTTGATTGCAAACATTGATGCTCCGGCATTTAAGCTTGTATCTCCGATGTACTTCGGTGTTTCAATTGCAATAATTATTACAAGCCTGTGGCTGATTACGATTAAACATAAAGTTCTGTCAAACGTTATCGGATTTATTACAATGGAAAACGGTATATTTTTGCTTTCACTATCTGTTGCAAAAGAGATGCCGATTATTGTAAATCTCGGCGTTTTGCTTGATATATTTATTGCGGTATTTATCCTCGGTATGCTGGTTAACGAGATTAACAATGAATTTGAGGATTTGGAAGTTTCACAATTATCAGACTTAAAGGATTACGAGTACAATGATTAATTTAATTTTATTATTTCCGCTTTTAGCGTGTATTATACTTTTTGTATTCAAGAAAAATTTCTTGAACAATTTAATGATTAATTTGTATGCAATAATACATTTTGCAGTGTCGCTTTGTCTCTGCTTAAAAAAAGACTTTTTGCCGATGTGGCAGCCTTGCAAATTCTTTGCTGCTGACAGTTCAAACATAATTTTCCTTATGGTGATGTCAATTGTATTTTTAGCAGTTGCAATCTACAATAACGGATACGTAAGAGCAGAAACAGATGTTGCAAAAAAATTGAGACATTACACATATATGTTTTTATTCTTTGTATTTTCAATGACCGGTGCTATATTGAGCACAAACCTCGGTATTACATGGGTATTTATTGAAGGTACAACTCTGGCAAGCGCGTATTTAATTTATTTCCACAAAACAAAGCATTCAATTGAAGCAGCATGGAAATATGTATTCATCTGTTCAATCGGTATTGCACTGGCCTTTGTAGGAATTATATTACTCACGGTTTCTACAGGAAACTTAAATTCATTATTCTACAGTGATTTGTATAATAATGCGCAGTTGTTTAATCCTTTCTGGCTTAAGCTGTCATTTGTATTCATCTTGTTTGGTATCGGGACAAAAATGGGTTTGGCACCTGTTCATTTCTGGCTTCCTGACGCTCACTCAGAAGCACCGTCTCCGATTTCCGCATTACTTTCCGCAACTCTTTTGAACTCTGCATTTCTTATGATATTAAATGTATTCAGAGTAATGGTACTGTCGGGCTGCGACGGTTATGCAAGAATAATGCTTATGACAATGGGATTCCTGTCATTATTTATAACTGCGGTATTTGTTTATCATATTAATAACTACAAAAGAATGCTAGCGTATTCTTCAATCGAAAATATGGGTATTCTTGCAATCGGCACAGCATTAGGCGGAGTTGGTATGCTGGCTGCAATGATTCACCTTATCGGGCATTCATTGATTAAGGGGGCATTCTTCTTAACTTCCGGAAACATTCTTGAAATATACGGAACAAAGAAGATTAAATCAGTCACCGGATTATTGAAAACAGATAGAAAAACGGGCTGGCTCTGGGTATTGTCATTTATCGGAATCGGTGCATTTCCGCCTTCTGTATTGTTTATAAGTGAATTTTTGATGATAAAAACAATGTTTTTAAAAGGGCATTTTGCATTAAGCGCACTCTTCTTGCTGCTTTTAACAATCGTTATTTACGGTCTTGGAAAGGCAGTTATCAGAATGGCATTTTCTGCCCCTCAGGAGGGTGAAGTTAAGGGGACAAAACTTCCGTGGACAATGTATCTGCCCCAGGCTGTGATATTGATACTTGCTTTTATAATCGGTATTTATATGCCTCAAGGGTTAACAACAATGCTTTTGGCCGGTGCAGCCGGATTTTAGAAGGAAAATGTTTTATTTTATTGAAGGGAACGGCTGACGCCATTCCCTTTTTTATACCCGCTTTTTGAGCAGAAACATTTGATTCTGCTGTAAAATTTGACAATAATAACCTAAATGCTACAATAGGAATCTAAGGAGTTTGTATGTATATCAACAGAATTAATCCGCAAACCAATTTCAAAGCTGTTAATCAAAAATATTTTGAATGGGCTAAAAAGGACTATAGTCTGGAAAAAAATGTATCAACTGAGTGGCTGCATAGATTAAGCTATGATGTTTTTTTGTTTAAAGAAATTTCTCCAAGAGACGGAGTAGATACTATAGAGGCAGTAAAAAAATATATGAATAAAACGGATGAAGGAATAGAAGATTTATTACAAATCTTTAAGAATCCTAATCCATAGCATTGTTAACTATAGCGCCGGTAATTGCCCCAAGTCCCATACCAACCAGAGAACCGGTGGGGCCGAGATGTTTGGCGCCCATTGCACCTAGTACACCTGTTACCGCAAGGGTTGTCCCGAGAGTCACAGCGGACTTGCCGGCTTCTTCAAAGAAATTTTTGCCGTTGGATACTTCATGCGCCACATGTGCAGCCTCAATTCCTCCGAGTGCCAGTGCACCAAGCTTTGATGTTCGAGTTAATGCTCGTGCTGTTATATCTGCAAATGGATTATTCGTTTTGAAAATTTTTGCATAAACAAAACTTGCATTATTGTCCGTATAATCAATATTTTTTATGTCAGTCTTGACTTCACTTACATCAATACTTAATTTTTCTTGTATCCAATTTCCCAGCTTTGTATCCCAGAGGGTTTTATCTTGTTTAATAAACCAGGCGGCGAGCTTCGGGTGCGGACATTTTGGGGACAGAGGGTTCATATACTCGTGCAGAATAGTTCCTCTAAAGAATGAAAACGGATGCTGAGCGATTTTGTTATCATAACCTTCGTGGAACGTAACAGGCTTTGGGAAGCCTTTTCTTATCTGGTCATAAGCGCTAAACACATCGTTTAATTCCTCAGGGCCGTTCAGGATTGCAAGCGAAACAAGGCCCATTGCCGGAGTATAATCTTTATCCGCAAGTTTATCTGATATCTCGTTTACTCTTCCGTAAAAAGGTATCGCATCAGAGACTACAGAGTCATCATCCGCACCGAGCGCAGACTTCACGGAGTTATAATCCTTAGCAACTTCTGAAAATTTTGCTGCCTGATATTGATAAAACACCGGGCTTATTGACATTATACACCTTTCACACTTATTAATATATTTATATAAAGTATTTTTGTAATGATAAGAGTTTGCGGAAAAATTAAAATTTTTCTCGCAAACTCTCGGGAACGGTTTCACATCAGGTTGTGTGCTATCCCGCACACGACCTGATGTTCACACACCTAAAATCGGATTTGAAAAAGTTCGAAAAATTGTCATTTTTCGACTTTTTCCGCATCCTCATAAATTGACAAAGTATTACGAAATATAAAGAACATTCCGGTTAAGGAAAAAGATTTTTTTATACAAAATAAAATACTCTGCTGATTTCTTTTTGTGCTATATTTGTACAGGGAGAGTATGACAATAGCCGATTAACTCCAAAGTTTGTAAAAAATGAAGTATAGAGAAGGTATTTATGAATTGGATAATTACGGAAAACAACAAAAAAATAAATGCTCTTGATATTCCGGCTGTTTCAATAGACGAAATCAGAGCTGACGTTGAAAAAATGAAAATGAGAGTTGTCGGATTCTTTGGTAAAAAAGAATTTGATAATGTGCGATTATACGTTGTAATGGCAGATGACAAAGTCGGAAAGTTATACATTACATCAAGCATATTTACTCCTGATATGAAATCTTATCAGTCATTTACGCAGACAGTTCCTGCTTTTCATATATTTGAAAGAGAATTCTATGAAGAATTTGGAATTGAACCGCTTAACCATCCCTGGCTCAAGCCTGTAAGACAAAATCAAGACAAATATCCTTTCTTTGAAATGGAAGGCGAAGATGTTCACCAGGTTGCAGTAGGGCCGATTCATGCCGGCGTAATTGAACCCGGACATTTCAGATTCATGTGTCAGGGCGAAAAAGTCTACGACTTAGAGATTATGCTCGGCTATCAGCATAGAGGAGTTGAGGATTTATTCTTAAAAGACAAAAGATATAATAACCGCCTTGCTGAATCTGTATGCGGCGATACCGTTATCGGGTACAATATGGCATACTCGCAGGCAATGGAAGAATTATCAGATACAAAAATTTCTTCTAAAGCACAAATCATAAGACGTATTGCTCTGGAAATGGAGAGAATGGCAATCCATATCGGTGATATGGGTGCAATTGCCGGTGATATGGCATATTTAATGGGTGCTTCAATCTTCGGAATTACGAGAACCCTTGTAATTAATACAATGCTTGAAATCTCCGGAAGCCGTTTCGGAAGAGGCTTAATCAACGTAGGCGGTGTTAACTTTGATATTGATGAAGAAATGTCTAAAAAGATTGTTAAAATGCTTGACGGCGTTGCAAAAACTGTTGACAGAACAACAAAAGTCATGCTCAAAACACCTTCCTGTATATCAAGAATGGAAAGAACCGGCGTTGTAAGCTCTGAAACAGCAAAATCTCTCGGGGCAGTCGGTATGGCAGCCCGCTCATCAGGTGTTGATATTGATACAAGATTCGATTTTAATGACAACTGGTATACGTCACTTGATGTTGTAAAACCGTTCAAAGCTACAGGAGATGTTCATTCAAGATTTACTCTGAGATACAAGGAGATTAAACAGTCTATGCAGATTGTTAAAAAGCTTCTTGCAAAACTTAATGAGTACAAAGAAGAGCCGATAAAGGTTGAGCCGAATAAAAACCTCTCACCAAACTCTTTTGTTGTATCAATGACAGAAGGCTGGAGAGGCGAGATTGTACACATTGCAATCACTGGCGCTAACGGTGAGCTTATCCGATACAAAATAAAAGACCCGTCTTTCAATAACTGGTACATGCTTGCAATGGCAGTGAGAAACAACGGTGTATCAGATTTTCCGCTCTGCAACAAGAGTTTCAACCTCTCATACTGCGGAAATGATCTTTAATAAAGTTGATTAAATGAAAAGGAATAAAAAATGTTGACAGATACAATAGTTTTAAAATATTTTCAAGGGAAACAATATATACCGGATATTCCGAATGCGCCAATGCGCAGCCAGTTTAGAGGGTTCCCGCTTTTAAAGAAATGCGAAGGGTGTACGATTGATGAATCAATTTGTCCCGCAGGCGCACTTAAAGCAAATCCGCTTTCAATTGATTTAGGCAAATGCACGCTCTGCGGGGAATGCGCGTGTGAGGCAATTCAATTCAGTAATTATTACAAACTATCATCAACTGACAGAGATAAGTTGATAATTACAGAGGATATGACTCCAGAGGAATTTGAAAAGGCTGCAATCAGAGCAAGAAAAGAGATAAGAAAAGTTTTCTCAAAATCATTAAAGTTAAGACAAGTTTCAGCAGCCGGCTGCAACGGATGTGAGATGGAATTGAATGCCTGCTCAAACTGCAACTTTGATATGGGAAGATTCGGAATAGATTTTGTCGCATCCCCCCGTCACGCTGACGGTATAGTGGTTACCGGCCCGATTTCCGATAATATGGCTTACGCTCTTGAGGACTGCTACAAGCATACGCCAAATCCAAAGATTGTAATCTTAGCTGGTGCCTGTGCAATATCAGGCGGAGTTTTCCAAGAATCAAAGAAATTGAACAGAGAATTTCTGGAAAAATATCCGATAGATTTATATATTCCGGGATGTCCTGTACATCCTCTCACATTTATAAACGGAGTACTTGATTTTATAACAAAAAAATAAAAAAATGCCGGATTAAAACCGGCATTTTTTAGAATGTATATTAGAATGTATATCTTATACCTGCTTTTCCCTGATAAATATCAGCATCTGCAATCAAAGACCAGTTACCTTTTTTACCGAGATTTAATTCCGCAGAAACCTTTGGCGTAATATAAACACCTTCTTCTTTGCCTTTAAAAGAAGTATTATAATTTACACTTGGCTTATCCTGCGGTTTAACAATTAAATCAACATTGTGATTGACATTCGATGCAAAATTTGTCCTATATCCTCCCTCAACTCCTGCTTTTATACTTCCTTTTTTACCTTCAAATGTAAACATTCCGCTTACTCCGGCTTTTGCATACCCATCGTTCCATTTATTTGAAAAGCTGTAACCATAGCCATTTACATTTACCGTATTATTGATTTTTGATTCACTATTATCGCGTAGATATTGAGCATTAGCAGAAAGTTCCAATCCCATATTATTTTTCCAATCGAACTGATGTCCTGCTTCAACCCCGGCTTTGAAAGCTGTTCCGTATCCAATCTCTCCCTTTAAATAAGTTCCTTTTTTTTCGATTTCTCCTCCGAACAAGACACCGGCATTAAGATTGGCTTTGCCTTTCATAGCTTTATAAGCCCCGCCTTCAGCTTGAACATAGATTTTTTTCTCTGCCGGCATTTTTGTTGTGATAGGTTCTGTCATAAATAATCCTCATTTTTCTCGTGTTGTAACCTTATGTAACAGAATATGTATTGTGTTACATTGGGCTGAAAATTTTATCGTCTTTCTTTGATAACGCTTTTTATAGGGCTAATTTTAATTATTTGTGTAAATTTATGTAAATTTTTTCGCACGAACTAAATACTATATAATTCAATCTTCCAGAAATCATATAACAAGAGTATATAAAAATCTTTACAAAGTTTTACAAATAGGTTAAAATAAAAGAAATGTCAATTAATATTTCTTTACAATCTAGCAATTAAAATTTGTTTCACGTCTTAAATTAAAATATAATGTTAGATGTAAGATAATATTATAACCCAATAATGAAAAAAATTAGGAATTATGAAACGATGAAGAAACGAATAAGTTATTTGCTTGCTGTTTTATGCTTGTTATCAATTAATAAAGCAATGGCTGACCCTATGGCGGGAACTGTATTGCCGGCACAGGTTCAGGGATATGATGCCGGTTCTTTTAACAAAACCGACATGCAGCAGATTAATAATTATCAGATTGATAAGAGTTATATTCAATCTTTTGATACAGTTACAAAAGACGAACAGATATATGATGCGTCTGTAGAAGAAAATCAGGCAAGAGAAGGGGTTTTATATAATCCGCACTTTCTTTTACAGAAGATAAATTTTGAAGGTAATACCCAAATTCCTACAGAAGAATTAGAAAAGTTAGGGTTAGAGGTTCTTGGTGAAGATATCTTTTTTGATGAATTGCTGGAAGTTTGTTCAAAGGTAACTAACTATTACCGCTCTAAAGGCTACCTCACATCTTATGCAACTGTACCGCCTCAAAGAATTGTAGACGGCGTTGCAACAATTAAGATTATCGAAAGTAAAGTAGGCGAGCTTAATATCGAAGGCGAAAAGTGGACAAGAGAATGGTACTTGCGCCATATCATTATGGGTAAAGCCGGGCTCAGAGAAGGCGATGTATTTAACGCTAAAAACCTTCAAAGAGCAATGAAAGAAATTAACCGTGAAGATTACGTTCAGGTACAAACAGAAGTCGAAAGACAACAGGAAGGTGAAGAAAATACTGCAATCACGTTGAATGTACGCGACAGATTCCCGGTTAACCTGAATTTTGCTTACGATGACTACGGACGTTCTTATACAGGCGCACAAAGGGTTTCATTCCTAGTTGGTATGGATAACTTAACCGGTTTGGGTGATAAAATTTACGGTGGAACAATTCTTTCATCCGGTGCTACAGGCTGGATGGCTGGTTACTCGCTGCCTGTTTCATCTTACGGAACCAGATTGTCATTCGACTTTTCAGATTCGCACGTAAGATTGGGCGGGCCATACAAATCATTGAATGTTAAAGGTAATGCTCAGAGCTATTTCTTTAAATTAACCCAGCCGTTGATTCAGACTGCAAAAACAGATTTGATAGCATATACAGGGTATGATTATGTAAACGCAAATACATCTGCTAACATTGCCGGTAATCCGTTGAGACTTTCTACATATAACTTGAATGTATGGCGTTCAGGCTTATATGGTATGACCGATGATAATTACGGCCGTTGGATTGGAAACTTTGGATTTGATTTCGGGCTCGGCGGTGACGGCCACGGTGCTATTCAGGATACAACATTTGTCAAGTTCACTGCAGGCGCTACTCGTGTTCAAAGATTATTTGCAAGAAGCATGGGTATCATAAGGGTTAACGGTCAGTATTCACCTAACAGCTTGTACGCAGCAGAACAAATGCAGATGGGCGGCCCGTACACATTAAGAGGTTATCAGCCTGCTGAATTAATCGGCGACTATGGTGTTACAGGTACGGTTGAATACAGATTCCCTGTTCCATACTTAAACAGATGGCTGCCAAAAGTTGATGAAAGATTGAGACTGGCCGTATTCTATGATTGGGGCTGGGTAGGTGAAAATGATAATATCTATAACTATCCGGAATCTTTCTTACATGCAGTAGGCTTTGGAACATATATCAACTTTACAGATTGGCTGACTGCTCAAATTGGTGTCGGCTTCCCGCTCGGACGCTCTTACGGAGAGAACACGGCAAGATTTTACTTTAGTGTAAACTCTGATTTAGACAGGTTAATCCCGCTGAGAAATCCGGAAAAATTATAATAAAAACAAAACCCTCCTTTAAAGGAGGGTTTTGTTTTAACTAAGTTACCTTCAATGTAACTCAATACCTATTGAGTTACATTGAGGCTGTTTTTTTAGGCTAAAACACCCTCAATGAGATACTTTTATCTTGTCCTTTT
>CALVBV010000060.1 GCA_944325815.1 Candidatus Gastranaerophilales bacterium
CTCCCTGGCCCTCTCCCACAAGGGGAGAGGGGATTTCAACCTTTCCACTTTTCAACATTTATAACTTCTTCTCAACTCCTAAACTTTATCCGGTGAAGCGTGAGGCGTGAAGTGTGAAGGGTGCATTTATGAAGTGACCAAGTGACCAGGTGACTAAGTGATTAAGCTTAACCCTCCCCTTGTGGGAGGGTCGAAATCTCTGATTTCGGGGAGGGGTGTTTGGGGGTTGAAAAAAGAAGAATAGAAAAAAACTTCATCTAAACTACTAAACTTTTTCTTTCCTAAACCCAAGCAGACCCCTCTCCCTGGCCCTCTCCCACAAGGGGAGAGGGGATTTCAACCTTTCCACTTTTCAACATTTATAACTTCTTCTCAACTGCTAAACTACTCAACATCTAAACCTTTCTGTAAAGTGGTAGACTGAAGTCTACCCTACTCGTTCTCAACTCCCCTACCAAGGCCGGCACCCGCCTAACCTCCCTCATTAGGGAGGAACTGTTACAAACTCCTAAACTTTATTTTGGCGTCATTTATCTCAAAAACTTTTTATCTGGTATAATGATTATATGATTATAAAACTTACACAAGCACATATAATAGGCGCGTTTATATCATACCTTCTCGGGGTGTTTATTGTCCCGATTGTTATAGAATTTTCACAAAAAGAAGGTTTAGTTGATCTGCCTAACGAAAGAAAAATACATAAGCTTCCTATATCACGATTGGGAGGAGTCGCCATCTGGACAAGCGCAATGCTTACATTCCTGTTTCTTGTTCTTCTAAGCTACTATCCCTACGGAAGCCTGCTATCCGGAATCCTTCTCGGAGGCTCACTGATGTTTCTTTTAGGACTCATTGATGATATTTATAATCTGGATGCAAAATTTAAACTCGTTATTCAATTATCAATTGCCACTATAGTATACCTCCTCGGTGTTCAAATCGATACAATTTTTAACCCTATGGGCGGTGTAATTCATCTGGGAATTTTTTCATATCCTATAACCCTGTTGTGGGTTGTCGGAATATCTAACGCTGTTAATTTCATTGACGGAGTTGACGGGCTTGCAGGCTCTGTTATTACGGTTAGCTCAATCACACTTGCGCTAATCGCCGTTGCTGTAACCCCGGCTCAACCCATTACTGCATTGATAGCTTTCATTCTGGCAGGTTCCATGCTTGCATTTTTGACCTATAACTTTAACCCTGCAAAAATTTTTATGGGAGATTCCGGCGCCCTGTTCTCAGGATTCCTGCTGGCAACCCTCTCTATTGCAGGCGTAATGAAAGGCGCAGCTCTTGCGGTTCTTCTGCCGTTTTTAGTCCTTGCCGTCCCGATTATGGATATTACCTACTCAAGCCTCAGGCGAATCATGAAAGGAAAATCCCCTTTTGTAGCTGATGCTGAACATATCCATCACAAACTGCTTAAAGCCGGTTTTTCTCAGAAAAAAACCGTTGCAATATTAACGTCTGTTGCAATTGTCGGAGGGGCTGTTGCTACATACTTCACCGGAACTTTAAAAAATTACTTTATTTATATTGCGGTTTTGATATTAATTATGGTTCTTTTAAGCGTTATTAGCGTCATGACAAAACCTCACCCCATTGAACCGCATCAGGACAAAAATGAATAGATAAATAAAAGGGGCGGAACGCTTTGCGTTCCGCCCCTTTTATTTCCTCATTTAGAACCTACGAATTTTCTTCATCATCTAAATATTTATAGTCCATCAAACTGCCTTCGTACTCAGTTAAATCCTCTCCATAGTATAAAGACATATTATTAACTATACGATTTCTATCTTCGATTTTCTGTTTTTCGATATCAGAATTAATCCCGTATGCATTGATTTCCTGATTTGTAACTTTACCGTCTTTGTTTGTGTCAATGTCATCAAAGTGTGATAAAACTGTTTCCTGCAAAGAGCTTGACATGCCGTAAGCAGAGCCCAATGACATAATTTGGTCCCTTGTAAGCCCTTGGGTTGCCATATTGTTCATCAATTTTTGAATTTCATCAGCAGAAATTGTGCCGTCACTGTTTGCATCAATACTATTAAAATTCGTCGTCAGATAAGATGCAAATGTCGCACCATAACCCGTTCCGGTAATATTGGTATTTGTTAATGCTTTATTAAGGTTTTCTAAGGTAACACCGTCTGTATATTGGCTTGCTATCATTGCAAAGGAGTTTGATAAGCCTGCATTAATTCCGCTAAACAGGGATGAACCGTCAAGTCGCTTGCCCATAGTTTCTCTCCTTATGGTTTGTGTATAGTTGTACATGTTCAGTTTAATGTTTTTTATTCAAAAGTCAATCAAACTAAAATATGAAATATTTTTAATGATTCTATAACTAAAGTTGGAAAATTTTTCTTTTTGCAATAAGAATATGTGTGATATAATATTTTAGTAAGGAATTTATTAATGTTCAAACGTAAATGCAAAATAACATTTATAAGCCACGGCGCCACTGTTCATAGTATGGACGGCATAATAAGTGATGCAGATAAATACCCAAAGCTCAATGAGTTTGGGGAAGAAGAAATGGATAAAGTCTGTGAATATCTTAAAAACAGGGCGGTAGCTTATGATACTATTTATACAAGTTCATCTGCAAGATGTACTCAATCTGCGCAGATTATCGCAAAACTTTTTAAGAAAAAGATTACATCAATTGATTTGCCCTCACGCAGACACGGGGAATGGAGTGGAAGATCTTATGAAGATTTATTTGACCAGTACGGCCCCGGAGTAATACTTGAAACACCGGAGGGCGGAGAATCATTAGAAGAATTTAATAAACGGGTTTCTGACGTTATTGATAAGCTGGTAGAAGAAAATCAGGGGAATCGTATTATTGTTGTTACAACGCCGGATGTTATTCAATCCGCTATAGCTAAAACATTAAAACTCGAAGCGGATAATCAGTTTAAATTGTTAATTAAAACAGGAACATTAACCCAGATTAGTTATTTTGAAGGTGATTGGTCGAGTGTAATTTATTCAGACCACATGCCAACATAGCGGTATCGTCTAGTGGTTAGGACGGGAGATTCTCATTCTCCAAACAGGGGTTCAATTCCCCTTACCGCCGTTTACTTTTTCTGTAGAAAAAGTAAACAAAAAGACTTGTCACACTTGGTCGTCAGACATTGGTAAAACTACAAGCTTGAATTATTTTACCTAGTCTGACTTAAAGACTAAACCTCCGGTCTTTCTTATTTTGGCTTGCTTGTATCGTGGAAATTGAGAACCCCTCACAAGGCGTAAGCCTTGTCAAGGGGTTCAGCGTGAGCGAGCTGAGGCCGGAGAGTTTTGCCAAAGACAAAGTCTTGAAGCAAAACTCGGAGTAGCCGTTAAACGCGAGCGAACAAGAGGATTCCCCTTACCGCCGTATACTTTTTCTGTAGAAAAAGTAAACAAAAAGACTTGTCACATTTGGTCGTCAGACATTGGTAAAACTACAAACCTGAATTATTTTACCTAGTCTGACTCAAAGACAAAACCTCCGGTCTTTCTTATTTTGACTTGCCTGTATTGGAGAAATGAGATAAATAGCATAATAGACTAAAAGTCTATCCCGCCGTTTCTCCCGCTAACAAAAAAATATGCCAAGAACTCTGTTCAAAACGATTGAGTATCGTTTTGAATAGAGGAAGTCGAGTCCGACGAAAGTCGGGGAGACGTATACCAGATAAAATTCCGAGTTGCGGAAATGTATAATTTTTAAACAAAAAAATATGCCGCAACTCGGAATTGAACCAAGGACACAGGGATTTTCAGTCGGTGTTCCTGTATAATCTATAAAAAACTATAAAAACTTAAAACAAGATTATTATTGACTTGTAGCGATGTTTCTTTTATAATCTTTTTATAAATTTTTGCAGTTTTTTGAATTTTACTGTACCAAAATTGTACCAAAAATTAAAATCTTAATAAAAAGGAATCTTTTATGAATGAGTTAGCAATTATTAAAAACCTTATTTATGAAATAAGAGGGCAAAAAGTTATGATTGACAGAGATTTAGCAGAACTTTACGGGGTCGAAACCAAAAAGTTAAATCAAGCTGTTAAACGTAATATAAAAAGATTTCCTGTTGATTTTATGTTTCAACTCACAGATGAAGAACAAAAGGAACTGGTCACAAATTGTGACCACCTCAAAAATTTAAAGTACAGCTATCAAAATGCTTATGCTTTTACTGAACATGGTGTCACTATGCTTGCAAGCGTTCTAAATAGTGATAAAGCTATAGAAATAAATGTACAAATTGTAAGAGCTTTTGTTCAATTAAGACAATTTGTACTTGAACATAAAGACCTTACAAAACGATTTCAGGAATTGGAACAATATTTTATTAACTATTGCAAGAACAATGAAGCCGATAAACAAAGGATTTATGAAGCTATAGACTTACTAATGGATAGAACAAAACCAGCTAAAATAGGATTTAAGGCGGATTAATGGCTACAATTCAAAAACGAAAAAAGAAAGATGGAACTATAACATATAAAGTTGTTATAAGGGTTAAAGGATATCCGACCTTGACGGCAACTTTTGACAAAATAACACTTGCTAAACAGTGGATTGGTGAATATGAACCCCAAATGAAAAAAGGCAAGCATCTAACCGACTATGAAGCAAAGAAACATACTTTAAATGAACTCATAGACCGATATATTAATATTGAGTTACCCAAAAGAAACTCTGCTGATTATCAAAAGTACAAAATGCAATTAGAATGGTGGAAACAGCATATAGGGAATTATTTGTTATCAAAAGTTACTCCGGCTCTTTTATCTGAATGCAAAGAAAAACTTATAACAGAAGAAAGTCCGAAACCAAAAGGAGATAAAAAAACACGTTCTGAGGCTACTGCAAACCGTTATATGGCTTGTTTATCCATTGTGCTTTCTAAAGCTGTTAAAGAGTGGGGCTGGCTTGAAGAAAATCCGATGTTGAAAGTCAGCAAATATACTGAACCTGCAAAGCAAGACAGATTTCTCATGCCGGACGAGATAAAAAAGCTTTTAGAAGCCTGCAAAACCTTTAATCTTGATGGTGAAAACTACAATTATGAAACGTATCTTTTTGTATTAATTGCACTCTCTACAGGTGCAAGGTATTCAGAAATTCATAAACTCAGGTGGGAAAATGTTGATTTAATCAACAAACAGTTTTATTTTCTGAATACCAAGAATGGAGAAAACAGAGGTGTTCCAATTACAAAAGACCTGCTGGAAGAACTTAGGAAATTTAAGAAAGTACGCAACATCAAGAGTGATTATCTATGGACTACCAAAAACGGGCAAAAATTAATAGATATGCGGGTAAGGTTTTATAAGGTGCTTGAAGAATCCGGCATTAAATGCAGATTTCACGATTTAAGACATACTGTAGCAAGCCATATTGCTATGAATGGCGGAAGCCTGCTTGATATAGCACAGGTTACAGGACATAAAACAATGCAAATGGTTAAAAGATACTCACACTTAACCCAAAAACACACAGCTCAGTTACTGGAAACCACAACAAACGAAATGTTCAGCGAGATTAAATGAGGATTAACAGGCTTGGATAAAGAAAATAAATATAGCATAATATCATCATTAAAAAAATATGTTTTAGAGATTAAAAAAGCTGATAATGAAATATTTGATATTTTGTTGTCTGAGATAAAATCATATATTGCCGAGATAGATATTTTAAAAGAAGAATTTAATAAAAAATTACAGCAATACTATAGCTATTCAGAAACAGAAGAATACAATAAGTATATTGATGAATTTTATAAACTACTGCTATGGAAATGCGAAAAAGAAAAAAATATAGAATATGATTTTATGCGTTTTAAGTGTCCTAGTGAAACAGAAGGAAGTTTAAAGCCTTTTTACCCTATTGTTAGCGGATCTTTATGGAATTTATTAAGCCCCCAAATACAAGAAGATATTACCAATAAACATTTAGGTATACTTGATTTTTATATAGCTATTGTTGCTAATTTATCTAGTGATGATAAAGAAGCTATTTGTTTCAGATTGGCTGAATGTAAATCACGTATTAATACAGATAGCTTTGATTTTTATATTTTTGCAGGTGAAGAACGTTTTGATAAAACTTCCATGCCGGAATTTTGTTACACTTTATGGCGAATGGCAGCAATAAAAGTATTAGAAAATTTGATTGATTTTATGACATCTATTAATACAAAAGCTAAATCAACGAAAAAAAGTAATTTATTTACAGACAGAGAGAACGAATTAATTGGATATTTTGAACAAGGTTTTTCTACATATAAAGAGCTTGAACAAAAAATGAGTCTTTCCCAAAGAGGAATAAAGCAACATTTAGAAAATATTAACAACAAATTAGCTTCCAAAGGTACAGGGATTAAAGCGTTAAAAACGACATTAAGAAATAGATGGTAAATAGACGGCGTCTAAATACCGTCTATTTTAGACGTTATATTTTAAATAAACCTCCTATAAACTGTAAACATACACAAACAAAGTTTAAAAAAAAGGAGGTTTTTAAATGTTAGAAAAGACTTTAGACTTAATTCCATTATCAAAATTTTCAGAGTATGCCCAATATCCAACAGTTGGGGCATTAAGGCAATTAATTTTTTATAATACTAAAGGCTTTAAAGATAAGGTTGTTAAACTTATCGGAAAAAGACAGTATATCAAAATTAGTGCCTTTCAAGAATGGGTTGAAGAAACTAATAAAAAGACAGTATAGGGGGCAGGCATGGAAAATAAAAAAGCCCTCAATATTGAAGGCTCTGTACCTGTAAGCAGTATATCACAAACAGGCGGTTTTGTGAAGCTTCACAGGCGATTGCTTAACTGGGAATGGTATTCTGATTTACCTGTAAGGGTTTTGTTTTTACACTGTCTCTTAAAAGCTAATTTTAAAGATACAAAATGGAAAGGACAGGTTATAAAAGCTGGTCAATTTATTACATCAATTGCTTCTTTGTCCAGAGAAACGGCTCTAAGTCAACAGCAGATAAGAACTGCGATTTTGAAGCTAAAATCAACAGGCGAATTAACAAACAGAGCAACAAGCCGATATTCAATAATAACGGTTAATAACTGGAATAAGTGGCAAAGTGAGCAACAAGCAGAGCAACAATCAAGCAACAAACAAATAACAACAGATGAAGAATATAAAGAATATAAGAATATATATAGGGGTACAAAATTATTTCAAAAACCTACTATAGAAGAAATAAAAAAATACTGCTTAGAGAGAAATAATTCAATTAACCCTATACAATTTTTTAATTATTACGAATCTAAAGGTTGGCTTATTGGCAAAAATCAGATGAAAGATTGGAAAGCTTGCATAAGAACCTGGGAACAGAACCAGAATAAAAGCAAAAACAATATAACAATAGAGCAGGAAGGAGAGTTCGATTATGACAACACCCCATACAGAGCATTCTAATGCTTTATTACAAAGACAAATTGAAAATGAACGAATCCTTTTAGGAATGGCTGTATGCGGTAGAGAACCGAAAAAAGGTTATATTATGGAGCATATAAGCCGTGATATGTTCATAGACAAAACAAATATTGAAATGTTTGATGTCATTTTAGACCAGTATCAAAAACATGGTACAGATAGGCTTAATGCTGATAACCTCATTAATGATTATCAAGGTAAAACATGTAAAAATGGAGTATTTGAATCTTTATTATCTCTAGCTTATGAATATATTACTGATGTAAATTGCGATTATTATATCAAAGTAATACAAGAAAATTGGCTTAAAAGAAGGGCAAAAAACTGTTCTAGTTTAGAAGAATTTCAAGAATTAGAAAATTTAAAGAAACAATATGAACTCCCTAATAAATCAACACTTTCAAAACTTAATGATATGGAAGATGTAAACAAACTCGGTGATGATTATGACAGAATAACCAAGACAAACCCGATACAAACAGGGTATTCTTCAATAGACAGTATAATTGGTAATTTCCAAAGCGGTGACTTGTTTATTCTTGCTGCAGCTACCGGCATGGGAAAAACCTGTCTAATGCTTAATATAGCTTTGTCTATAGCAAAGCAGGGTAAAAAAGTTTTGATTTTTTCTCTTGAAATGAACAAAGAACAGTTATTGAATCGTATTATTTCAGCAGAAACCAAAATCAATTCTGCTAAATACAGAAATGGACAACTAACAGAACAAGAAGCTATTGAATATTTTAATTATGCATATTCAGAAAGTTTCAGTCAATTAGATATTAATATTTGCACAGAATACAATATATCAACAGCCAGGATTAAAAGTATAGTCTTAGCCTCTAATGCTGATATTGTTTTTATTGATTATCTCGGTTTAATATCAGGTGGTAATAAAACTAATTCCTATGAACGTATTTCCGAAATTTCACGAGAATTAAAGCTGCTAGCAATGGAAGCTAAAAAGCCTTTTATAGTGTTACATCAGCTTAACAGAGCAAATGCAGAAAGAAAAGACAAAAGACCAATATTATCTGACCTGAGAGATTCCGGCAAAATAGAACAGGATGCAGATATAATAGGCTTTGTCTTTAGACCTGCGTATTATGCGGATATTGAGAAACCTCAAAACCATAATGAAATGCAGCTTATTATAGCAAAAAACAGGCACGGACAATCTGGAGTTGTTGCAAAATTAAACTACGACAACAACACACAAAAAGTATCAGATATCAAGCCTAAACCAACGTGGGCTTATGGAATATAAGGAGAAATAAAAATGAAATATGTTTTACATATATGCAAAAATAAAAAATGTAATAATGGTTGGATTGATAAGGACTTGACGAATGCCAAAAGTGCACCACCTGATTGGAAATATTGCCGTGAATGTGCCGAAAAATTAGGAATTGACGTTGACGCACAAACTCCTACAAGTAATTTAACACCAAAAGAATTACTTTATCTCGAAAAGAAAAAAGAACAAGCACGTATAATGCGTGAAAGAGATAAACGAAAAATTAATTCTACGGTTGTAAATCGGGGGTGATTTCATGAGTTTATTATAAAGGCAATATAATTTATCCTCCAACGATAAAAAATCGATTTTAAGACGTATTAAAAAGGAGAATATATTTTGAACATAGAATTTGAAATAAAAGGCAAGGTAAAAGCCTTTGAGGTTATAAGAGATACAATAGGCGAAAAACAAAGCGATAAAATAGAAACTCAAAATACAAATATCGGAATAGTTGATGAAAAAACAATCGAAAGTGTTATGAATAAACTAAAAGAGCTATAATGCTACCGCAAGGTTACTACAAGGGTTTAAACGCTATAAATTTGTCACTTTTTCATTTAGTGGAATAATAGGCTTTAACTATTCCAAAATTTATTTTCCCCCTTTTTAGGGACTGTAAAAATTAATTTTCTACTGTATTTCTGCTGATATTCCAAGCAATTTCCATGCTATTCTTATTAAAGTTTTTTATTTCATCAAATGTTTAACTATTCTTAAATAGTCCTTCATAGATTCCAATACCATTTCAGAAATAAAGTTAAAAAATGCTTGTTCATTGTAATTTGTTTGTGCTGCCTTCAAGGCTTCAATATAATCCGCTCTAACTACAGGAGGAATAATAATTACAGCATATCCGGCTTTTAGCAAAATGAGATTGGTTAAAAGTCTGGCAGTTCTGCCGTTACCATCAATGAACGGATGAATATTTACAAAATGCAAATGAAACCACGCTGCAAATTCTACAGGGTGCAATTCTTTTTCTTTTCGGGGTAATTGCTCTAAAAGGTTTTGTATTAATCCTTGTACCTTATCAGGTGCCGGAGGCTCGTAAGTAGTGCCTGTAATAATTACTTTTTTATCTCTGTACTTACCTGCATTTTCAGGATTAATCTGTTCATAAAATAGTCTATGCAATTCTAAAATATTTGCTTCTGTAAGGTCTTTATTCTGTATAAGACTGTAGATTAAATCATAAGCTTTAGAATGCCCTATGGCTTCTTGAATTTCTCTAATCGGATGTCCGCCGACAGTTAATCCGTCCTCAATAATAACCTTTGTTTCGGATTCAGTTAAAGTATTTCCTTCTATTGCATTTGATGTATATGTAAGTGAAATTCTGTAATATTCTTTTAACTGTTTTAATGTATTACTGTCAAAAGGTCTGTATAAGTCTAATTCAGCCTTTAATTTATCAACATCACTACATCTGTTTTCATATCTCATAATATACCTATTTTCTCTTAATCCATTCTATATCATAACCAAGAAGGTCGGCTATGTGCTGGGCTTCATCATAAGATGTAGTACCTCTTTTGAGTTTTTGCGACAAATTTTGAGGGATAACTCCAAGCATTTCTGACAGTTTTGCAAGTGTCAATCCGTTTTCTGCAAGTTTACCCTTTAATAAAAATTCAAATTTCAACATTTTATATTCTCCTTTAATAATATTCTAACTCATTTTGATTATAAAAGCAATGATTACAATTAAGAAATGTAAAGAAATAGTTATAAAAACACTTGATTTAATTATTAATATGAGTTATAATATAACTATAAATAGTTAGCAATGAAACGAAAGGAATTATAAAATGAAATTATCAGACATCAAAACAAACGAATTAGAAATTAAAAACTATGATGTAAGGCAAAGTTATTCTACTGATTGGGTAACAGAGTTTACTTTTATATCAGAAAAGAACCTGACACTTGACCAATTTCAAGTTGTATTGGAAGGCAAAGGGGCTTATGGCTGCCTGTACTTCATTAAAAAAGTTATGAATTTTGCTAATGGCAAAAAGCTTTATAAACACATTTGCAAAGCAGTTATGTATTAATATGACGAACAGAGAACGAATAGAGAAAGGATATAGATATGATGAACCCAAAAGAATTAGAAAAACAAGTTAAAGAACTCAAAGAACTTAAACTTATGCAGGAAGAAGTGCAAGCAGAGATTTCAGCCATAGAGGACAGTTTAAAAGCTGAGATGGTTGCACAAAATACTGATGAACTCCATGCCGGAATATTTAAAATCCGCTGGTCTACAGTTAGGAGTAACAGATTTGACAGTATGGCATTTAAAAAGGTTTATGCAGAACTTTATAAGCAGTTTACAAGAGTTATAGAAAGCAAGAGATTTTGTATAGTTTAAGCCGCTTTATTGGATAGAAAAAATCTTCTTTAGACATAATGAAAACTAATAAATAATTTAAAAATAAAAGAAAGTGAGGTTTTAAATGGTAAATAGTGATATATCAGCAAGGATTGAAAATAATGCTTCCAAAATAGATAATGCATTAAAAATAGTTTACTATCTAACTACAGATATAGCAGAAAATAGAAAGAGCCTGTTTAGAGAACAAGAATTATCTTTGGATTGTGACGCCCATAGATTTATTTCTTTAGGTTATTTAGTACAAGATTTATTACAGGCTGCAAGAGATGAATTATACAAAATTTATGATGATTTAAATGAATAAATCTAAAATAAAATCTTATTTTCTACTGTACCAAATTTGTACCAATTTTTAGATTTATAAAAAATTAAAAAATCTATTATAGGCTGAAACCCTTGCTTATTATTAACAAAAAAATATGCCGCAACTCGGAATTGAACCAAGGACACAGGGATTTTCAGTCCCTTGCTCTACCAACTGAGC
>CALVBV010000061.1 GCA_944325815.1 Candidatus Gastranaerophilales bacterium
ATTAGCGGAAGACGAGACTCGAACTCGCGACAGTCTGCTTGGAAGGCAGATACTCTACCAACTGAGCTACTTCCGCTCATATTAAACTTTCAAAACTCTTCGGCTCAGTTGGTAGAGTCTGTATCTTTGATACGTTCGGCTCTGTGCCTCTTTACCGATTTGCTTCCATACCCCAACCGCCTCACTCGGGCAACTGAGCTACTTCCGCTCATATTAAACTTTCAAAACTCTTCGGCTCAGTTGGCAGAGTCTGTATCTTTGATACGTTCGGCTCTGTGCCTCTTTACCGATTTGCTTCCGTACCCCAACCGCCTCACTCGGGCAACTGAGCTACTTCCGCTCATATTAAACTTTCAAAACTCTTCGGCTCAGTTGGCAGAGTCTGTATCTTTGATACGTTCGGCTCTATGCCTCTTTACCGATTTGCCTCCGTACCCCAACCGCCTCACTCGGGCAACTGAGCTACTTCCGCTCATATTAAACTTTCAAAAGTGTCAACAAAAAAATTCTATCCTAAAGAAAATTATTTTTCAAGCCCTATTGAGGCAAAGCAGTGTCTGCACCGTTCAATGCAGGGGCGTCTGATGTATTTTCCTCTTCTGACGGTTCTGTATGAGCGTATAAACGCAAACTCAGTTTGCTGATTAATATTTTTTTATCCTTCTCATAAGGCTTTACTTCTAAACTGTTTATTTTTATATAATAAGGATATTGATATAAATCCTGTATCAATTTACCTAAATTTACATAATTGGATACCAATTCCATATCCACATCACATACAAAGTAAACATCTTTCCCAAATTTTACAAAAGCATCTGTTTCAGGATTGTATTTATAACTGATAGATTTTATCTTTACCGTATTTGAATGAACCATTTCTATTACATCGTTATACAAGGTAAAAAATAATGTATCATTCCCCAAATCAGATTCTATCGGAGAATAAATTTTCTTTTGAGAAGTAGTAATAGAATCTTTTATCTTTTTAATTTTTTGTTTTACAATAGCCAATTCATTATTCTTTTTATCCAAGGTCTGCTGTTGTTGTTCAACTTCGGCTTGTAAATTGTTTTTTTCGGTAATTTTCGGCATAATGAGCTTATAAGATATAAACCCCAGCGCTGCTGTCAATGCCACAAATATAATTAAGCCGTAAAATCTTTTATATTTTTCCATTTTATTACAATCCTCTATATTATTTTATAGTTTCCAAGCCTTCCGGAAGGTCAGAATTATCACCCGCCTTGGCAGAACTTTGTCCGCCTTGAGCTGTATCAGGGGCGTCTGAAATTCTAAACTCGTAAAAATCTGCGTTTAATGATGTTAAAATTGATTCCGTATCAAATTCTTTTTTATTATCCGCATCGGTAGTTTGTTCGTCTATGTTAATTTCTTCCAGCTTTGAATTTGAAGCCAGCCCTAATTTTTGAAGTTTAATATTAGAATCAGAATCATAATCTTTTATACTTCTAAAGAAGCTGTATACACTTTCCAAATTATCAGCCTGACCTTCTATAGTAACATTTTCTCCGAGGTTAAGATATGTTAGCCATAGCTTTTTAGGAATTTCTGTACCTACAATTGTATAGTAAGAATAAATCCCTTTATTATGCTCTAACCCGATTCTTATTTCATCACCTTCATCAAACAAATCTGATGATACATTCTGGTTTTCTTCCAGGAATCTGTCTACATCTGCAATTTTCTTTTCAATTTCCGACTTCTCGTTATTCTTTGCGCTGATAATACTGCTTAACGAGCCCAGAGCAATTATTGTAGGTACTATAATGATTACAGCTGCAAATATAAATAACTTTATCAAAAATTCATTTGTAAATACTATAGTACGTCCGTTAAGAGTAATTTCCGGCGGTTGTTCCTGGATATATATATCGCCGAGGTTGTGGTTAAATAAGTTAAACACGGCAGTAGAAGTTTTTTCAAACTCTCTGTAGATTGACGCACCAATGACATCTAAAGAAACTACCTGAGCCAGCTCTCCGTCTACTGCGGCATCAAGCCTTAAGAAAGCTTCTTTGGAATAGCTGTTTGCTTCCTGATGTATTATCGGTGCACTATACTGTATCTTGCTTGCAAGAACTTCCGCACTTATGATATTTGTTTTTGATACCACACAAAGGTACTGCGACGGCAGATTCTTTAATATCGGCTGAACTGCACTTAAGACAGTTGAATAATTTTCCGCATCGCCGAGGACTTCGCCTATACTGATTTTTTCTTCAAAAGCGTCTACGTAATTCTTGCCGTTCATAAGGAGAACACGGCAGCAGAAACTGTCTACCAGCAGTAATACCCACGATTTTCCGACTTCTACGTCTACTCGTTCTTTATATATCAATGCATTCAGAACTGAATTTACGGAAGTATCAATTGCTAAAATTTTACACCCGAGTTCTTTTATAAACATTACAATTTCAATAAGCATTGATTTTTGTACTGCCGTATATGCAATTTTATTAAACTGCAAAGAAGTATTAGGAAGTTTTACCAAATCTATGCTTGGCTCGGTGTTTTTGAAGATAAAATGTTCAAGAAGTTCTTCTTCTACTGCATTCGTAATCTGGGTAACATCCAGCGAGGCAGGATAATCGCTTACCTTGAATATAACTGACGGTAAATTCAAAACAACTTCCGAATTTTTAGGAATCTGCAGTTCCAAAAACAAGTCCTGCAATGCCTCTTTGAATATGTCCAAATCAGCAATTTCACGCCTGTTAATATCGTATTCCAACGGTCTTAATCCATATTTAAGCACCGTTTTATTTGCAAAATCTATCTGAGCTACTTCTAAGCCGACTTCCGGCGTTACAGAAACGCCAACTACAATACTCTTCTTAAATAAATCCATGTCTGTTTCTTCCTATTTTTTTTTATTGTACAATAAAATTTAAATTTTGTATACAGGTTAAATAGATGAGAAATTTAGTAGAAGAAATAAAAAAATTAAAAGAAGAGAAAAAAGCTGTAATATTAGCACACAGTTATCAAAATATAGAAGTAGACCGGGTTGCCGACTTTGTAGGCGACTCATTGTACCTCAGCCGCAGAGCTAAAGACACTGATGCCGAGATAATTGTGTTTGCGGGAGTTTATTTTATGGCGCAGACTGCAAAAATTATTTCTCCCGAAAAGAAAGTTTTGCTTCCGAACTTAAACGCCGGGTGCCTGATGGCGGATATGATTAACCATGAACAGATGGTTAAATTCAAGTCGCAATATCCGGGCATTCCTGTTGTATGTTATATAAATTCTACTGCTGAAGTTAAGGCGGAATGCGACATCTGCTGCACCAGCTCTAATGCTCTTGAGATTGTTAAGAGCCTTAATACAAATAGAGTATTATTTGTTCCGGACGCAAACCTGGGAAAATGGGTTGAATCAAAACTCAGCGGCGTTGAAGTTATTACTTATGACGGAAACTGTCCGGTTCATAATAATATTACCATAAGCGATGTAAAAGAGGCCCGAAATAAATATCCTGACGCGAAAATTCTTATACATCCGGAGTGTAAACCGGAAGTGAGCATGCTCGGTGATTATACCGGCAGCACCAGCGGTATTTTTGATTATGTAAAAAAACACAAAGATAAAAAATATGTCATTGTAACGGAAAAAGGTGTGGTTGAAAGACTCAGGAGAGATTATCCGGACAGAGAATTTATTCTGATAAAAAATGACATGCTCTGTGAAAGCATGAAATTAACAACGCTGGAAGAAATAAAATACTCTCTTGAGCATGAAATCAATGAAATAACTCTTGACGAGGAAGTAAGACTAAAAAGCGCAAGCTGTATAGAAAGAATGCTGAAGGTGTCAGAATGAGCGAAAATACCATTATATACGGAAAAAATGCTGTAATGGAAGCTCTGGAAGACGGCAAAAGAGAGTTTAACAAAATACTCATCGCTAATAATTCCCGCTCTGATGCCAAACTTGAACGTATAAAAGAACTTGCCGCACAAAAGGGAATCGTTTTCCAGTTCACAGCCAAAGAAAAGCTTAACCAGATGCTGCCGGAAGGCAGGCATCAAGGGGTTATTGCGCAGATTTCACCGGTAAAATATACTAATCTGGACGATTTTATAGAAAAATATAAAGGTGAAGATACCGCCTTAGTTATACTTGACGGAGTTGAAGATTCTCACAATGCGGGTGCAATTATCCGCTCTTGCGTGTGTGCCGGAGTCAAAGGGATTATTCTGCCCTCCAGACGAGGCGTCTTGATTAATTCTACGGTTGAAAAAACCAGCGCGGGCGCAATTAATCATATTTCAATAATAAAAGTCAACAGCCTGCCGGCGGCAATACAAAAGCTGAAAGAAAACAACTACTGGGTAATTGCGTCAGACCATCATGCGGAAGACAATTATTATGATATTAATTATACAAATATGAATTTTGCTTTAATAATGGGGGCTGAACATTCAGGTATTTCCAAATCTCTGCTTAAACTGGCGGATTTTAAAGTCAAAATTCCAATGTTAACAAATTTTAATTCTTTAAATGTTTCAAACGCTGCTGCTATAATATTATTTGAGAGCGTTAGACAAAAATTAAAGGGCAAAAGGGGGTTATAGGCTATGAGCAAAAAACACGATTCAATAAGCATGATAGATGATATCTCCGAGGAAGGCGTAGATTTTAACAGTATAGAGCCTGTAGAAGATGATGAAGATATCTCAATAGAAGAACCCAAAACCCAGGAGAGTTTGAACAGTGTTAATTCTGACGACTCGGTAAGAATTTATTTGCAGCAGATTGGTAAAATTCCTCTTCTTTCTCCGGAAGAAGAGCTGGAAGTCGCAAAGCAGATTTACGAAACCCAAAGCGATGTTGCAAGAAAAGTCTTGATTAATGCAAATTTACGGCTTGTTGTTAGTATTGCAAAAAAATACATCGGAAGAGGCCTGTCTTTTCTTGATTTGATTCAGGAGGGAAACCTGGGGCTTATTAAAGCTACGGAAAAATTTGATTACACAAAAGGATACAAATTTTCAACTTACGCAACCTGGTGGATTCAACAGTCTATTACCAGGGCAATCGCTGACAAAGCGCGTATTATAAGGCTTCCGATTCATTTAATAGAATCAATTAATAAAATAAAAAAAGCAACAGTCGACCTGACTACAGAGCTCGGCAGAATCCCCGTAAAACAGGAGATTGCCGATAAAATGGGAATTTCTGTAGCAAAATTGACATCTATTATAAAATCAACCCAGTCTACAATAAGCATAGACACGCCTACAGGCCAAAAAGATGATTCTAATAAAATTATTGACTATATTGTAGACGAGTCGACAATCGCGCCGGATTCTCTGGTATCACAGGAGAGTATGCTTGATGATATTAAAGACATGCTGAATCAATTAAGTCCGAAAGAGCGGGATGTCTTGATTCTGAGATTTGGTTTGAATAATGACGGAAACAAAAAAACTCTTGATGAAATCGGCTCGATTTACGGCGTTTCAAGAGAAAGAATCCGTCAGATAGAAAACAGGGCTATTTCTAAACTGAAAAAACTTTGTAAGAATAAAAATTTAACATCGGGCCTGAAAAATTATTTCGGGTCATAAAAGAGGGAAAAAAATGGCTGATATAGACAGGATAAACGAATTAGTCGGAGAAAAAGATTTTCAAGGTGCAAAAGAACTTCTCAGGAGTGCTCTGGCAGACCAGCCGGATAACATAGAGTTGATAAAACTTTCCGGTCTGACATTAATGAATCTTGGAGATTGGGCAGGCTCGCGCAAAGCGTTTGAAACCATAGTAAAATATAATCCTGAAGACGCGTCATCCTGGTTTTATCTTGGCGGATGCTATGATAAACTCGGCGATTTTATCTCTGCAAAAAATGCGTATAATACTGTAATAAAACTGCGGCCGGAGTACTCAGATGCTTATAAAAGCTTGTGTGTAATTCTAATGAAGCTTAATGAGCATGAAGAAGCCATTAAACAGGCTAGTATTGCTTCTGCAATAGAGCCGGATGATTATATTTTCGACTTTGTAGCCGGCACTGCTTATATGAAGATAAAAGAATTTGCAAAGGGAATTGAGCCGTTAAAACGCGCATTAGAAAAATCTCCGGATAATATAGGAATTTATAACAGCCTGGGCACATGCTATATGGCTGTAAACCAGCCGGAAGATGCAGTGCGTATGTACAAAAAGGCACTTGAAATTAATCCGAATAATCCTATGGCTTATTATAACATCGGCTCTGCTTATCAGATACAGCAGAACCATGAAGTTGCCTGCGAATATTTGGAAAAAGCGGTAAAGCTTGATGAGAATGACGAAAGTTTTAAGACTGCATTGGCAATGTCTGAGGTAAAATCCGGCCAATATTCAAAGGCGGCGGAGATTTATAAAAAACTTATGGTTATGTGTCCGCAAAAAGAGACTTATAAATATAATCTTGCAACCTGTTATGAGGCATTGGGCGAGATTCAGCCTGCTATAACGCTCTTGGAAAGTGTTGTATATTTAAATCAAAAATTCATACTTCCTGCCCAAAAGCTTGCCGGCCTTTATATAAAAGCAAACCAACTTGCAAAGGCCAAGGAAATTTATGACAAAATTCTTTTGAAAAATAATCCGACAGCAGAAATTCTGCATCAGTACGCAATTTTATCATCCAGCCTTTGTGATACGGATACAGCGGAGAGAATGCTTAAGAAAGTTATCCAGATGAACCCTGATTTAGCAAAGGCGCATAAGGATTTAGGCATAATATATTTAAACAAGAGGCTGTTTGATTATGCAGATGATGAGTTCAAAACCGCAATGAAATTACAGCCGAATGATTTTGAGATATTATTTGAATACGGGAATTTTCTTTATTCGACTTCCCGCAATACAGAGGCTGAAAGGTATTACGGCGAGGCTTTGGATATAGAACCGGATAACGTTCTTGCGCTCACATTTATGGCTTTGAATAAGCTTATACTTAATCAGCTTGATGAGGCAAAATCTTATATAATGAAGGCCTTGAAGCATAATCCTCATCACGAGTATATCCAATTCTGCACCGGGCGCATTTTGTATGCAAGACAAGAGTACGAAGAGGCAAAAAACTATTTAATCCGTGCTGTAGAACAAAACCCGGATATAGAAACACAAAATTTACTTGCTCTTACTTATTTTGAGCTTGAGGAGTATGAAAAAGCAATAAACATATTCAAAAATCTTTTGGCAAAACACCCTGAAAATATCTCGGTTTTAATGAGCATAGCAAAATGTTATGAGGGTTTGCGTAATAACGACAAGGCTCTTGAATATTTGGATAAAGTAGTAACCATTTTCCCTGAGGATGAAGAAGCTCACGAGATGATAAGAAGGCTTTCGTAGTAACACGACAGTCTTTTGTAAGCTGCTTTTTCACGGGTTTGTGAATATTATTCTAAAAACCTGCCCATTTTGCGGAATTTTTGATATCTTTCACTCTTTAGCTCTTCCGGAGTTTTATTTCCAAGTTCTGCAAGCGCATTTAATATAGAGGTTTTTATATTTGCAGTCGTTTCATTATAGTCAGCGTGCGCACCGCCTAAAGGCTCGGATATTTCTTCGTCTATAATACCGAGTTCAAGCAAATCTTTAGATGTAATCTTTAGAGCTTCCGCTGCATCAGCAAACCTTGAAGAATCACGCCAAAGAATTGAGGCGCAGCCTTCCGGAGAAATTACGGTATAGTATGCGTGCTCAAGCATCATTACTCTGTCTGCTACCCCCAGACCCAACGCGCCGCCGCTGCATCCTTCTCCTGTAATAATTGCGACAATCGGCACATTCAGCTGTGACATTTCTCTTAGGTTTATAGCTATTGCGGAACCCTGGCCGGTTTCTTCCGCCTTTATACCGGGATACGCGCCGGGTGTGTCTATTAAGGTTACTATTGGCAGATTAAACTTATTTGCATGTTTAAATAATCTCAAGGCTTTTCTGTAACCCTGCGGCTGAGGCATTCCAAAATTGTATTCCAGATTCTCCTTGGTGGTTTTCCCTTTTTGAATACCTATAATCATTAGAGGTTTGCCGTCAATTTTTGCCAGTCCGCCGATTATAGCCCGGTCGTCCATTCCTTCGCGATCACCGTGAAGTTCTATAAACTCATCACACATAAGGTTCACATAGTCTAAAAATTTCGGACGTTCAGGATGCCTTGCTATTTGTAATTTTTGTGAAGGTTTCAATTTTGAATATAACTCCTTTTTATAATCCTGAGCCTGCTTTTCGAATGTTTCTATCTGGCTGTCTAAATCCAATCCGGAAGCTTCGCTCATTTTTTTAAGTTCATCTATTTTTTTTTGTATTTCTATTATCGGTTTTTCAAAGTCTAATACTGTCGTCATCTTCTTTATACCCCATGTATATCCAGAATATTAGCCAGAGTCTTTCTCAAATTCTTTCTCTTGGAGACTATATCCACCTGACCGAATTTTAGAAGATATTCAGCGGTCTGGAAATCGTCCGGCAGCTTTTGTCTGATTGTCTGTTCAATTACTCTTCTGCCTGCAAAACCTATTCTTGCCCCCTGCTCAGCAATTATAATATCTCCCAGAGTCCCGAAAGAAGCCGTAATCCCGCCGAAAGTCGGCTCAGTCAGCAGATTTATATACAAAAGTCCTGCTTCTGCCAGTTTTCCGCAGGCACAAGATGTTTTGGCCATCTGCATCAGGCTCAGAGCGCTTTCCTGCATACGCGCACCGCCGGAGGAGGTTATCGCAAGCATCGGAAGCTTTAACTCCAAGGCTTTTTCCATAATCCTGGTAACTTTTTCGCCAACAACGCTGCCCATTGAACCGCCCATATAATCAAAATCCATTACAGCTGCTGCAATTCTATGACCTTCTATAGCCCCGATGCCTGTAATTACGGCTTCATCCAGGCCTGTTTTTGCGTGGGCTTTCTTTAAACGTTCTGCATAAGACTCTGTATCGACAAAGTTCAGCGGATCACAAGGTAAAATATTTTTAAAATACTCCTCAAACGAGCCTTCGTCAAAAAGCTGTTTTATTCTGGTTTTGGCATTAATTCTAAAATGATAGTCGCAGTGAGGACATACCATTAAATTATCTTCCAATTCGGATTTTAAAATCTGGCTCTCACAGTGAACGCATTTTGTCCAAAGTTCCGGAGTCTCCATATCAAGCCCTTTCATATCTTTGGCGCGTCTTTCTATTTGAGCTTCTTTACGTTTTTCAAACCACTCTTGTATTGTCATATCTTATCCGGCCTTTAAAACGACCGTCCTTCTCCTATTCTAACTAAAAAACTTTTTACTTTATTATTCTACATCAAACATGCGGATATGTTTTAATTTTTTAGAAACCAATTGTTGATACGTTCATCAACTTCCTGAATCCATTTTGACAGATTAAACTCGCTCAGGATTGTTTTTAATTCATTGTCTTCGGCCGGTTTAACTTTACTAATCGGACATAGGCTGAAACAGTCGGTTTTAGGCTGTCTGTTAAGTTCAGAACACCAGTCTGCAAAAGTTTGTTCTTCCAATCCGTAATTGTGATTTCCTTTAAAGTTTTCACCGCCGAGCTGAACAGTTGTTTTAAGCTGATTTTTTATACTTAGCGGTGGGCGGGGAAATTGGTTTGGTAATAATTGGGCTTTTTTGTAAATATCACCGGCACTAATTTTTTTGTTTCCGATACTCATTTTTCCAAGTGCATCAATAAGCCTGGGCATATACACACCTCCTTTTTCAACATGATTATTATAAAACAAATATATAAAAAACAAGAGGGGCTTTAAAAGAGTTTAAAATTTCGTATTAAAGCAATCGGCAGAGGGGCTTTGTTTATACCAGCCCCTCTTTAAGTGCTTTGACTGCAGCCTGGGTTCTGTCATCTACTACGAGTTTTTGAATAATATTACAAACGTGTGCTTTTGCGGTGTGTTCGCTTATTGTGAGAGTTTTGGCAATCTGGCTGTTTGACTGGCCGTCCACTACGAGTTTTAAAACTTCATATTCACGACGGGTCAGATTCGAGTGGTTCTCTTTAAACGTACTTCGAGAAACCTGGCGTGACGGTATGACTCCGCAGTTTTTATCCCGGATAAAAGGCACTACGTGAGGGTCAATCCACATTGCGCCTTCTTTTACCATTTTTATTACGCTCATGAGAAAATCCGTACCGATATCTTTTATAATATAAGCGCTTGCACCGGCTGTAAGAGAGGAGTTTAGCTCTTCTTCCGAAATATGGGATGTCAGCATTATGATTTTTATCTTATCGTTATGCTCTAAAATTTGTTTTGATGCTTCTATTCCTGATATATCAGGCAGACCTATGTCCATCAGTATGATATCCGGTTTTATTAATTTTGCTTTCTCAACGGCTTCCTTGCCGTTAACGGCTTCGCCTATTATTTCTAAATCTGGGTAATCACAAAATAAAGATTTTATACCTATTCGCATCAGCTTTTGATCTTCTACAAGTAATATTTTTATCTGCATAAAACCTCCTTTAGGGCTTTTCCCCCAAAATAATATTAAAAGGTTTTATTTTGTTTTAAATTGCAGTAATAAAGTTTAACTCCGGTATTGTTGGATGGTTTAAACTCAGAAATATTTCTTTAATGCTTCCTGTAAATCAAGAATTTTGATATGCCTTTCCAGCATAGCCTGATTTCTGCCTTCATAAGCTTTTTCAAAATTATCATCAGCGTCTATTGCGAGATTAAAATAATCAATTGATTCGTCAAGTTTGTCTTGAATATAATATGCAACGCCGATAAGTGTATATTCAACGGCTTTGTTTTCGGAATATTTTAAGGCTTCGGAATAATATTCAACAGCTTTATTGTAGTTTCCTGCGGCTTGTTCAAAGCATCCCAAACCTCTTAAGACTGTCGGATTTTGAGAATCAATCTCATAAGCCTTTCTTAAATTTTCAGCACCGGCTTCAAATCTGCAGTTGTCGTATTCCTGTTTAGCACGGCTGATAAGCTTAATCAGCTTAACCTTAGCTGTCATTGACCTAAAGCGTGCGCTGAGTTCTTCAAGTCTCTCTTTCATGCTATACCGTATGCATTTTTTCAAAAATGCCTTTTTTTTGAACCCAAACTTCTACCTCAAGTCTGTTACCTTCTTCAATAAGCACATTTTTGAGTTCTTTAAAGTTCAAATCCGCCTCTTTAATATCACAGAGCATAAACATTACGAAATGGCCCTGCATAAGTGTTTGTTTAATATCTTCGATATTAACCTTATGTTTGGCTAGAACAGTTGAAATTCCTGAAACAATACCAAACTTATCAGCGCCTGAGACTGTAATAATTATTTTATAATCGTCCATCAATTTTCTCCTATGAGAGCATTATATTATATGGTTCAAAAAACTGCAATCCTGTATAAAGTTTAGGAGTTTAGGAGTTTAGGAGTTTAGGAGTTTGTAACAGTTCCTCCCTAATGAGCACTACTGTCTGGTAAAAAATAAAATTTGTAAGTCGGACATTAATCCGACAATAACTGTCATGCTGAACTCGTTTCAGCATCTTACCAACTTGGCGTTATACTTGTTTTCTGGTAAGATCCCGAAACAAGTTCGGGATGACATTTTACTT
>CALVBV010000062.1 GCA_944325815.1 Candidatus Gastranaerophilales bacterium
GTCAATCTCTTTAGGATGGTAAATCTGAGATTTACCGCAGCCTACTTTTCTTCTTAAATGAACCCCTCTAAAATTGTAAATTTTTGTTAAGTCGGTAACAAAAAAAAGATTTTCAAGTTATAGTTCTATTGTATATATAAAACAGGAGAATTGATGATGAAAATATTTGCAGCAAATTCTAATTATAATTTAGTATCCGGCCAAAATAAATATAATCCGATAAGCAAGGGAAAATTTCATACAGCGGGAAAAACATCTGTGATTAAAAAAGCTGTTATACCAACTTTTGCTATTGCTGCTGCGGCTTTAATGTCCGGATGCTCAACTAAAAAGTATGAAATGCTAAAAGAAGAGGCTAAAAAGGAAAGAAAAGAAGTCATTGCTGCAAATTTACAAGGCGATACAATTAATAATAAAGCATATAACGATGCTGTAGAATTTGGTAATATTCAACAAGCATATATAGAATATAAATTAATTAGCTATAGTCACAAGTCTATGCCTTTCAAGATTTTGACTTCCAGATTAAAAAGCTTATTACAAACGGCGACATCTCCTGAAAGCGAAGGCGGTATTAATTTAACATTGAATGAAAAAGCTGTTATTGACGGTGTTATTAGAGGAGGTTCCGTTCCTGCCTCCGGCATAAATTATTCCGCAACAAAAGATGTTCATCGCCAACAAATGCAAAATAGAGCATTACATAATTTTAAATAACTGCGGGTTTCGATGTAAATTTTTTATTATAAAATAATGCCGCGACATTAAATAAAAATGTCATCCTGAAAGATTAGAAAAACAAATGTAATAGAATGTGGTAAATCAAAGATTTACCACATTCTACATTCTTCATAAACACACGCTTCACGCCCCAAAGATTGCCGCGGCGCTTGCGTGCCTAGCAATGACAGTTATAAACGCACCCTTCACGCTTCGCCCAGTAAAGTTTAGGAGTTGATAAGTTTAGTAGTTTAGAAGAAGTTATAAATTCTTAATCACTTAGTCACTTGGTCACTTAATCACTTCATTAACGAACCCTTCACCCTTCACGCATCACGCTTCACTCAATTATCACCCATCCCCGGCCCTTCCCTCATTTAGGGAAGGGGGTCTTACGCATCAATTACATAAAAAAAACAGCAGTTAAAACTGCTGTTTTTCATTTATTTTCAATGCATGTCTATATTTCTTTAAATATCAATGTTGCGTTATGTCCGCCAAACCCGAAAGAATTGGATAAAGCGGCATGCACCTTCTTATCTCTTGCCTTGTGCGGAACATAATCCAGATTTGCTACACGTTCATCCTGATTGTCAAGATTTATTGTAGGCGGGACTTTTCCGTCAGTAATAACTTTAACGCAAACAATACCTTCAACAGCACCTGTAGCACCCAGCATGTGACCGTGCATACTCTTTGTTGAACTTACAACCAGATTAGGATTCTTTTCCCTGTCGCCGAAAATCTTAGCAATCGCTTGAGATTCAGCAATATCGCCTAATCCCGTGCTTGTACCGTGCGGGTTAATATAATCAATATCTTCAGGTTTCAAGCCTGCATCAGCAAGCGCCAACTCCATTGATTTAATAGCGCCGTTACCGTCAGGATCCGGTGCAACCATATCATAAGCATCCGCAGACTGGCCGTAACCTACAATTTCAGCGTAAATATGAGCACCGCGTTTTTTAGCGAGTTCATATTCTTCCAAAACAAGCACTCCGGCACCTTCGCCCATGACAAAACCGTCTCTGTCTTTATCATAAGGTCTGGAAGCCTTTTCCGGCTCATCATTTCTTTTAGACAAAGTCCTTGCGGCAGTGAATGCGCCAATACCGAGAGTTGTGATAGTAGCTTCGCATCCGCCGGCAACCATTACATCAGCGTCACCGTACTGAATAGTCCTAAAAGCATCACCGATTGAATGAGAACCTGTAGCGCAGGCTGAAACTACAGCCTTATTTACGCCTTTATACCCGTGCTTCATTGAAACTCTGCCGGAAGCCATATCTACAATCAGCATCGGAACCGTAAACGGCGAACCTTTAGTTGGGCCTTTTTCTATCATTGCAATATGATTTTTTTCAAAAGTTTTAAACCCGCCTGCTGCGGAACTTACAAGAACACCGATTCTGTAAGGGTCAATTCCGGCTTCGTCCAGCTTTGCGTCTGCAATAGCTTCATCTGCTGCTGCCATTGCAAATTGAGTGAATCTATCCATTCTTTTGGCGTCTTTCGGCTCAATATAATCTTCCGGATTAAAGTCTTTATCTTTTATTTCACCTGCAATTTTAACGGTATGTCTTTCCGTATCAATAGATTCTATCAAAGATACACCGCTTTTACCGTTAAGCATCGCATCCCAAAACTTCTTTACTCCGATTCCGCACGGAGTAACAGCCCCCATTCCTGTTATAACAACTCTACGTTTTGTCATCTTTCCCTTTTCCTTAAAAATTATACATATAAATAAGAGGGCGAAAATATAAACAATCCTCACCCTCTGATTATAAATTTAAACCTTACTATGAGTGTGCATCAATGTAGTTAACAGCATCTTGAACTGTTTGAATTTTTTCAGCTTCTTCATCAGGAATTTCGCATCCAAATTCTTCTTCAAAAGCCATAACTAATTCAACTGTATCTAAAGAATCAGCACCCAAATCAGCTGTAAAGCTTGCTTCCGGAGTAACCAATGCTTCATCGCAGCTTAATTGGTCAACTACAACTTTTTTTACTTTTTCTAATGTACTCATGTTTTTTATCCTCTTATTTATTGTGTAATACACTATTCTACTAAATTATACTATTTCAAGATAATTTTGCAATAAACTTCAAAAATTGTTACACTTTAGGGGCAATTGTAACAATTTTTACATGCCCCCTAAAGTTTTAAAACTATATCATCAAGCCGCCTGCAACTTCAATTGCCTGACCTGTCACGTAATCTGTGTCTAATGCTAAGAACTTAACAACTTTTGCGATATCTTCCGGAGTACCTAATCTCTTCATCGGAATAGCTTTCAAGTATTCATCAATGTTTGCTAAATCGTGTGTCATAGCTGTTTGGATAAAGCCCGGGCATACTGCGTTTACTCTGATACCGCGAGAACCGAATTCTTTTGCAAGAGTCTGGGTTAAACCGATAAGACCTGCTTTTGAAGCAGAATAATTTGCTTGTCCTGCGTTGCCGTGGCGGCCTACAATACTTGACATATTGATGATTGAACCCTGGCGAGCCTTCATCATGTACTTAATTACAGCGTGTGTTACACAATATGCACTTGTGAGGTTAATCTTAATAACTCTTTCCCACTGTTCCATATCCATTCTTACGAATAAGCCGTCTTTTGTAATACCTGCGTTGTTAAGCAAGATATCAATTTTACCGTGCTCTGCAATCATTTTATCAACAGCAGCTTGTACTTGTTCATCATTTGAAACATCAAATTGATAAAAGTATGCATTAACACCGCATGCCTTGATTTCATCTATCGCCGGCTGAGCTTTTTCTGCGTCGCAGATGTCGTTGATAATAATGTCACATCCGGCTTTTGCAAGTTCAATTGCGCAAGCCAAACCGATTCCTCTTGAACCGCCTGTAATTAAAGCAATTTTTCTTTCTGTCATTAATCTTTCTCCTTATCTTAAATCTTTGTCAGGCATTGCCTGACCTACAATTCTAAACCTTAAACCCGATTTCACCCGGTTTTGTCCTGTCCATAAGCAAATCTATTGCTTCATAAATTTTTCTTATGTCAGTATCATTATCTTTACAATGTTCCATAAAATATTTCTCTAAGTCAAGCAGTCTTTGTCCGAACTCTTTGCTGTCAAGCGCCCATTGCCTTAGCTTAACAAAAGTCCGCATAATCTGGACATTAACCTCAACCGCTCTTTTGCTTCTTAAAACACCTGAAAGCATCGCAACTCCCTGTTCCGTAAAAGCGTAGGGAAGATATTGTCTGCCGCCCCGGGTTTCTGTCTTGGTTTTTGAGGTCACAATTTGTGACCTCAAAATATCTTCATCTTTTGAGGTTCCAATTTGGCACCTCAAAGTTGTCCATTCCTCACTTGTAAGCTGAAAAACAAAATCTTCCGGGAAACGTTCTTTATTACGTTTTACTGCTTGATTTAACTTTTTTGTTTCAACCTCGTACAAATCTGCAAGCTCAAAGTCAAGCATAACCTTCTGCCCGCGGATTTCGTATATTAGATTTTTTATTAATACCAAATTATCCATTTTTGTCTTAGGTGAGGTGCCAAATTGTGACCTCAAAAATCGTTGTTGGGGTAAAACCCCAACCGAAAAGTCTCCTACACTCCGGCAAGCTGTTCTTTCAGCGCAGCAACTGTTGATTCCAGAGACTCCTTGTCATAAACGTTATAAACCGTTGCATCCGGAACAATTTTTCTGTTAAGCCCCGCAAGAACTTTTCCGGGCCCGATTTCCACAAATGTATCGACCCCTTCTGAAGCCATCTTCTGAATTGTCTGCGTCCAGTACACTGATGATGAAATCTGCTTCGGCATTTTTGCTTTGAAATCATCAGCCTTGGTAGTAATTTCCGCATCAACATTTGTGATTACCGGAACTTTTGCGTCACTTAAATCAAAATCTTTAACAAAATCAACGAATTCTTTTGTAGCACTTTCCATATATTTTGAGTGGAAAGAACCTGAAACAGCAAGCGGAACAACTCTTCTTACGCCGTTTGCAAGAAGATAATCAGACGCGGCTTTTACAGCATTATCGTCGCCTGTTATTACTACCTGGGCAGGAGAGTTATAATTTGCAACATCAACATATCCGACTTTTGAACCTTCCTCAAGTCCGGCCTTCAGCTGCTCAACACTTGCATTCAAAACTGCCGCCATTGAACCTGTCTGAACTTTGCTCATCAATTCTGCGCGTTTTTGGATTAACTTAAGAGTTGTTTTCAAATCCATAACCCCGCCTGCGAACATTGCGCAATACTCACCTAAGCTGTGACCTGCAACAAAATCCGGAGTAATGTTGAGTTTTGATTTTAAAGCCTCCATTGCCGCAATTGACATAGTTACAATTGCAGGCTGGGTATTGATTGTCTGCTTCAAATCCTCCTCGGGCCCTTCAAAACACATCTTTGTGATACTCTTGCCTAAAGTAGAATCAGCCGTATCAAAAACAGTTTTTGCCGGTTCAAAATTGTCATACAAATCTTTTCCCATGCCGACTGATTGTGAGCCCTGTCCGGGAAATAGAAACGCTAATTTCTTGCTCATAATAAAACTCCTTAATCTGTTATATTTTTCTCTAATTTTATCTGCTTTACTCTGCATAGCCCGTGGAAGCATACTTTGATAAGTATCATAAGGAAGTCCTCTTTTAATTTTTTTAGAAGGCTTCATATTTACCACCGGCCTTGCTGTATACAATCCGACTTTTAACAAATACCTTCCCGCAATCTTACAATCGCGCCTCCCCAGGTCATGCCGGCGCCAAATCCGCATAAAACCGCTGTTGAGCCAAGTTTTACCTTGCCTTTTTCTACGCTCTCTGCAAGCGCCAAAGGAATTGATGCGGCGGAAGTATTACCGTAATACTTAATATTAGTAACAACCTTGTCATCACTATACCCGAGCCTTTCCTGCACAGCCTGAATAATTCTTATATTCGCCTGATGCGGAATTAGATAATCAATCTCCTCTGCTTTCATTCCGGCACTTGTAATAAGATTCTCAACATAATGAGGCAGAATTTTTGCTACAAACGCATAAACGCCTTTGCCGTTCATTCTGATACCGGTCGGCTTTGGTTCATACTGTTCTACTAAAGGACAATTTTTGCCGTCAAAAGAAAGCTCTATCAAATCTCCGATATGTCCGTCTGATTTTATATCAATTGCAATTACATCATCAACACCGTCGTCTGAGGCCGTTACCACCATAGCACCGGCACCGTCGCCGAATAATATAGATGTTGACCTGTCCTCCCAGTTCACAAGACGGGAGTTATTATCTGTTGCGACAATTAATATATTCTTATACATGCCGGAAGCAATATAAGCTTTGGCAATACTCAACCCGTAGATTAAACCCGTGCAGGCTGCTGTTATATCAAACGCCGGTATTTGGGTCTTAATCCCCAGCCTGGCTTGAATGTGACACGCAATTGCAGGATACAAATCCGGAGGCGCTGAAGATGCCGCTATTATCAAATCGATTTCCGAAGGGTCTATTTTTGCTTTAGCTAAGGCATTTTTAGACGCTTCAAAACCTAAATCTATGGCATTTTGCTCTCCTGAAACTACACGCCTTTCTTTTATACCGGTTCTTGTATATATCCATTCGTCAGATGTATCATATAACTTTGTTAAATCATCATTTGTAATAACCGTTTCCGGCAGACTATAGCCGACACCTGCTATTCTTAAAGGAATCAGACTTTTCACCATACTTATTAAATACTCCTCCAATATTATTTTAATTCCTCTGTTTATTATATCACAATAAGATTAAAAATGAACGATATGCCGTAACATATCGTTCATCATTAAATATCATATATCTAACCTTCTATGGATTCGGAAATCTTGCGGTTTACCCCTGTTTCCACAGCTTCTTTCGCCACTCTTACGGCATTTTTAATAGCATAAGCTCTGCTTCTGCCGTGAGATATTACAGTAATGCCCTTGACGCCCAAAAGCAATGCACCGCCGAATTCTTCATAATTTATCTTTTCATAAATCCTTTTCATAAAAGGTTTAGCCAAAAGTCCAATCAGCATACCGAGAAAATCTGACTTAAACTCGCTTTTTATCATTTTGAATAATAATGAAGAAGTCCCTTCCGTAACCTTCAGCACAACATTGCCGACAAAACCGTCACAGATAACAACATCGCATAGGTTAAGGAAAAGTTCTCTTCCTTCAATATTGCCCATAAAGTTGAATTTTTCTTTTTCCTCTTCAAGAAGATTGTATGTATTTTGCGCAAGCTCATTGCCTTTTCCGGCTTCTTCACCTATATTTAAGACCCCGACTCTCGGTTTATCAACTCCTAAAACATTCTTAGAAAACGTCATACCCATAATCGCAAACTGCCTGAGCATTTGCGGAGTACAATTGCTGTTAGCACCGGCGTCGATAATAACAATCGGTTTTTTCATTGTAGGAAGCGTAACCGCAATTGCCGGTCTGTCAATTCCCGGGATTCTCCCTAAACCGAATAAGCTGGAAGCCATTGCAGCACCGGTAGAACCTGCTGCAACAAGAGCATCAGAGCTTCCTGTTGCAACTGAATTTACCGTTAATACTATTGAAGAGTTTTTCTTTTTACGAATAGCCTGCCCGGGCGCTTCACCCATTTCAATAATTTCTGATGCATGAGTTATTTTGATATCAAGTGATTTAACATCTACTCTAACCCTTCTGCGCCTGCCGGCTTTTCCGCAGTCTGACAGAAATCCCTCCTGCTGAATAACTTCAAGACAGTGTTCTATCCTATCCTGCTTACCGACTAATTCCAGCGCGACACCGTAGTCCGCTGCGGCCCAAACGGCGCCCGCAATTATCTCAAAAGGGGCGTGGTCGCCTCCCATTGCATCGATTGCTATTCTTGTCATTTTTTAACTCTTCCCTTATCTTTTTCTATTCTTAAAAACTAAGCTTCCGGAGTTTCTTCAGAAGTTTCGGACTGTTCTTCTTTTACTTCTTCTTTTACTTCTTCTTTTACTTCTTCTGCTTTAGTTTCTTCTGCCTTTTCTTCAACCTTTGTTTCTTCAGGTTTTACAGATTTCTTTGTTGATTTTTTTGCAGGTTTTTTAGCTTCTTTTACTTCGCCTGCTTCTACAAAACCTTCTGACTTTCTTGAAACTACTTTGCCCTTATACTGACCGCAAGCTGTGCACACTGTGTGAGTCAATACCTTTGCACCGCAGTTCGGGCAGGTTGTTAATTCAGGCTTTGATGCCTTCCAGTTTGATCTTCTTTTTCCTTGAGCGCTGTGCCCTGTTCTTTTCTTTGGTACTGCCATTTTTCCTATACCTTTCTATTCTTGTTGTACTACTTATATTATCGGGTTAATTTTCTATTTTGATATTTTTAAAAATATCCATTCTTTCATCGTGAGGTTTATATTCTTCATCTGATACAAACAATCCCTCATTACAATTATTTATACCACAAACTTTTTTATTTGGTAACTGTAATATTACAGATTGATACAATAAGTCATAAATATTAATCTCTTTTGCACCGTTAAGGTCTGTAACAAATTGTCCCGACTGGAGTTCAACCTCCTGGGCATATTCTTCATAAAGTGAGTGTTTTGCATAAGTCTCGTCGAGCTCAAAGTCCAAATCATAGTCAAATTTATTCAGGCATCTGTCGCATTCCAGAGGTATCTTGCCTTGAACATGCCCGGTTACTTCTATGAAGTCCCCCAGGGATTTGAAGTCCAAATCTGCTTCTATTTTGCAATCAAGTTCTTTAATTACATCATTAAATTCATAATGCAGAATTTTATCAGCTTCTTTTTCAATATCTTCTATCAGAATATTATACATTTAAAAAACCCCGGTTTATGCGTACGGTTCTTCCTGCAGAACCAATCCGGCTATCTGTGTTGATACAAAACAAAGCTTCTTTATAGGCCCTGTAGGTTCTTTTTCCACAAGAACAGGCGTCGGGCTTTTCATCAATTGCTTCAGCTCGGCGTATACTGCCTGAGGATTGTCATAATACATTACGATTGGCGTGGCAGAGCCTTTCAAAAACAAAATTACTGCCTGACGTGTTTTTTGCGGTGTGTTAAATTGTTGAACCATACTATAAGTTCTCCTTTATCTTTTTAACCTAACTGTATTATAATATAAAAAAACTGCAGGCAAGATTATGATAGAAAATTTTGAAAAAATAAATAATGTTTTAAGAAACGACGGTGTAATCGCATTTGTAACAGATACGGTCTGGGGGCTCGGGTGCTTGCCTTCAAGCGAAAAGGCGGTTAAAAAAATTTACGAGATTAAACACAGGGACGGTAAAAAACCCTTAATTCTTATGAGTGATGAGTTCTATAATCTGTTTGAGTATCTCAAGCAGCCGATTCCTAAAGAGGCGCAAAGGCTCATCAAAAAACATTTTCCGGGCGCGCTTACGCTTGTACTTGATAAATCCGATAAGACGCCTGATTATTTAACATCATCTATGCCGACTGTCGGGGTAAGGATTCCGGATAATAAAATCTTTGCTGAAATTTGCAGAAATCTTGACGGAAGAGTGCTGGCAACTACAAGCGCTAACATTTCAGGCGAGCCGCCTGCCTTGAGTTATGAAGAAGCTCTCAAATATATCGGAGATAAAGCAGATTTAGTCATAAAAGACTACGGATATACCGCAGCAGGAAGGGCTTCAACGGTTGCGGGATTTAAAGATAATAATATTGTTATTTACAGGCAGGGTGATGTAGAAATATGCTGATTTCTATTCTCGGAAAAATTAACAGTTTTAATGAATTTGTTTTCGGACCGGTTGATGCTTTAATCGCAAAACTTCCGGCTTCTGACTGGGCAATTGACGCGATATGCGACAGTATTCACCTGCTTCCGTTTTTATTCTTTATTTTTCTGCTAATTGAATTTTTGGAATTTTATTATGCGGACAAGATTAATTCTTCGCTCAGAAAAACCGGAGATTTTGGGGTTATAATCGGAAGCCTTGCTTCTATTTTCCCTCAGTGCGGATTTTCTGTTATGGCAAGCAGTCTGTATGCCAGAAGAATAGTCACAAGAGGAACGCTTATTGCTGTCTATCTTGCTACATCTGATGAGGCGATTCCCGTTCTGCTGGCGATTCCGCAAAAAGCTTATTTTATAATACCTATTGTCGGAATAAAACTTTTCATTGCAATATTAATGGGATATTTTATTGACCTTGCACTACATCAGAAAAAATTTGTTCCGGCAGAGAATGTGCACGATGAAAAAATTGAAGAGGGATGCTGCAAACATGATATTGCGCACGGCACGAAAAGAGAGCTTATCATACATCCCGTAGTACACACGTTAAATATTTTTGTATTCATTCTTGCTGTTACTTTAATTTTAAATTTTGCAATGGAACACTTCACCCTTACATCAATTGCCGGAGGCAGATATACACAGATTCTGCTGGCTTCGCTTGCGGGATTAATCCCTAACTGCGCAGTATCAATCGGTTTAACAATGATGCTCGTTAAAGGAACTATTTCTTTTTCGGTCTGTATTGCAGGATTGCTGTCAAATGCAGGGCTGGGGCTTCTGGTTCTTCTTAAAAACAACGACTTTAAAGACACAATGCTTATTATTTTCATCCTCTTTGCCATAAGCGCGGTCTCAGGCGCGGCAATAGAATTTTTGACTTAAGCTCACAGTAAATCATTTATTCAGATGATGTCAAATTTACCCGGAAGAGTTATCCTGCTATAAAGGGGGTAGTGTAATGTTAAATCATGCTATTGCAGAACCGGCTGACATTTCAAGTTCTATTACTAAAAACTGGACTGAACAGGCAATAGAATGCTACAAGCTTAACGGCAATTGTGCAGAATGCTCTATCAAAAAAGCCCATTACTCTTTTGACTGCCAAATGCCGAAAGTTGTTGAAATTCTTATGCTAATGAATGGCAAACCGGAAGAATACTAAAATTTACTGCCGATTTTTTCTAAGAAAACTACATCGTCAAAATCTTTGCGGGTCTTTTTCGTTTCGGTGTGTTCCGCTTCATATCCTAATGTTATGATAGATGAGATAATTTGATTTTCTTTAAGATTAAGTTTTTCTCTTGCTGTTTTGCTTACATCCCGGAGTACTCCCGTTATTTCATTGCCCAGTGCGCCTATTATACAGGATTTTATTCCGAGTGATTCAGCTTCCAGCATCATATATGATATTGCGTATACAACCTGTTCCATTGTACGGATTAAGATACCGTTTTCACCCTGCAATGCCGGGTTCAGAGCAGGTTTTTGAATATGGGTAATTTTTGCTTCTTCCCACGCGGCTAAATCTGCAACACATACAATAAGGGCATCTGCATTCTTGACATGCGGCTGACCGCAAGAAAGCTCGGATAAAAGGTCTTTTGTTTCCTGCGACTTAACTAAAACAAATTTCCAGGATTGAACATTCATCCAAGAAGGCGCAAGTCTGCCTGCTTCAAGAATTTTTCGCAAATCTTCATCAGGAATGTGTTTCTCTGAATATTTTCTTACACTCTTTCTGGTTTTAATTAAGTCTAACATCATATATCCTCCTTTTTCAGAATTTTACCACAAAAATAGGTGAAGGGTGATGATGGCGTGAGGCGTGAGGGGTGAAGCGTGCGTTTATGAAGTGATTAAGTGACTAGGTGACTAGGTGACTAAGTGATTGAAAAACCCCCTTCCCTAAATGAGGGAAGGGCCGGGGATGGGTGATGATGGCGTGAAGCGTAAAGCGTGAAGCGTGTGTTTATGAAGAATGTAGAAT
>CALVBV010000063.1 GCA_944325815.1 Candidatus Gastranaerophilales bacterium
AAAAGGACAAGATAAAAGTATCTCATTGAGGGTGTTTTAGCCTAAAAAAACAGCCTCAATGTAACTCAATAGGTATTAAGTTACATTAAAACTAATCGGCTTTCACCTTTATTGCCCCCCAGGCGCGAATAAATCCCTTTTCATACATTATCAAATAATACCCGCCTTCTTTTACATATTCTATCGCTGCTTCCATGTGCTCATACTCTTTTGGCGGTGTTGCACCTGTCTTTGCATATTTAGCTTCAATAATTTTCTGAAATTTTTCTTTACGCTGCTTTTTCCTTAACTCTCTTTTCTCATCAGAATCCAACTCCTGCCTGCTCTTATAATATTTTCTGAGTTCTTTCTCATTCTCAGCAATTTTAAAAACAGGAATTACCGCAACCAGTTCGCGAGACTCTATTAAATATAAAAATTCCCTATCCGTGGAAAGAGCAAGAGTATAATGCCCCGGCTTTATAAAATTCCCGTTATAGTCCGGTATATAATCAACAATCGTTAAAACCGGCTGTTCATCCGTCGGAACAGCATAACGGTACAATGTGCTTTGATGCACAGTTATTCCAGAAGGAGTCGCAGGATAAGGCGCTGAGGGCGCCAGGTAATCTATATCTCTCAGCCTCGGTGTGACCAAACCGTCTATCATAAACTCTCCAAAAGGCTGACTAATGCTTTGTTTATATATGCAAAATCTTTATCCAGCAGTCTTGCCGACGCCGTAAAAACTAACGACACATACTTTGTTGTAATACCGCGCTCTTTTATATAAAGCCGACAGCTCTCCCGCATAAGCCTGCGGATTCGGTTCCTCTTTACTGCACGTTTATGTATTTTCTTACTTACTACAAAACCAATCTTCACGGGAATATCATTTGCCTTTTCGCGGCCGCAAAACATTGTAATACCATCCTTGTGCAAACTTTTTCCGCTTCTGTATGTAGCTTTAAACGCGCTTCTTTTTTTTAGTCTATGTTCTTTTAAAAGCATAATAAAATCATAACCTTTTTGTAAATATTTGTAAAGTTTAGTAAAAAAATGCTAAAGTTTAAGACTTGTTATGCCGTAAAACAAGTTATAAGGAGTAATACTATGTCAGAAGAATTCAGAGTAGATAAAAACTGCGTTAATGATAACAATAATACCGCACAAAACAATTCCCAAGGCGGCGGAAAAGTTATTGATGAGGCAAGCTACAGGATTCACGCACCGAAAGAAAGCGGCCCTACTGCGGTAGGCCAAGGCGGTGATCCACTCTTTAGAAGAATACGTGCGACAAAAGAACAATTGATTGAACTTATGGAAGAAACTCAGACAGTTCAAGACTGGGTGCAGAGGGAAACCAGCAATAATGTTGCACTTTCTTGTTTAGCTAACGCTGATTTAAAAGAAACTTATTATGAAATAAAAGACGGATTCGGAGAATACGGAAAAATTTCTCTTATGGGATTCAAAACTCCTTCAGGTGTTGAAATCCCCAGGCTGAAAATTTATGATAAAGACGGCGAAGTTATAGAAGTCTTAACCGGTCCGATGGCAATAGACGAACTTAACCGAAGAGCTCTTGCTTATAAAGAGTCTAAAAAAGGGTATGAAGAAATCCCGGCAGAGTCTGATTCCAACGCGGAAGTTATTGCGGATTATTCCGGCAACCCCCAAGACTACACTACTTAGAACCTTTTTTTAAGATTATACCGTTTAGCTTGCAAAAAGAGGTCAGAATTGTTATCTCTGATTTTAAATATTTTTGCAAATAAATATGGTCAGGAACAATGCCGACATTTTTCGCCTGTTGGAACATTTTTAACGCCTGTTTTATATAATTACCTCTGAATGTCGATTTTGGAAGCGCTAATTCCTGATAAAATTTGGCATACAAAACATAGTCCTTTACTAAAATATATTGAAGATCAAACTGTTTTGCCACAAATATAGATTTCTCAAGATATACCTTTGCAGACTCAAAGTCTTGCTTTGCCATATATATTTCACCAATCAAACGGTTGTACAGGGCTATAAAATAGTAATTATTTATATTCGGACCCTGTGCTATATCCAATGCTTTTGTTGCAATATCCAGAGCAAATTGGGTTCCGCTTGTTATTAATTTGATTTCTGCTATCAAATACCAGGATAACAGAACACCCGTTGCAACTTTTTCTTTTGCAAAATATGCAACCTGCTCTTCCAGTATTTCCAAAGCTTTCTTTGTTTCATTCTTGTCTTTCAGCATCCTCGCTAAAAGCGTTTTCAAAATATTTTTCGTAAAGCTGTCGTTAACATTATTCGCATAAGCTACTACGTTAAACAGCTCTGTATACAAGCTGTCATAATCTTTCTCAAGAAATTTGTTTATGATATCTATAAAATTCCACCTTGATACTATATAAGAATCCATATTATCCAGAGAGTATTCTTTGAGTATATCATCTAATATCTTACAAGATGTTTTGCTGTCGCCTTTAATTGTGTTTGCCAGTGCAAGCGCAAGATGAGCTTTGCACAAAATCAACGGATCCGATGTTTGATTTTTTTCTATTATATCAAATATCAATTTTATAATATCAAACATCCGGGCATCACCCTGGAACGTAAGAGCCTCTGCCAAGTCAAAATAAACCCCGAGCCAAATTTGATACAATTCCGAAATCGAAACAATTTGGAGATTTTTTCCTTTTGACAAGTACTTTTCCAAAACCGGCATCACTTCCGTATCAATGAGGTTTATTACCTGGCCGTAATTTCCGAGTTTAAGAAACGGCCTAACCTGGCGTGATTTAATAAGTGTACGTTCTAACTCCATATCCTCCGGAATTTTATTCAAAACATTATCCGCACACTCTATTGCACCCCAATAGTTTCCGCTCTTCATTGAACACGAAGCCAAATAACCCAAAAGCTCTATATGCTCATACTCTTCATTATCTTCCAGCATCATTACCGCATTCTGCAAATATTCAAATGCATCTTTATGGTTTATCGGCTCTAAAAGTTTGCCAACACGCGTATATATATTTTTCTTTATCTTTAGATAATATGGAGTTGTCTTATTCTCTATAAGCTTAAGTGACTGTTTTTGGGCAATAATATACAATCCAATATCTCCGATATAGGACGCCTGTTTCATAAGAAGAGTCCAAACTTCAAACGCCTGGTTGTCATCTTTTAATTTTTGTACGATAAACCCTAACAATGCTATTGAGGATTGTTTATAAATACTCAATGTCTCATAAAGAATGTTTAACACTTCTTCAAAACAATCGTCATTTTTTACTATTGCCGTTACAGCTTTCCAGATATTGATTGTTTTAAATTCAAAGGAAAGATTGTTAATTTGGGTTATATACCCTAGCTGAACCAAAGTTTCTATGATTCTCTCAAACTCCTGTACACCGTTATTGTCAAAATGTTCAAGCATAGCAGGATAAAATTTTGTACCCAAAACAGATATTGCAATAAGCATTCGATATGAGGCAAAATCCTCTCTGCGCAAAATCTGAAGTCTTGCATCCACAATTGACTCTAAAGAATCATAGATTATTTGTTTTAACCCGCTGCGCATATTATCCTTATACAGCATTACCATTTGCTCTGCCACAGAAGGGTTTCCGACAGAAACTTTATATACGGAATTTACAAAATCTTTCGAAACATTTATTCCGCTATATTGACTGATTAATGCTTCTATCTGAGTCTGAGTAAAAGACGCCACGGTAAGATCTTCATAATTTTCCTCGGTTAATTTTGCGGCCGAAATATAGCCCATTGAAGGTTTTGGAGTTTGATAGATTAAAATAAATTTACACTTCTCAAGAACAATATCCTCACTTAACAGCTCTTGCAAAAAATCAAACGACATTCCGTCAATGTATTCGAAACAATCAATAATGAATATGACCTTCATTTTATCTATAATTGTCAGAAGAATCTTCTTCATTATTGTAAACATTCTTGCCTTGTTAAAGTAAATATTTTCATACTTATCAAGATTTTCCGGATATAAAAAATTCAGCAAGTCCAGAATTTCCTGATTTGAAAGAGCCGGAAAATCCTGTTTAAAAAATTTTATTGAATTTTTCTTTAACTGCAATGTGTCCGGACAAAAATTATTTACATTGAAAAACGTCAGCAATAAATCCTGAAAATAGCCGAACGGAGACAGCTGTGTCACCTGGGTGCATTTCCCTGCAAGCCATATCAGTTTAGCATTTTTAAGTTCACTTATCGCAGAACGCAGTATCAAATTTTTACCGCATCCGCTCTCACCGCTTATTGAAATTATTTTTTTATCATAACTTTTTAACGCATCAAGAAGCCTGGCTTTTACCTTCTGCTGGGAATTTTTTTCTGCTGAATACTCCGGTTTGGGATTAAATTTCGGCTTTACAAATTCATAACTGCATTTTCTGCAGATTTTCGCTTCCGGCATATTTGCAGCCCCGCATTCAGGACAAATTTTCAATAAAACTTTATGACAGTGCGAACATTCTGCTGCCGTTATAGGATTATATGCCCCGCAATCTTTACAAATTGATGCAACTTTTGTGTTACAAAATTTGCATTTCAAAGAATTGTCTTCAATTTCTTTTTTACATTTGGGACATTGCATAAAGCTATCCTTTTACACTAATGCAACTATTTCACACAGAGCTTCTATTACACTTCCTTCTGACATTTCCAGCTGATTTGCTATTTGCGGTACAGATTGGTTTTCTTTGTATTTTAATTCATATACTTTTGAAATGTTCAACTCTGGACGTTTATTATTCAAATTTAAAATCTCTTCAACAATCTCTTCCGCATCATAACTTATATCTTCTTCATTATTTGAGGATAAAATATTAAATTTTGAATAATCAGTCGGTGCAAAATCGCATTCCGGCGCTTTTGCGTCTTCCTCTAAGACAACTGCCGGCTCTTCTTCCTGCAAATCAAGGCTTAACGTATCTTCTGCCAAAAATAAATCGTTACTGCTGCTCTCCAAAAGCTCTTCTGAGGGCAGCTCAGAATCAAATTCTTCCGGCTGTTCAATTTCTGCTGTTTCCGAAAACTCCGGAACAAGGTCAAAAGAAACTTCTGCATCATCAGAAACCGATTCATCAACCGCAAGATTATCTTGTTCTGATAAACTAACTTCTTCCGCTTCATTAATCTCAGACATATCCGGCTCTTGCGCAAACTCCTCTAATTGAAAATCAGAGTTTCCCTCTTCTGCAAATACCGTATCATCAGCGATTAATGCTTCATCCGGTGCTGCAGTTTCATTTTCTTCAATAAGAGAATTATCTTCATTCTCTAAAATTTCTTCAGATACTGCAGTCTCTTCAATCCGCTCATTTTCTTCCGGAAGTTCAACCGCAAGAATATCCTGTTCTTCAGACAAAATAACATCTGATGTATCCGCCTCTGGCAGAGAGATTTCTTCTTCTATTAATGCCTCATCCGGTTCATCGATTAAAGACACGGTTTCACCGAAGGTAACTTCTTCCGGAGAGTCGTCTAACAATGAAACAGCGTCATCTGCATTAATTTCCGGCTGTTCTTTTACCTCAGGCTCTGTTTCAGGTTCACCAAACAAAGATTCATTGACATCAGATGAAACTTCTTCCGGCTGTTCTTCAGCCTCATACACAGAAGACTCTTCCGGTAAAGACTCTGCCTCTTCTTCGATAAATCCCGAAGACTCTTCGGAGAGAATGGATTCCTCTTTAAAAGATTCAACACTTTCTTCCTGATTTATTAAAACATCCTCCGGTTCATCCTCTTCAAGAGACAAGGTATAAACACTGCCGGCAGAATCTTCCTGCACCGGAATATCAACAGACTCTTCGACCGCAATATCATCTAAAACACTTAAATCATCCTCAACAGGAGATTCTGCAGCTTTAGACTCTTGTCTAAATGATGCATTAATCATTTTATCTACGAGCTCATTTTTTACTGCACGGCTTTTCGGATAAAAATTTAATCTCTTCGGTACTGTTATTATTGATGTCGAAATTACTTTTTCCAGATAAGCATTAATTACACTTTCGTTATTTATTGAATTTATAATAACTTCCGAGTGTGAATAAACATCATCAATAATATCATCCAAAATCTCTTCATAGCCGGGAAACTTTTTATGTTTCCGTACCAAACTTTCTATTAAGCTGTAGTATTTGTTATCTTTTTCCATATAAATCTCTTCTTTTCTGTTATAAACGAATAATTAATACCGGATTACCTTTAAGTTTAGCAAATGAATCAGAATTCATATTCAATTTCATTCCGAGTGCTCTTTGGACTGTTTTCAAAATCAAATCATCAACCGTCTGCTCACCGCTGAATGTAGTAATTCCAACCGGTTCAAACTTCTTTGTTGAAGGATTGAATTTTATTTCTACTGCGATTTTATTTGTTATCGGTGGTTTATTCAGCAGCAGTAATTCAGTTTTAAGATTTAGCTGTACGATTTTACCCAGTTTAACCAAATACCTTCTTGCAGAAGAATTAGAGGCGTATCCTGACGGAACTTCCCAATCTACTCTTAGGTTGGACACCAAAATTGAGGCATCAAGATTTTGTTCTATAGCAGGAATAGAAACGGCATTGCCCTCATTTCCAGCAACGTTTGACTCTGCCGGCGCTTCTACTGTTTCAACAGGCATAGCTTCCGGCTCTTTTTGTTGTTCGGCTTCCGGGACAGGCTGCGGTGCCGGTTCTTGAACTAAATTATTTTGTGAATTATCCGGCAGAAATTTTGATACGCCGTAATAGCCTAATGTACCAATTACCGCAAGGAATGCTATTATGAGAAGAATCTTTAGTGAGTTGCCGCCTTTTTTAGGCTGCAATTCAGTTTCCTCCATATCCTCTGCTTCCGCATTGAAAAGAGTTTCTATTTCTTCAGAAGAATCATGAGAAGAATCCTCCACTTGTTCGGTAATTTCATCACTTGAAGGTTCAATTTCTTCTCCAATATCTTCTTCTTTTTCTTCTTCCTGAGAATCTTCTTCCGGAGAGTATTGTTCCGATTCCTCTTCGTTTTCAAGCTCTTCATACACATCAAGACTCGGAGAAGTTACGGTTTTATATTCATCTTTGAACGATGAGTCATCTGCAATGGTATTTAGTTCTGCATCTTCTTGCGGGACAGATTCAATTTCATCAATTACAGAATCCTCCTGGACATCTTCAGATATATCCTCATCCAGCATTAAACCCAGCTCATCAGGCATCTCTACAATTTCTTCTTCAGAAGTTTCAACAGGCGCCGGACTTTCTTCTTCTGCCATTGGATCATTAACAAATCCGATACTGTCAGGATTAAAGTCCAAGTGTTCCAGCCCGTCACTCTCTTCGGAAATTTCTTCAAGACTTTCTTCTGTCTCAGCCTGCACAGGCTCTTCTATATCTACAGACTCTTCTATGTTTAAAGAAACATCTTCTTCCGGAAGAGAGAGCTCATCATCAAAACCCACAGGCTCTATTTCCTGCTCTATGAGACTATCCGGCACGACTTCTTCCAACCCTAAAGAATCATCCGCCACTAACTCAAGGTCGTCTGTTGATGCAAGTTCCGGTACAGCTTCCGAATTTGCAATTGAGACAAAGTTAAATATGTATTGCGCCTTTGATGCTTTTGCAAGCCTTAACCTGCCGTCTTTTGACCCAATTAAATCCGAATAGAACTTATTTTTATCCTCAAGAGTATTATCAAGATACGCAAAAATCTGCCTGTCATCGACACCAAAAGAGTCCTCTTTTGTAATAAGAGAAGATTCTATATCATAAAAAGAAACAAGAGAGTCGTAACTCACTTTGTAATAACCGTTATACGCTTTTGAGGTGTCAATATTTTCCGGGAGAATGAAACCTATAACGGTAGCACCGGATAAATCCGGAGTCAATTTTATAAACATATACGCCGCAGGCAGAAGTTTATTATCAAAATGAGCCTTCGGAACAGCAAGTTCTTCTTCATCAAAAAACACTCTGACATCTATATAACAGTTATTTATATAAATATCAGCTATATCAATATCTTCAAGAACAGCCGGAATATTATGCAGACCTGATTCTGTATCAACCGCAGCTTCTTCAAAAAATTTCGAAGCTATATTGGAGGCCATCGCATTTGCCAAAGCGCGATTTTTTATCTCACTGTCTTTTATCGGCTTACAGATTGTCTGTGCAAGCTCTAAATCTCTCTCTTCTATTAAAAAATTATCTATATTCACCTAAACACTCTCCCATATTAAGTTTAATAATAACATATTATTAAAAAAAAATCTATAAAATAATCATGTATTTGACTTATTTTATAAAATAATTAAACCAAATAGTGTATATTTAAACAAAAATTTAAAGAAAATTAAAGTTTTGTTCGTTATCATCATTGAAAGGATTTATTATGTTTTCATCAATGATACAGAATTTGTTATCATCCTCCGGCAAGTCAAGTGCAATGCAGCGCGCCGTGCAAATGAATAATTATGTAAATAATCTGACTGCGCAGTGGGCGCCTGTAGAAAAACAAACTGAAAATACTGACGGTAAAGCAAATTCGATACAATCATTCGATAACGTACTTAAAAGCTCTGCAAAAACTAAATTCGGCGACCTGCTTACCAATCCTGCGACAAGGGTTAATGCAAGCCTCTATACAAATACCGCTAAAGGTGCTGCCGATTCTGAAAAGATTACAACAAGAGACCAGATAAAAAATCTTGTATCAAGAATATCTAAAAAACATGGTGTAGATGAAAAACTGGTTAATGCTTTGATAAAACAAGAATCAGGATTTAATCCAAACGCAAAATCGAGAGTAGGCGCTATGGGGCTTATGCAGTTAATGCCTGCTACAGCCAAAGGCCTGGGGGTAACTAATCCAATGGATACCGAACAGAATGTTGAAGGCGGTATAAAATATCTTAAATCCATGCTTAACAGATATAACGGAAATATAATTCTCGCACTTGCAGCCTACAATGCCGGGCCTGGGGCTGTTGATAAGTATGATGGGGTTCCGCCATACAAAGAAACGCAAAACTACGTAAAATCAATTCTTGCAACTTACCTCTAAGCGTTTGTTTTAAGTCTTTCTGCCTTTTCACGATCTTGTTTTGCATGAATACGACGTGTGTTTGCATAAGTCAAACGCGGAATTAACCAGCCAAGAATATAAGGAGATATAAAGAATGTTGTCAGCAGACCGGGGACAGAATTGAGTCCGCGCGCAAACGCAGCAATTTTATTTGTTTTTCCTCCGCCTGCACCCTTCATAAGTTTACTTATTGTGCTGTCCTGAATATTATTTTTTTCAAAAATTTCCATTATCTTTTTATTCTTTTCTTTTGCGGAGAGACCTTTAAGTGAAGAAAGTTTCATTGTTGACTCATTAAATACACTTTCTGCATTTTGGGATTTAGAAAGAATTTTCTGCAAATCGCCGCCGTTATTATCAATGTACTTGCAGAAATTTAACATTTTATCTTTTGAATCTACTCTGTCATACAAAGCGGTTATCTCGGCATTTGTTAACACATGAGCATTACTGTACGGATTTAACAAATCCATATAAGTTTTAAACTTGCTCATGTTTCGGTCTTTTTGCATTAGAACAAAACCCGAATTTTTCTCATACGCAGTTACGCAGGCTCTTGTTCCCATTGGAACCGCAAAAACAACAGCAAGACTTGAAGTCAAATCTCTCATTATAATTTCCCAGAGCTCAGTCAAATCCTTTTTACCGTCTTCATCAACCTGGGCTCTTTGATATGCGTGTAACCCTCTCGGGGTAATTAAACCGAAAACCGAGAGACCGGCCATTAGAGAATTTGTAAAATTATGCCCGTTGTATTCCAGCTCAGATGCCCAATCATCATACTTCTTGCTGAGAGCAATCTTTTTACCGGCTCTTGCAAGCCAACTTTCACTGGCATTACCTTTAAATGTAACAGAGTTCTCCCGGTTGATATTTGCGGCCGGCTGGGAGTGATGTTTTCTTGCACCCGGTGCGGTTTCTCCTCTTGCGTAAATTTTGGGCAGCACAAAAAGAACTCCCAATGTAGCAAGAATTGTAGATATTGTCATTATTACGCGCTTTGCCACAGAAGAATTTTTAATATTTTCCGCTCTGAGAGCATCAAGTTTATCCAGATGTTTGTTAGCAGTAATTGCATCATCTGTGTATTTTATCATGCCTTCAATTGCGTTTTTAATTGAAAAAGTCTTATAATCTTTTAGTGCCTCGGAACCGAATCGGACTTTCTCCAGCATATTCAAATCCGAACTTGATTTAAATTTCAGATTATTAATATGCTCTGTTATATTCTGAATACATTCTTTTCTGTATTTAGCCTTTCCTCTAAACTTCTTTAATTTGGCATCCGGAGGAATCTTTTCATAATTTGCAATCTGCTTCATTATGTAATCGATAGATTCTTTTGAGGTGTTTTCTTTACCAAGAGTTTCTTTCAGCATTTTCTCTAAATTTTGCTTGTAAAATTCCTGTTTAAATTTTTCCGCATCTTTTAATAAATTTTTATCAAAATCAGCTCTGGAAACCATTTCTTTCAAGCTGTTTCCAAAACGTTTTATAAGCTGTGAATTAACCCCGGTAGAGCGTCCGAATTTTGCCATAACTAAAAGCATTAAAGGTGCAACCGCCATCATAGAAGGGCCGGTGAGGCCTTCTCTTCCTACTACTTCTATACCTTCCTGCATGTTATAATGCCCTGTAACTTCTTTATCACGCAAGAAGCCGGCAACACTTCTGGGTAACGTCATGCCGATACCGTCCTGGATAAGAAAAGAAGCTAAAAAACCGCCGTTTTCTATAGACTGCATCAGATTGCCGCTGGCATTTAAAAGCGGAACCGCTGATTTAAACGACGGAGCTTCTCTTTCCGGAGTATTAAGATTTAGATTGCTTTGAATATTCAAACAAACACCCTTTCCTTCTGTATATTTAAATAAAGTAAAATTTTAAAAAAAAATTGCTTTTTTGTGACATTTATTTACAAATTACTGTCTTTGCAAGGCGCGCAAGCGCCGCGGCAATCTTTGGTGCGTGAAGCGTGAGGAGTGAGGAGTGAGGAGTGAAGGGTGCGTTTATAAAGTGATTAAGTGACCAGGTGACTAAGTGATTAAGAATTTATAACTTCTGTTCAACTATTCAAGTAATGAGTGAAGCGTGAGGCGTGAAGGGTGAAGAGTTCGTTAATGAAGTGATTAAGTGACTAGGTGACTAAGTGATTAAGAATTTATAACTTCTGTTCAACATTTCAAGTGAAGCGTGAGGCGTGAAGGGTGAAGAGTTCGTTTATAAAGTGATTAAGTGACTAGGTGATCAAGTGACCAAGAATTTATAACTACTTTTCAACTATTCAAGTAATGAGTGAAGCGTGAGGCGTGAAGGGTGAAGAGTTCGTTAATGAAGTGATTAAGTGACCAGGTGACTAAGTGATTAAGAA
>CALVBV010000064.1 GCA_944325815.1 Candidatus Gastranaerophilales bacterium
GCGGAATAGATTTTTATCAATCCTCCGAACTTCATTTACCCCTTTCGGGATCTTACCCAATATCAAGTATAACGCCAAGTTGGCAAGATGCTGAACCAAGTTCAGCATGACAGTTATTGTCGGATTAATGTCCGACTTACAAATTTTATTTTTTACCGGACAGCAGTGCTAAATGAGGGAAGGGGCGGGGATGGGTGATGATTGAGTAAAGGGTGAGGCGTGAGGAGGGAGGATATAGAAAATTGTAGAAGGTTTTCATAAAAAAAGAACGTATGAGCATTAATAACACTTTTACTATAAATTATTACATCTTGTAATATTTACTTTGTATTTTTGCAAAAAAAGAGAGGCAGTTTCCCGCCTCTCCCCTTTTATGAGCGAACGATCTATACTTACTACTCGCCGCTGCAGCCGAAAGCTATAGTAACGTGTTCTTTCGGGTTGATTGCTGAGATTTTGTAACCCTTAGCGTCAACTAAATAGCCGACTTCGTCTCCTGTTGCCTGAACAAGACCGACTGTACCTGATATTGCTGTTCTTGTTATATCAATTGGTGCTTTTACGGTGTCTTTAACTACATCGCCGACACTTCTTGCAGATGCCATAAACTGACCCTGGAATGCTTCACCAAGTGCAATACCTGTACCAGAAGCTACGTCTTCTAAGGCATTACCAAGGTTAGATAACATACCGCCGGTTGTTCTGCCGACTATACCTAACATCTGGCCGCCCCAGGTTAGAGGTGCCGTAACAATTCTTGATACAATATTCGGTGTATTTGACTTATTGATTTCTGCATTCAGAATCTGTCTCGGTAATGTAGCCTTGCAGCCGCAGTGTTCAATTTCTGTGAATGCAAGTTTTAATGCACCCTTCTGGCATCCAGAAGGTCTTATTACTTCTACAACCTTACCGTATACCTTTGAACCGCAAGGATAAAGCTGACCGTTAATTGTAACATCTTCTAATGTCTTAGCCGCAAATCTCTGGCCTACGTGTGAAGATTTTGCACTTACCTGATCCTTAAATTCTAACTGTAATGTCGGAATTTGAACAATTTCTTCGTTCTCAATAAATGCCTTCTTATCTGTAGGACACATAGGACAATCATTATTTGCTGTTACAGGGTTTTTATCAATACCTGCTGCTACACGGATATTTTGAAGCATTGCAGCTATATCAGCACGTGATGCGTCCTTAAACGGTGCAATTGTATTCGGATTTGGCGAATTATTCAAAGCACCTTTATCCAAAGCCTTCGCTACAGGAATTTGTGCCCACTCAGGAACCGTATTACCGTCACAGTATTTTGACAACACTGCTTGCGCTTTGCATTTATCCATTTCTGCACACTGAATACCCTTTGATAATGCACAAAGTGCTTCTACTCTTGTTACATTGTGGTTAGGCATAAACTTGCCGTTTGGATATCCTTTCAGCAAGTCCTGATGAACAGCAACCGTAATTGCTGAATTAGCCCAGTGATTTGTCGGAACATCTGAGAATAATTTTTCCGGCGCGCAAGAGTACATGTCTTTGTCAAAACCTTTCACTAACATTGTTGCAAATTCTGCACGGGAAATATTTCTTGATGGCTTAAATAATCTGTCAGGATAGCCGACAACTACATCATTGGTTGCAAGCTTATCAATCTCGCAAGAAGCCCAGTAGCCTTCCGGAACATCAGGGAACATCTGCAAGCCTGCAGCCGCGCCAGTCATATTGTTAAACGGAGTTAAATCAAAAGGTTCCAATGTCTTTTTGATTGCCTGGATAGAATTTGCGGTACCCATTTGAATAGGACATCCGTTTCCGTCCATTTTGGCTTCGTCTCTGACTATCGGCGCACCGGTGTGGTTTGTCAAATCATTCAAACAGGGGATATTGGATGCGGCACCGGTAATAGAGCCGTCACTGGCTACGGTTGTACCCATTGTACCTGCTGTAAGTTTGTTGATTTCTCTATTTACAGAAAAACCTTCTGCTTTGTAGATAGAATCTTTTTCTGTTCCTACAAAGTTGTTGTACCCGTAGACTGCGCTCGGATATGAATATACCTGCTTCATATCAGCTCTGGACAAGTCTTTAACACCCGGACATAAAGCGCAGGAAGGAACCGGGTCAGGTTCACATTTCGGCTCGGTTTCACAACCGCATGCCGGTTCCGGCTCACAAGGACAAGCTGCACCTGTTACTTCCGGAATTTCATCACACGGACAAGCTCCCTGAGTAACTACAGGGCGCTGATCACACGGGCAGGCTGCCATTACCGTATTGAACGAACACGTTGCTATACCAACGGCAATTGCAGCTGCCACAGTAAGTTTTCTAATCGTCATTTTAACCTCCTTTTTAATAGGTGGAGTACACATTTACCCCTTTTCTTTAGGTGGAATAAATTACGTTTATTTATCAACTTTATTTACCCCTACCTCAGGAAAACTAACTCCTAAATTATGGAAGTTTTCTACAATTAAAACATTACCGAAAAAGGGAATCCAACAGGGGGATTAAATCTGCTGAAAACATCGACATTTAGTTAATATCAGTATCTGATTTCTCTTTTGAAGAAATATCTGTTTTTACACTGATTGATTTTTTATTGCCGATATAATTTATATTAACTTCTTTGTCTCCTTTAATATTTCGTATTTCCAAGACTTTTCCCCTTTTGTCAAAACGAGCGTCTGTTAAAGAAAACTCTCCGTCAGAAGTTTCTTTTGCGTCAATATAGCGTACGGGAATATGAGTGTCCGGATTCCTAAAAAGAGTTTTAAATGAATTTCCGTCACCGGAAAATTCCGTTATACTGCTGATTGTGCCATCTTCTTCTGCCTGAAACATTGTATATTTATTATTTATTTTTGCATCAAAAATTGTAATATTTGTTTTTATAATTCCGTCTTTGCTTTCTTGCGGAGAATATTTTGCAATAATTTCACCGCTATTTTTATCACGGACTTCTATGCGTTCTATTGTGCGGCCTGTTTTTAACGGGTAATAATCAGTAAATGTCTCATTAGAGTATTCTCTTATACAAAAGAGAGTTCCGTCGTCTCTATAAATATACTCGCCGTTGATTTCATCAGTATTATAACTGTGAGGCAGGACGATTCTGCCGGGCGCTATATTATTAAGAGCCTCTGCGCACTGCATTATTTTGGACGAATCTTCATCGTTCCGGGGTATCAATAATACCTGATTATAATTAGATAGGGCAGTCAAGCTGGACAAATTAGCCTTAAGCCGTAAAGGATTGGGAGAATCACTCTGGAGGTTCTGCTCTACTTCTTTATTATATGCAACATTGGCTTTAAATGTTATTGGATTAATCATTTAAATACAACCTTATGTTTTTACTAACCGTATAATTTAATAAAAACATTTACTCTAAAAAAATTGCCTGAATTTTTAATTTTGGCGGTTATTATTTAAATAATTCTTAACATTTGGTGAAATTGAAATGTTTTGAAGCATCATATTATACCGCTTCAAATCCCCGATATTAGAGGCTTCTTCCAACAAATCCCTTCTGGTTGATATCTGCATTTTATTCTCTTCTGATTGTGAAGAATTTTTAGAATCAATCTTTCTAATTACGGAATCAATGTCTGTAGATGTTGAAATTCCATACTTGGAAGCTAACTGCTTAACAGAAACACCTGCCGGAAGCCTGTAAAGCCAGTTGATTGAATACTTGTCATTTTCAGACAAAGAAGCAACACCGTACTGATGAGGGGTATACATTATATCCTGTTGATAAGGGCTGTGGTTTAACCCGAGTGCGTGCCCGACTTCATGCAGAATTGTGTGATAAACCTCAATATCGCTGTCGTACTGTTGGTGAATCCGGCCGTCCGTAAGTCCGATTGAAACTTCTGCGCCATACAAGCGCCCCTGAGCGTCCCAGTTAAAATAACAGTGTCCTAAAGCTTTTCTGTCTACCCTTTTCCAGTCGACATTTATATTTGATTCTAAAAGAACATTTGTTATACGGAAACGAAGCTTTCCCCCTGTTGCTGCTGCCCAAACGCTGAAAGCGTCCATTACCATTTTGCGGAATTTGGCGTCTTCACCCGGCTTTGAATAAAATTTCATCGGCGCTATGTAGACAACCAGATTATTTACCGGCCACCTCATTATATTACCGTTTTTTATACTGCCGTTAAGATAAGTTCGTCTCTGCATACTAATATATTTACACGATTTCTTTATTTGTGCAATAATTAAGGGGTAATATGAAAAGGAAGGTTAATTATGTCAGAAGTTAGAGTAAGAATAGCACCTTCTCCAAGCGGAAATCTCCACGTTGGAACTGCAAGGACTGCTTTGTTTAACTATTTATTCGCTAAAAAAAATAACGGTAAATTTATACTAAGAATAGAAGATACTGATGCTGAAAGAACAAGTCAGGAATATGTAGATAATATCTTTGACAGTTTGAAAGCTCTCGGACTTAATTGGGATGAGGGCCCTGATGTCGGAGGAGATTACGGCCCGTATACGCAGTCTCAAAGATTTGATATCTATCCAAAATATATTCAAACCCTTTTAGATAAAGGTTTTGCCTATGAATGCTTCTGTACGCCGGAAGAATTAGAAGCTGAAAAAGAAGAAGCTACAAAAAACAAAAAAGCCTATGTTTATTCTAAAAAATGCGAAAATTTAACAGAAGAAGAAAAAGCAAAACTCAGAGCAGAAGGCAGAAAACCTGCTATAAGATTTAATGTCTCAAAAGCTCAAGAGGCCTTCCACGATTCATCAATCCTTGAATTTGATGATTTGGTTAAAGGAAAACTCCACATGGACACAAATCTCATCGGCGATTTTGTTATTATGAAATCCAACGGTGCGCCGACTTACAACTACGCGGTTGTAATTGATGATGCGCTGATGAAAATTTCCCATGTTATTAGAGGAGAAGACCACATTTCAAATACTTATAAACAAATCTTAATATTTGAAGCTTTAGGCTTTGAAGTTCCTCGCTTCGGTCATCTTGGGATGATTCTTGCGCCCGACAGAAGCAAATTATCAAAAAGACACGGTGCTACAGCAGTTTCTGACTTTGTGGAACAAGGCTACCTGACAGAAGCTCTGGTCAACTTTGTAGCTCTTCTCGGCTGGTCTCCGTCTGACGGAGTTGAGATTAAAACGGTTGATGAAATTGCAAAAGATTTCAGAATAAATGAGATTTCATCTTCAAACTCCATTTTTGAATATGACAAACTAAAATGGATGAACAGCCATTACATAAAAATGCTTCCTATGGAAGAATTGAAAGAAAAATTAAAAAAATATTTAACAAAATATGACCTGTCGGAAATGTCAGAAGAACATTTTAACAGAATGATTGAAGTAACAAGAGAACCGCTTGTACTGCTTTCTGATATTACGGATGCAGTTTCATATTTCTTTGGCGGAGAAAATGTTGAAATAGACGAAAAGGCTGCCGAAAACCTTGCGACAGACTTGTCTCAAGATGTGCTTAAAGCCTTTGTTGAACAGGCTGAAACCTGGGAATGGACAGAAGAAAATCTGCATGAAAAACTGGAAAAATTCAGAGCGGATTTTAAAGAACAAAAAGGGTATAAACCCAAATTCACTATGTGGGCAATAAGAGCCGCTGTTTCCGGAAGGCTCTGCGGCGCGGATATGGTTGCTATACTTGAGATATTAGGAAAGCACAATTCACTTGCAAGAGCCAAAAAGGCAATTAAATAAAAAAATAAAAAGGACATTTAATAATTAAATGTCCTTTTTAACTAGCAAAAAAATATTTTAGAGTTTTTTTATTTTATATGAATATAACAATAACAGCTTTACATACGAACTCCAGACCGGCATTTACGGCAAGAAAAACAGCACCTGTAACCAGAGAACAAATTCTTAACTTACGCGATTCAGGACTGCCTGAAACAAAAATCGCCAAGCAATTAGGCGTATCTACGGCTTATTATTACAAAAAACTAAAAGAGTTCGGACTTGCTAAAAAACTTGCAAAATATAATGATGAGCTGAATAAAATTTCTAAAGAAAAATTCGAAACACTTTTAAAGCATAATTTCTCAATAAATGATATATGCAGTTATTTTAAAATTACGACAACGGCTTATTATAATCTTCTAGAAAGATTTAATTTAAAAAGTTATATGCACGGCGCAAACAGCAAGGTCGTAACAAAAGAACTTCTGCAGGAATTAGTTGATAATAATCTTCCGACGGAAGAAATCTGTAAGAGATTGAATATATCAAAATTTGTATATTATAAACTTATTGTTAAACTTGACATTCAAACCCCTGCAAAAATAGCCAGAGAAAGAGTTTCTAAAATAACAAAAGAGGAAATTGAAAAATTAATAGAAAGCGGAAAAACTTACCCTGAAATAAGCGAAGAACTTGAAATTTCACAACCAACACTTCAGAGGCTGGTAACAAAATTCAAAATAAAAACTAAAATATTAGAAACCAAAGATGCTATCGCAAAAATTACAAAAGAAAAGCTCGAAGAGCTTATCTACAGCGGAAAAAATGTTGATGAAATATGTGAAGAGTTAAACATAAACAGAAGAAATTATTCTACACTTGTTAACAGGTTCGATATAATGACAACATTCCGGCAGGGTAAAGAAAATATTTCAAATGTTACAAAAGAAGAGCTGCAAAGACTTGTTGATAAAGGTACAGATATTGATACAATTTGTAAACAATTAAATATAAATAAGCGAGCTTTTTACATATTATTAAAGCTATTGGATATCAATTATAATTATAAACACCATGCCCGGTTGAAAGACATTTCTAAATATAAATTAGAGCAAACTGTAAAGAACTGGGAATCGCAGGCAAAAGCAGAGGATGAATTAGATGTAACTGCTTCTACATTCAACTATAAGGCAAGACAGGCTAAAGTTGCTACAGTCTTATCTGAATCAATTGACAGACTTAAGGACTTGGAGGCAAAAAAAGACGAAATACAAATGTATTTAGATGAAGGAGCAACGCCGCAAGAAATATGTGAGATGTACGATATACCTTTCAATATGTACCACAGTTTAATAAGGAAATATAATTTAAGCAGTGTCTGGAAAAAGAAATTTGACAGCACCAAGAGCATAACAAAAGAACAGCTTGAGCAGTTAATACGTTCCGGGAAATCAAGACAAGAAATCTGTGAAGAATTGAATATTTCACGAAACACTTTATTATTAAAACTCGAAAAATTCGGAATAAAGAATAAAGGCGATATTAAATAATCACTTTTTAGCGGAATTGTTTAAAGCTTCCGGTTTTATTGCCGTTTGCATCATATCTTATTGTTTTGCCGCTTTTCAGCTTCTTATAACTTCCCGTTCTGTTTCCGTTTGCGTCATAAGTATAAGTTCTGCCATTAGGCATTTGCCTTATTGAACCGGTTTTGTTGCCGTTAGCATCATACATATAAGTCCTGCCGTTTGATTTTTTTACATAAGAGCCGGTTTTATTGCCGTTCGCATCATAAGTTACAGTCTTGCTATTAGAATATCGTATAGCTTTTCCTGTACGATTTCCGTTTTCGTCATAGGTACGGATGGTACCATTTGCGGTTTCTCTGATAGAACCTGTCTTATTGCCGTTTGAATCATAAACATAAGTCCTGCCGTTCGACCTGTTTACATACTTTCCGGTTTTATTACCATTTTCGTCATATACTACAGTTTTTTTCCCTTCTACAAAATTAGGGGAAATTTGAGTAGCTGCCTCCTTGGGCGTATTTTTTATATTATTCCTGATTTGAATATCTTGTGCGGTAGTATTATTAACCTTTGGTGCAGTTACAGCTTTTTCCTCATAAGTATAAACATTATACGCCTGGGCGCTTGCAGTAATCGTAGTGAAAATTAATAAAACTAATAAAATTTTTTTCATATATAACTCCTTGAATATATAACGATTTTTTCTAAGAATTGTTCATTTATTATAACAGATTTTAAGAAATAATCCCTTCTCTTATCAGCTCATCTTTTATTTCTTTTTTTGTCTGAAACTCTTTACCGTCTTTTGTTGCCAATCTTTTAGCAAGCATTATTCCCGGCGTAATTACGCCCAGCGCTAAAATACAGGCGCCAATATTCTTTAAAATAGACATTCTCTTTAATTTTCTTACGCCTTTAAAGAACTCCTCAGAGGATTCTCCCTTTGATAACGCGTCTTTATACTGGGTATAAAGCTCATTAATCTTGTTATTCAGTCCCTCTGCCTCATTAAGGTCAATAAAAGCTCTTGTATCAATCTTTTCTGAGCCTTTAAGAGTTTTAATTATATCAGCCTGCTTTGCATATTTTACAACGCAGTTATCCGGATTCTTGTGTAAAAATTCATACAATTCAAGTTTGGTTTTGTACCCATTTTTAAACTCTTTTAAGCCTTTTTCTATAGAACCGTCCTCAAAAGCTTTTTTGAAATTTTTATCTTCTAAAATTCTTGAATCTAGTGTAATTGATTTATTGTGTTTTTTCTTGGCAGAATTTTCCATCCACTGCTGAATTTTCTTACCTGCATAATAAAGGAAAAATAAGCAAGACCCTTCTTTAATCGCATATCCTGCAAACTCCTGCGGATTTCTGGAATCTGCCAGTCTTTCAGTTGTAATAAATCCGTCCATAATATACATATTTTTAACAGGAGAAAAAGCAAATTCCTCTACAACTCTGCCCACTCCCTTAAAAGACGGATTCTTCTGATTTTTCTCTGCTTGTTTCTTCTCATTATACTCGTTAATTAAATTTTTTCTGATTTGCTGGTGTGTATAATACTGTTTTAACCTCGTTAATGCAACATAAGAAACTACCGCAAGCAAAGTTGATACAAAAAACTTTGCAGAAGCCAAATTCTTAAACAATCTCTGATTCTTGCCGGCTTTTTCCAGATTCTTTTTGATATCTTCTGTCGGCGCGTATTCTTTAATTTTTTCAAAAATTTCTTTGTCCTTAAAGTTTCTAGGATCAATTTTAGAATCCAGTGCAAAAGACTTAAAGACCGTTTTATCAAAAATCCATTTAAAAGCAGGAATTCCTCCCAGCCATAAAGCTTCTGTTCCAAATTCATCAATAAATCTGTCAGCCCCCTCCTCTTTTCCCGTAACATAAGAGCCTGCAGTCATTCCCAAGCAGCTGGAAGCATCCTTGACGCCCAGAGGCCATAATGAATTGGGGTTGCCTAATGTTGAATATATTTTTGCTGCATTCCAAATCATACTATCACAAGCCCCATATTAAATTCATTAATTTTTTACTATGTTTATTCATACTACACCTGCCTTTCTCTTAAGTATTCTAAAGCTTAAAAATTGCTTTTTTATTAAGAAATTTTTACAATAAAAAAGAACTCCTGACGTATCAGGAGTTCTTTTTTATAAAACCATTATTGGTTAGCCGACCAACTCCGTATCGTCAGATTCGGAAGCCTTAACCATAATTGCGTGTTCTACCGGATTTTCTTTTTTATACGCATTTTCGTTCACAGCTTCCTCAAAACCAAACTCGTCTCGGGCTTTTTTCATTTGAGTTTCATCGACCAATTTTTTAGCTAATTCAGCTATTTCATATACTAACTTATATCTGTTTTCTGTATTTTCATTTAATTCCCAGGCTATTTTAATAATCTGATCCATTTTTACCTCTTCAATTTTACAATAATAATGATTTTATAACGCTAAAAAAGTTTTGTCCAGTAGTGTTAAATTAAGGAATAAAATTTTCATATTTACAATACTTAACAAAAAAGTCAATTATTAAAAAAGAAAATACTTTATATATACATACACGAGAATATAAAGGAGAAGATATGCCAAACAATAGTTTTACCGTCGTAAGCAGAGCAACAACCGGTTCTGGAAATACACAAAAATTTAATGTCACAACAAACAGAAACGTTCAAATTACAAATTACCAGGTTAACAAAGAAAAGCCGGAAGCCGGTGATTTTAATGCAAGATTTTACAACGGAAGAAACAATATTTCTATATATAATTCTGAAAATAAAGAAGAGACAAATAAAGCAACACTAGATTTATCTACGAACAGATATGCTACTTTTAAAGAGTTGGTAGGACTAGATGGAGATCCAGACACATTATCAGATAAAGATATGCAACTAGCCTCCAAACTTGTAGGTAAAAATGGTGTAACCAATATTCGGAAAGATAGTAACGCTGGTGTTACTACGCTTGTATTTAATGATGGCGCTGTCCTAAGGTTTGACTTTGAAACTGACGCCGAAAAAGTCGTACGCGAAAAAAATGAGAGAATAGAACAGCAAAGACAAGATTCTATAAATCAAGCTAAAAGGGAAAAAGAAGAACAATTCCAAAAAGAGCTTAATGAAAGATGCAAAAGTGATTTTGAAAAGTTTATAGAATGGTTATTCTAATCCATTAATGTAGTCATCAAAACAGGTTCACCGTCTGTCGCGAGCACAGTGTGTTCAAAATGCGCGGACGGTTTTCTGTCTTTTGTAACAACTCCCCATCTGTCATCTTCTACAAACACCTCATCTCCGCCTAAGTTAAGCATTGGTTCTATTGCTATTACCATGCCGGATTTAATAAGGGTTTCATCTCCCACTCTATAATTAAAGAGAAACGGATCTTCGTGCATAGAGTGTCCGACTCCATGCCCTCCGTATTGTCTTACAATTCCAAGGTTATAATGCTTTGCAACATCTTCTACCGCACCTGATATATCATCTAAAATATTTCCGGCCCTCATTTGTGCAATTCCGGCAAAAAGTGCTTCTTCAGTTGCTTTCATAAGCATTTTTTTCTCTTCGGAAATATTTCCTACTGCATAAGACCAGGCGCTGTCGCCTACCATTCCGCCGTAAGTTGCGCCTACATCAATAGCTATAATATCTCCCTCTTTAAGAATTTCAGTTTCTGAGGGAATACCGTGAACGACTTTTTCGTTTATTGAAGTACAAATACAGGCAGGAAAGCCGTTATAACCAAGAAAAGTCGGAATAGCTTTATTTTCTTTTATGACACTCATTGCAATATTATCCAATTCTTTTGTTGATATGCCCGGTTCGACAACTTCTTTCATTTTTTTATGCACGAGCGCTACTATATGTCCGGCATGTCTCATTCTTTTTATTT
>CALVBV010000065.1 GCA_944325815.1 Candidatus Gastranaerophilales bacterium
GCACGCTGCCAACATCTAAATTAGAAAAACGAGTTAAATGAATGGATTTTCATTTAGCTCGTTTTTATTTTAGGAGTTTAGAAAAAGATATTATGTTGAAAAGTGGATAAGTTGAATAGTAGTTATAAATTCTTAATCACTTAGTCACCTAGCCACTTCATAAACGTGCTCTTCACGCCTCACCTTTTACTTAATCACCATATTCTGCCGATACCGCTGTATTAAGTTAGAAAAGAAAGAGGCTCAGAATCGCAGCTGGTTGTCATGCAATGTTTGCGGCGGTTAGCAGATTCTTATGTACAAATTTCTCTTTATATGGTAAGATAAAATTATAGTAGTAGTATAAAAATTTTGAAGATATATGCGATAGAGAAGATTATTAGAGATATTTAATAGTTACCGGGTAGGCTATATGTGCCCGGGTGTCGTGTATATGTATAAAAATAGAAAAGGAAAAGGTGCCAGATGAATAGTGCATTACTGACCGTTGCAATTATTGTATTGGTTATACTGATTGCTGTAATTGCAGTACAGAGAGTGAAGTACAAAAATCTCTTATTCCAGACTGAACAATCAAAAAAAGATTTGCAGGAAAGAGAAGCTATTATGCAAAAAGAGGCCATGATTAAGGCAAAAGAAGCTTTGCATAATGAAAGAGAACAATTAAACGCTGATGAAAGAGAAAGAAGGCGTGAGTTTGCTGCAATTGAATCAAAACTTTCCAAAAGAGAAGATCAGTTGGAAGATAAGATTCAGGAACTTACGGATAAAGAACTTGAACTGGATAAAATCAAAGATAAGCTGATTGAAAAAGAAGATTATCTTGATGAAATTGTTACAAAGCAGACAATTGAGCTTGAAAGAATCGCCGGAATGTCTGCAGAAGATGCCAAAAGAATGCTTCTGGAACAATTAAAGAGCGATTTGGCGCAAGAGCAGATGCAGCTGATAAGAGAAAATGAAGCTAAAATCAGAGAAGATGCTCTTGAAAAATCAAAAGAGATTCTTTCTACAACAATGCAGCGCTGTATGATGGAACAGGTTGTTGAATCCACTGTTTCTGTTGTTTCACTTCCGAATGATGAAATGAAGGGAAGAATTATCGGTCGAGAAGGACGTAATATAAGAACTTTAGAAACTTTAACCGGTGTTGATTTGATTATTGATGATACTCCGGAAGCGGTAGTTTTATCGGCTTTTGATCCTGTAAGACGCGAGATTGCAAAAATTGCGCTTGAAAAACTTATTCAGGACGGCAGAATCCACCCTGTAAGGATTGAGGAGACTGTTGAAAAGTCCCGCGAAGAAGTAGAAAAGAAGATTATGAAAGAGGGTGAAAATGCCGCTTTAGAGATGGGTATAATGGGCTTAAATAAAGAGCTTATTAAAAATCTCGGACGTTTATATTATAGAACAAGTTACGGCCAAAATGTATTAAAGCATTCTTTAGAAGTCGGGCATATTGCCGGAATGCTTGCTGCTGAGCTTGGCGCAAATGTTTATGTTGCAAAGCGTGCAGGGCTTTTGCATGATATCGGAAAAGCTGTAGATCAGACTCAGGAAGGAACTCATATTCAGCTCGGTGTCGAATTAGCTTCAAGATATGGTGAAAAACCAGACGTAATTCATGCAATAGAAGCTCACCATGATGATGTGACCGCAAATACGGTTGAGGCTGTTCTGGTTAAACTTGCTGACGCGATTTCTGCAGGACGTCCGGGGGCAAGACGCGATACTTTGGAAATTTACATTAAGCGTCTGCAAAAAATTGAAGAAATTGTTAACGGATATGAAGGCATTAAGCAGTCTTTTGCCGTACAGGCAGGGAGAGAAGTCAGGGTAATTGTTCAATCAGAAATGTTTGATGATTTGGCGTCTCAAAAGCTTGCAAGAGATATTGCTAAGAAGATTGAGGATGAACTGGATTATCCGGGCCAGATTAAAGTTACTGTTGTCAGAGAGTTTAGAACAACAGAAATTGCTAAGTAGAATAAGGGGAATTTAATTCCCCTTATATAATCAAATGAAGAAAAGTGTATGAGTTGTAATACTGATAAAATTAAAATATTTTTCTTTGGCGACATAACCGGCCGCCAGGGACGTATTGCGATTAAAAATTATCTTGCCTGTCTCAAAAAAACAGAGCAGGAACCTTTCTTTGTTATTGCAAATATTGAAAATGCCTCTCACGGATTCGGGCTCACTAAGAAAAATTATGAAGATTTGGCCTCAAGCGGGATTGACTGCTTTACTTCCGGCAACCATATCTGGGATAAGCGGGATATTTTTGAGTATATTGAAACGGCAGAGAATCTTGTAAGGCCGATTAATTACCCAACAGGAACTAAAGGTTCAGGCTGCAGGGTTTTTGAGGTAAATGGCCAAAAACTTGCGGTTATTAATGCTCTTGGACGTGTTTTTATGCCGCCGATTGATTCACCGTGGCAGGTTGTAACAGAAGAGATTAAACATTTAAAAAATGAAGGAGTTGAGCATATTATAATTGATTTTCATGCAGAAGCTACTGCTGAGAAAATATGTTTTGCAAAATACTTAGCAGGTGAATTTAACGATGAGGAAAATGCGTTGATTAAAGCATTTTTCGGAACTCATACCCATGTCCAGACTGCAGATGAGAAGATTTATAAAGGTATGGCTTATATTACTGATGCGGGCTTCTGCGGAACGGAAGACAGCGTAATTGGCATGGATTTTGAAACATCTATGAGAAGATTGTCTACAAGCCTTCCTGAAAGATATGAGATTGCAGAATCTACAATTGCTCAAATTAACGGTGTTGAGGTTCTTATTGACAGAACATGTGCAGCACATATAAAAAGGATTAATTTTATTGTTGATAATAGTAAGGATGAAAGCGAGGTATACGTTGATAAAGACGTTGGGACTTTATAAACTGTCACCTTCTCCGATTCCGGAGGAGGGGTATTGTGAAGGGTGATTTTCACATACATACGTATTATTCTGACGGAGTTTTTTCGCCGGAAAAAATTGTAGATTTGGCGCTGGATGCCGGGCTGCAGGCAATTGCACTTACAGATCATGATAATATATTATCGTATGAGACTGCACTTAATTACTTGAAAAATAAAGAAGTTGATTTCAAAATTATTCAAGGTATTGAAGTTAATACACTTTATAAGGACTATGAAGTCCATATTCTTGGGTATTTTCCGGATGTTACCAAGAGTGATTTTAAGAATCTTTTGAAGGTTCAGCAGCATGCCCGTATAAAGCAGACAAAAGAAATTTTGGCTCTTCTTGCGAAAAAAGAGGGGATAAAAATTGCTTTTGAGGATGTAAAAAATATGGTTGCAGAAGGCGGAAGTATCGGCCGTCCGCATATTGCAAAAGCAATAACAAACGCTGGCGGAACAAGCAATGTAATGGAAGCGTACAGCAAATATATTCACAGAGCTTCGCCTGTGTATGTAGAGAGAAAGACTGTGTCTCCTTTCGATGCTGTCGAGGTAATTTATGATGCCGGCGGAGTGCCTGTAATTGCGCACCCTTACGATATTGATATTGCCGAAAAATTAATCAAAGAATTAATGAATTGCGGATTAAGAGGTATCGAGGCATATCACAGAAAACATTCTCCAGCCATTGTAGAATATTTTTCAACAATGGCTGAAAATCTTGGATTGATTGTAACCGGAGGATCTGATTTTCATGCGCCTAATATTATGAACGGTCAGATTATTCTCGGCAAAAATTTCGTTCCTGAGTGGATTTATGATACTTTGGTCAATGAGAAAAAAAGGTTAGATTTAGCTAATGGATAGAGGATTGGGGTTATGAAAAGAGGATTTACTATTGTAGAAGTCTCAATATTGTTTGTCATATTTTTGATTGTTGCATTTCTTGTCGCGCCGTTATCTTTAGATGATACTTTGCAGGCTAAAAATACTTCAAAGTGGAGAAGTGTTCAATCGGATTTTGCAAATGTTTTCAATACCATTAATACTCAAAAAGAAAATGAAAATTTTAACTTAACAAGTGAGTTCTATTCAGCAATGAATAGTGAAATAAAAAAAGAGATTGAGCCTTATAAAATATTATTTTTAAACGGTACATTTCCGAGTGGAACTTATAGATTTGATAAATTTTATCAGACACAGGCAAATTCTGTTTTAGCAGTAAAAATGTTTGATGAACCGGCTGATATTAAGGGGATTTTAATGTATGATGTAAACGGTAAAAACGGGCCAAACAGATGGGGAAAAGATGTGTTCGGGTATAATATATATAATGATAAATTTGAACCTTTTTGTAAAAATGAATCCATATCTGTTCAGAGGCAGGAGTGTTCAAAAGACGGAACAGGGTTGTGCTGTTCTAACTATTATTTAATTGGGGGCAGCTTTGAATGATAAAGAATGTATGTGTATTTGCCTCATCTTCAAATAATCTGGAAGAATGTTTTTACAAAGATTCTGCAAAGTTCGGTGCTCTTCTGGGGCGTGCAGGAATGAATATTGTGTATGGCGGAAGCCGGCTCGGGATGATGTTTGCTTGCGCCCAGGCAGTGAAAGAGAACGGCGGGAATATAATCGGAGTTATGCCGGAGAAATTGTACAATTTCGGCGTCGGGAATCCGGAGGACTGCGAGGATTTTATTTTGACCAAGGGGATGAGAGAACGCAAGGCTAAAATGGATGAAATATCCGATGCGGTCGTTGCTCTTGCCGGCGGATTCGGAACTTTGGAAGAGCTATCAGAAATGATTGTACAAAAACAGCTGGGGTATAACAATAAACCAATCGTGATTTTAAACACAAATGGGTTTTATGATGACTTGATCCGTTTTTTTGATACAATAATCAGAAAAAAATTTGCAAAAGAATCTTCCCAAGCTCTTTATTACGTTGCATCAAAGCCCTTAGAGGCGGTTGAATATATTCAAAATTACATTCCGGGTTCAATAGAATCAAAATTTGTATCAAAGACTTAGAGAGATTCTATATCAATAATTCCTTTGTATATTGAATATATTGCTGCCTGCACTTTATTATGTGCACCGAATTTTCTATAAATACTTTCAATATGAGCTTTTACTGTGTGAATAGAAATATTCAGTTTTTCTGCAATTTTATGATTACTGTCTCCTTTAATTATCAGACGCAGTAATTCAATTTCTCGTTTTGTTAATTTTATTTTATTATTGTTCATATTACTATAATAATACGATTCCCGCAAAAAGCTTTAATGTATTTTCCGATTTTAAAAATTTAACAAAAATTTACGTATTAAAAATTCTGTCTCCTGCATCTCCCATACCGGGAACAATGTATCCGCGCTCATTTAGGTGTGAATCAACGGCTGCTACAATAATAGTAATTCCCGGAAATTCTTTAAATACAGCATCAATACCCTGTGGTGCGGATATCATACATACAGCGCAGATATTTGATTGAGGTATACCTTTATCCACATATAGTCTGACAGCTTCAATTAAAGAGTTGCCGGTTGCCAGCATAGGATCAGTAATGTAAACAAAATATTTTTCCGGATTATCAACCGGCATAGGAACTTTATTATAGTACCAAACCGGTTTTAGAGTTTTTTCATCCCTGTACATTCCTATATGTCTTATAGTTGCCTGCGGCAGAATATCAACGGCTTCGTCCGTAAAAATAAGGCCTGCACGCAATATAGGAGATATTATTATTGTAATTTCAGGATTTATTGTTTTTGTAGTAAATTTTGTGAGCGGAGTTTCTATTATTGTATCTTTTTGCGGAAGATTTTTTGTAGCTTCATAGAGAAGTATTCTGGTCAGTTTTCTTGCAGCAAGACGAACTCCTTGTGTGTCTGTATTTTTGTCACGAATCGTGCATAAACTCTGATTAACTATCGGATTGGATATTATTTTCAAGTTATGTTTTTCCATTTACCGTTCCTTTTTTTTCATATTTTTCTAATTTTTTCCCTAAATCTTGAGCTCTCTTGTTGGAATCATCAACCATTTTGTCAGCATAATTGAGAAACTCTTCTACGTTACCGCCGTTTCCACTGGTTTGAATGTCTATAAGTTTTAATTTTTCTCCAAAAGAAGAAGATGTGTAAATAATTGCAGTTAATTTATCAAACATATCATTTAGCAGTCCTAATGCGTCGTGAAGTCTTTTAGGCGGGTCTACAGTCAGTATTGGTGTATTTTTTTCAATATAAGTATTTTTATCCGGCAGGTATAATTCAAGAGACTTGGAACCTGCCATTCCGCTGAATTCTACTGTCGCAACAGTTCCCTGCGGAATTTTAACAGAATCATCTGTAAGGATAAATTTTACAAATACTTCCTCATTTGTAGGCTGGATTTTAGTAACATGTCCGACTTGAATTCCCATCATACGGACAGGTGAACCGACAATAAGTCCGTCAACATCGGGCATAAAGATATTATAATCATTAATGGATTTTTCTTTTACAAACAGCGCTACAGTTGACAGAGCAACTATGATAAAGATGATTATCAGCCATATCAAAAATTCCCCGCTGTGTGTGATGTATAATATATTTTTGTTGTTATCTTGCCCCATTAGAACCATTATATAAAAAATTTTGCAGTAAAACAATATGTCAATAAACAGGGCGGATTTTATCCGCCCTGTTATAAAAATTTAAATTTGTATTTATACAAATTTATTCTTCTTCAGAAGCTTCTTCTGCTTCTTCCGGCTGAAAATCTTCTTCATCCAGTTCCTGTTGGTTCATTTCTTCTTCGATTTCTTCTGCTATTTCATCAGAATCAACGGCACGTTCTTCTATTTCGCCGACAGGTTCTTCTTCGTATTCATAATTTGTGTTTCTGGAGGCTTCCTCATCTTCCATCTGGGAGACACTCTTGATATCAATCTTCCAGCCTGTTAATCTGTGTGCAAGTCTCACATTTTGACCTTCTCTGCCGATTGCTAGAGATAACTGATCGTCCGGAACTACAACCAGAGCATCTTTTGTTTCTTCATCATCTGTCATAATATCAACAGAGACGACTCTTGCCGGAGATATTGCGTTTACTATGTATTCAACAGGATCCGGAGACCATCTTACAATATCAATTTTTTCATTTTTAAGTTCGCCGACAATTGTCTGGATTCTGGAACCTCTTGGTCCGATGCAGGCACCTACGGAATCTACTTCCGGATCATTTGACCAAACGGCAATTTTGGTTCTGAATCCGGCTTCGCGTGCAATTGATTTAATTTCGACAATTCCGTCCTCAATTTCCGGTACCTCAAGCTCAAATAATTCTTTAACAATTTCAGCATGAGCGTGAGAAACTATTACCTGCGGAAGTCTGTTTGTTTCTTTTACATTAAGAACAAAAACTCTTATTCTGTTTCCGGGTTTGTAGTATTCACGCGGAATTTGCTCTTTCTGAGGCATAATTGCATCGGTTTTTCCGATATTTACTATTACATTTCTGTTTTCGACCCTTTGAATTATGCCGGTTGTCAAAGTTCCTTTCTTTTCAAGAAATTCATTTAAGATATTATTTCTTTCAGCATCTCTGATTCTTTGTGTAATAACCTGTTTTGCGGATTGTGCCGCTATACGGCCGAATTGTTCAGGTGTGACTTCTATTTTTACTTCATCATCAACCTCAACTTCATCATCGATTTCTTTAGCATCTTCTAATGAAATTTGTGTGTCAGGATCTTCAACATTTTCAACAACGGTTTTTGTGCTGAATACTCCGATTTCGCCGGTTTGTTCATCAAGAATTGCTTCAATATTTGCAGCTTCTTTTACGTGCATGTGTTTTTTATATGCGGCAACCATTGCATCGCATAATGACGATATTAATACCTCTTTTGAAATACCGCGTTCTCTTTCGAGTTCTTCGCAGGCTTCAAATAATGCTGTTCCGATTTTAATCATTATTATTCTCCTTTTGTTGTTTTATTAGTCGATATACAGTTTTGCGGATTGTATATTTGATTTTGGAATCAGGAGTTCTTCGCCGTCGTCAAAACGGAAGAATTTCAATCCTTCGTTTTCGTCCCAGTCTAAGATTTCTCCTTTAAATATTTTTTCTGTTTCCCCTTCAAGAGGTGTTTTCAGCTTCAGGCTGATTCTTCTGCCTTTGAATATTAAAAATTCTTTGTCGGATTTGAATTTCCTTTCCAAGCCGGGAGAGGAAACTTCCAGATAATATTTTACAGGAATCAGTTCATCCAGAAAATCATTGAGGCTTCGGGTAACATTTTCGCAGTCATCCAGAGTAATATCTTTTTCATAAGAATAAAGATATATCCTCAAAAACCATTTGTGATTTTCTTTAATAAATTCTATTTCTATGGGTATGAGGTTATATCTCATCGCGGTATTTTCAATCAGCGGTGTTATTTTTTCCAAGATTTCGTGCCTGTTTACATCTTGTTTCATCTTAGACTAACCTCCTTTCTTAAATAAAAAAAGAACGGATTGACTGACCGTTCTTTTTCAAAGAAACTATTCACGAATTTAGTATAACAGATAAACTTCTGTTTGTAAATATATATTTATGATAAAATAAAATTACAGAGATTTAATAAGAGGATTTAAATAATGACACAGCAGACAAAAGAGCCTGTATCGGCGAAAGAAACTATAAGACAAACACGTATACAAAAACTTGCAGAGCTTGCAGATAAAGGAATTAACCCGTATCCTTATGCGTTTGACAAAGACGCTGACGCTGCTGATTTGCAGAAAAAATATAAAGACCTTCCTGCAGGAGAAGAAACAGAAGATTTTTACTCTGTTGCAGGCCGTGTTATGGCAGTCAGAAATTCCGGCATGTTTATCGATTTGATGGACGCATCCGGTAAAATCCAAATTTTTTCACACAAGGATAATATGGATCCGGAGATGGTTAAAACGCTTAAACTCGTTGATATTGGCGACATTCTTGGGTTTTATGGCTCAATAAGAAGAACTCCAAGAGGCGAACTCTCTATCAAGGCTAAGAATTTTAAAATGCTTTCTAAATCACTGCTTCCGCTTCCTAACAAACAGATTAGTGAAGAAAAACTGGAACAGCTGAAATCTTATCATACAATGTCTGATACAGAAACAAAATATAGACAAAGATATGTTGATTTGATTGTTAATGAAAGAACAAGAGACACTTTCAGAAAAAGAAGCCTGATTATTCAAAAAATCAGAGAATATTTAACAAACCAGGGTTTTCTGGAAGTAGAAACTCCGATGCTTCATACACAGGCATCCGGCGCGAATGCAAGGCCGTTTATTACGCACCATAATGCGCTTGATATGGATTTAACTTTGAGAATTGCACCTGAGCTTCACTTAAAAAGACTTATGGTCGGCGGTTTGAGTGAAAAGATTTTTGAACTTTCAAGATGTTTCAGAAATGAAGGTATTGATACAAGACACAATCCGGAATTTACAATGATTGAACTTTATCAATCCTATGTTGATTATAACGAAATGATGGTTCTGACTGAAAACCTTGTAGCTTATGTAGCTCAGGAAGTTCTCGGAACAACAAAAATCAAGTATGGCGAAAATGAAATCGACCTTACTCCGCCGTGGGACAGAAAAACAATGCTCGGTGCGATAAAGGAATACACAGGCGTTGATTTTGGCGAATTTTTCACGGCCAAAGAAGCTTTTGAAAAAGCAAAGGCTATGCATATAGAAGTAGATGAAGAAATGAACTGGGGTCAGATTGTTGAGGCTGTATTTGAGGCAAAAGTTGAGCCGACATTAATCCAGCCGGTTCATATTATTGATTATCCGAGAGAAATTTCTCCGCTTGCAAAAGTTCACAGGGATAATGACAGATTAACAGAACGTTTTGAGACAAGAATCAACGGCTGGGAAATTGCAAATGCGTTTTCAGAATTAACTGATCCGATTGATCAGAGACACAGATTTGAAGCTCAGGCTCTTGCAAAAGCAAACGGCGATGAGGAAGCAATGTCGATTGATGAAGATTACATCAATGCTCTTGAGTACGGCCTTGCGCCAACCGGCGGTATGGGAATGGGAATCGACAGATTGGTAATGATTCTTACAAATTCTCCGACAATAAGAGACGTAATCGCGTTCCCGACATTAAAAAAAGTAGAGAATTAATTTTGTAAGGGCGGAACTTTTGTTAAAAAGTTCCGCCCTGTAAATTTTTTATGCCTTGCCGGCTATTCAGCATGACATTTATTGTCGGACTAATGTACGACTTACAAATTTTATTTTTTACAGGACAGTTCTATATAAAAAGTTTTTAGCCTTTTTTGAAAATATTAAAAAAATGTAAATTTATAGTACTGTTGTTAAGTTTTGTAAATATGAGTTTTAAGAGGCTAAAGCTCAAGTTTAGCGTGTATTATAAGAGAATATTCTTCTGTAATAGTAGTAAATTTTTTTACTTTATAAAACTTTATAAGAGTATAGGGGATTATACGAGGAAACTTATAAAGGAGAAAATTATGGGAATTACTATTGCACAAATTCAGAATCAAAAATTAAGAGAATTAGCACTAAGTGTAGATGCTAATTTTAACGGAGAAACAAAGGGCAACAATGTCCTTGATGATTGTGAAATGGGGATATTTGCATCTCAAGTAAAAGCAGCGGGATTAGAAGCAGAGTATGATGATTTTTTGAAAATACATAAACAAGCTACTGTAAGTGAAAAAGAAATTGATGTTAATAAAATGGCGACAGAAAAAAATAGATTAGAAGAAAAAGTTGAAACTGCTAAAGCAAAAGTTGAAGAATTACGTATAAAAACTGAAGAAATAGAAGGGCGTCTGAAAAAAAAAGATAGACATCGTAGGTTAGGTGGAGGAATGGGCTCACTATTCGGTTTTATAGGTGGAATGTGTGTCCCTACAATGACTGCTGCGGGTACCGTATTAGCGATAGCTGCTGGAACAGCAGTTGGTGCAGTTATCGGTTTGGGAATCGCTTATGGGCTTTATTATTTAACACTGCCTAAAGAAGGGGAGAAAGCTTATAATGATAAGAATGAACAAGAGCTGGAAGAAACCAGGAAAGCATTACAAGCCGCAGAACAAGAAGTACAAAGAT
>CALVBV010000066.1 GCA_944325815.1 Candidatus Gastranaerophilales bacterium
AGAAATTTATAACTACTTCTCAACTATTCAACCTTTCCACTTTTCAACATTTATAACTTCTTATAAACTACTAAACTTCTCAACTCCTCAACCAAGGCCAGCACCCACCTAACCTCCCTCATAAGGGAGGAACTGTCACAAACTCCTAAACCTAAGCAGACCCCTCACCCTGGCCCTCTCCCACAAGGGGAGAGGGGATAGCTACTTTTCAACTTTTCAACTCATCCACTCTTCAACATTTATAACTTCTTCTCAACTCCTAAACTTATAAACTCCTAAACTTTACCGGGCGAAGCGTGAAGCGTGAGGAGTGAAGCGTGAAGCGTGAAGAGTGAAGCGTGCGTTAATGTCCGCTTTTTGAAGAGACACTTCACCCGTTCGCTCAAAAGAGTCAGAACAATTCTGTCATTGCAAAATGCTTCAATGTTTGAGATTATAAATCCAATGTAGAACTATTTGCCGGAATACTTCTGGAATAACTTGATTGTATCAAAAGCAAATTTTGCCTCAGTTTCCGACAATGTCGAAATATACTTTAACAGCTTCTGTTTATAACTGTCATCCCTTGATGTATCTTCCGGGCTCGTTTCCTTGAATAAATCGCTCACACTGACTTGCAATATTGATGCAAGATTAAACAAAACTTTTGCAGTAACGAATTGCTTGCCGGCTTCCAGTTTTACTATATTGGATGTGTTAATATTCAACTTCTCCGCAAGCTCTTCTTGCGATAAATGTAAATTTTTTCTATATGTTCTGATATTCCTGCCAAAAGCCTTCAAATTATCCATACCAATAGTTTAGCCTAGTTTTCTATGTACTTCTATTATGTTAAACAACTGCATGCAAACCTGCTGTTTAACTATCTGATATTACCCAGTTAGGCAATAGGCAAGCTTATGATTTTACATTATAATGATTTAGCAATTATGCGATGTGTATTATTAAACAAAAAGAAGGAGTATGGGAAAATGAACAACACTTTAACAACAAAAAACCGACAAACAATAGAGAAAGCTTTGAAAAACAAAGTTATTTCGGAAAATATTTCTGAGAAACTGGAACTTGAAGAAATTATGTATCTAAACAGACTTAAACTGGCTACAAACAGTTTTACTATTGAATCAGCTTTGAGTAAGTATCTGGATGAGTTTCCGCATACCTCAAATGATTACAAATATTACATCAATTTTTTGGCTGCAAAAGAAGATGATATGAAAACCAGAACAGATAAAATTCTGTTCAATGCTCTTAAAAACATGCCGGCAGAAATAAAAGACTTTATTTCTTTGTTCCTTATTAATAACCTATATCAAAACAGCAATGAAATTGAAAAAAAATGCAAAGCAATAAAAAACAGCACCGAATGTACAAGTTTTATCAATAACCTTGAAAAACGCCTCGGCTTCAGCGATGCGTTTATGAGACTTAATGTTACAAGATATATAAAGAAGAAGTTTTCGTATTTCCAAGATTATTACTATATAGATTTAATTAACGCATATACAAACTCAACCGCAGTCGGCCTGCTTTATGCAATCCAGGGCAGATAAATTCTGCCCTTGTGCGGGATAAAATTCCGTCAGCTTTCTGTTATTATTCACGGCAGGAGGATAAAATGAAAGTTGTATATTTTGATGTTGAAAATTTTGAGGAGGACTTTTTAAGAGAAAAAAGCGCCGGTTATGACTTTTATCTTGAATCAAATCCTTTAACAGAGCTCGGTAAAATAAATCCGCAGTATCTTGATGCGGATGTTATTTCAGTATTTACGACCTCCAGAGTGAGCAGAAAAGTGCTGGAACAATTCAAAAATCTAAAACTTATAGCACTGCGCTCGGTAGGATTTAACCATATAGATATCGACTGCTGTAAATCAAGGAATATTACAGTAGAAAGCTCGCCCAATTACGGCAGCATAACCGTTGCTGAATTTGCGCTTGCGCTTCTGCTGGATACTGCAAGAAAAGTAACATTTTCTTATAATGAATACCGCGCATCTCGGATTGAACCTAAATCGTTAATGGGAGTCGAACTTTTCGGAAAAACAGCCGGTATAGCCGGCCTCGGGGCAATCGGCGCAGAGTTCGCAAGAATTGCACACGGCCTCGGGATGAACATTCTGGCTTTTGATAAGTTTGAAAAAGATGAAATGAAAGTAAAATATAATGTTGAATATACGGATTTTGACACCCTTCTTGAAAAATCTGATTTTATATCAATTCACGCACCTTTGACAAAAGAAAATTACCACATGTTTAACGCAGAAAGTTTTAAGAAAATGAAAAACACTGCAATACTTGTAAACACCGGACGCGGAGAATTAATTGATAATCAGGCGCTTTATAATGCGCTCTTGAACGGAGAAATTGCAGGTGCCGGGCTTGATGTGCTCGAAAATGAGGAAACATTGGGTACTTTTGATGATGCATTCGGGATAAACCGGCTTGATAAAGTTACACTGGAAAGAACGCTGATTAACTCAAGACTGTTCCTGCTCGATAATGTTGTTATAACTCCGCATACCGCTTATAACACAAAAGAAGCTGTTCAACGGATTCTGGAGACAACGATTAGCAACATTAATGCTTTTGCACAAGGCCGTATTCAAAATCAGGTTAAATAAAAAAGGGGCAAAGCGCCCCGAAAACATGTTTTAAGAGAGAGATTTAAAATCCTCATCCGTGCTATCCTAAAGAAGAGTGGAAAGTTCTTGAAATAACATCATCCTGCTGTTCTTTTGTTAATTTTATAAAGTTGACAGCATACCCCGAAACTCTTACTGTAAGCTGCGGATATTTTTCCGGGTGCTTTTGGGCATCCAGAAGAGTATCTCTGTTAAATACGTTTACATTAAGGTGGTGGCCGCCTTTTTCTACATAGCCGTCGAGTAAGTTAATTAAGTTTTCTTCTTGCTGGGTTGTCATTTTTGTATCTCCTTTGTTTTCTTTCTGTTTTTATTATATACTATGTTTAACAACATTTCTGTTGTTTATACAACAAAAAATAAATTACGGTAAACTTATGGAAAAACTCGAAAATTATTACAACCAGATAAAAAATTCGCCGGTATTTTTCGGCATGAACGATGAAGAACTCAAAGGCCTGCTGGAATGTTTTAATGCCCGGGTCCGCAGGTATGAAAAAGATGAGATGATAATCCGGCAGGGCGATTTAATCTCCAATATTTATTTGATATTAAAGGGAGAGGTGAATATTGAGAAAGATTCCTATTGGGGACGCCGGATAATAATTGCACGTCTTGGCAAGAATGACAACCTGGCGCTGTCTTTTGTCGGTTCCAAAAATGTAGAGTCCAATATTGACGCGGTTACGGTGAGTGATACACTTGTGTTGGTTCTGGGGTATGAAAAATGTACTTCTATGTGTCAGAATGCGTGCACAAGACATAAAATACTTATTAATAATCTGTTCCAGATATTATCAAAAGAGAATATAGAATTAATCCAGAAGATAGAGAATGTCTCCCAGAAAACAATCCGGGACAAGCTTTTGACATATCTTTCCAATGAGGCGCAAAAGAAGCATTCCAACAGTTTTGAGATACAATTTAACCGGCAGGATTTAGCAGATTATTTAAATGTAGACAGAAGCGCTATGAGTTTTGAACTCTCAAAACTACAAAAAGAGGGCTTGATTGAGTATAATAAAAATAAGTTTGAACTAAAGTCATAGACATCGGGAGTTTGCACAAAATTTATGTTCTATTTTGATAAACTTAATGGAAGGAGAGTTTTAAAAAGCAGCCTGCTTCAAGATGTTAATGCTTTTTTTACAACAAGAGACGGGCTTGATTTTGACGGGTTTGCAAAGCGTATTATTTCGCCTAATCAGACTCACAGCGCAAATATAGAAATTGTGGATGAAAGGTCAGAATATCCGGACACTGACGGTTTGATTCTGACAAACAGAGATGACGCGGTATTTCTAAGATTTGCAGACTGCACGCCTTTGATTTTTTATGATAAAAAACAAAAAATCGGCGCGGTTTCCCATGCCGGCTGGAGGGGAACTGCCGCAAAAATCGGGCCTGAAACTATTAAAAAAATGGAATCGAATCCTAATGATATTATAGTACTTATAGGCCCGGCAATTTCTGTCTGCTGTTACGAGGTTGGAGAGGATGTTAAGGAAAAGCTGCTAAGCACCGTTAAAAATTGCGAAGCTCTGTCGAATCAGATGAAGGTTGATTTAAAACTCATCAACGCAAGACAGCTTGAAGAAACCGGAGTCAATAAAATTGATATCTGCCCTTACTGTACAAGCTGCAATAACGATTTATTTTATTCATACAGGAAAGAAAACGGTACAAAGAGCAGACACCTTGCCGTTTTAAAGCTTTAAGCCGTCATCCGGTGTGATTCGCGCAGTTTCTGCGCTTTGCGTTTTTTATCAAGAGTATTGGTAATATAGATATTCAAATTCGGAATACCTAAGCCGAGTACAAGTCCTGAGAACAAGTAGCCTGCAAGCTGTGCTTTATTCAGCGTGCTGAGGCGTTTGCGCGTTAATTTTTTAATCCCGTCATCTTTTATATTATCCAAATCCTTCAACATTTCCTTAAAGGTTTTGGCAATCGTCTTTCCGCCTTCTTCTTTGGTTGTCTTAATTCCGTTTTGCGCAAGTGTTTCAATAAGGATTTCGTCCCTTGTTTTCAATGTTGCATTGAATGTCCGTTTGAAAATATTTTTATCTTTGTCGCTTTCTTTGTAATTAATAACAGATTTATCCAGCCCGTCTGCTGTCATCTTGTTGATAATATCTCCAAGCACAAGCCAGCTGAGGTATCCGAGTGTATCTTTTGTCAGAACTTCTCTGAGTTCATCCTTATCGCGGGCAGAGAAAATTCTTGAAATAATTGTAACCCCGTACACACCTTTCAATTGGCTGATTGTCGGCCAAACGCCTTTGAATGCCATTTTGTCCATAAATTTCCCGGGATGTGCTAAAAATTTTAGAGGCGACATTTTTAAGGTTGCAAGAATCATGCTGAAAAATGCTGCGCTGCTTGCTGTTTTTAGAGCCATAAACCCTGCGCTGTTGTCTTTTGAACGTCCTTCAACTCCGACAAAACCGTCGGTTCCGGTTTTTAGTTTAGTCAAATACATATTTATCGGCTGGACAGAAAGCCCGACTGCCGATGCCATTGCAAATCCCATGCCGGCTCTGGTTTTCATAAATTTTGACAGCCCTTTTATAAAAGCATTATCTTTTATTGAAGCGCCTGATTTAATCTGCTCTTCAAAAGCTTTGCCTACGTTTTCTTTATTAAATGAACTTGAGACAAGATACATATCATCAAGCAGAGTTTTCAAATTTGTATGACTTGCGATTTTTTTGTCAGCTGATTCTAATATATAAGTAGACTGCGCCCCGGTGTTTTCGGTTATTTTATTCATAATAACGTTTCTTGCATTAGGGGTTTCGTCTTTAGTCCACTTTTTGAAGTGTAAATCTTTATTGTTCAAAGCTTCGTCAAAAAATTTAGCGCATTCTTCGACAGCTTCGTTTGAGATTCTTACAAACCCGTCTTTATCAGCGCCATTTGCAGCAGGGTTGTACGCTTTTACATTGGATAGAGTTTTCTTTATATAATCAAGCTGGGTTTCATTATTTTTAATCTGATTTGCTTTATTTTGTGCAAGAATATTCAGAGTTTCAGGCGCCGTAAACATTTTATTTACGTTCAGCCCGAACTTTTTATTGAGAGCAAAAGCGATTAAACTTCCTGCAACAATACCGTAAGAGCCTATTAAACTGTCGTTTATGGTTCCCATAATTTCACGTCTTAAGGTTTCCATACCTGCAGCAGGACCGCGCTTAATCATATCGCTTGCGGTTCTCGGTGTTACCATAAAGCAGAAATCAACACCGTTTGCGCCGATTGCCTGGTTGGTTGCAAGATACCTGAGTGTTGTATCTCCGATACCTTTAAACTTTGGCTGGTTTGTTATAATGCTATTCTGTTGTTGATTTGGTTGTATTTTCATATCTGCCTTTTACTAAGCCCTGAGCTTGGCCGGAGTATATTCTGAATAATCCGGTATTATTCCTGGCTTTTCGTCTTTTTGGATTTCGGTTAGTGCTTTTTCCTGAGCTCGTTGAAGAGCCTGTTCATGTTTTTTCTTAGTGTTATGACGTGTAAATATCGGAATAACAATCCCTAACAATGCTAATGATACACCAAGGTTAGTGACCTGGCAAGCAGAGCGTAAATTTTTTGCTCGTTTCAATTCTTTTTCAATTTGTGCGGCTTGTTCTTTTGTCGGCTGAAGTCCTTTGAGTGCCTGTTGGGTCTTGCTTACGACTTCTTCCGATGATTTTATATTAATATCTTTAACCCAGTGCCAAGCTTTTTGGAATATGTTAGCATCTTCTTTAAGTTTTTTTGTTTCATTCAGAAGCGTAACTCCTGTCTTATTTTGGATAATTGTTGCGGCGCCTTTTGCAGCATAATCTCCGAGGAAATACAGGCTTGCAAAAGTTGCAATATCTCTCACAGTAGCTTCGGCTAACTCGTTCTTATCATCCGCAGCGGCCATTCTGGAGGCAAAAGTTGCTGTAGAAATTATTCTCGCCTGATCCATTGTCGGAAAACTTCCCTTAAACTCAAGCATTCCTAAAGTCGGCTTTTTCATCATTGAAAGCAAAGATACACCAATCATTGATGATATTGAAATAAGTTTCTGTTTCAACAAACCTTCTTTTGCTTCCGGAGTTTCTTCAATATTATGTTTATTTTTGCCAAAATCATCGTAAATAGGTGCGCCTTTTACACCGGAGACTTTTCCTGTAATCCAGCGGTTAATATACTGCATTGATATTGCAAGCGGAAGAACAACGGCTAATCCGAGCCAGCTTTTTGCCTTAACAAGGTTCTTGCTTCTTCTTGCAAAATCCTCAACAGTGCTTGTGCCTGCTTTTTGATAACCTTTATAGAACTTTACGGAATCTTCAAGCAATGTTGTTACAGAGCCTGCGCCGACATTTGATTTCCCGCTTACGACATTGATATTCTCCGCAACGTGCGTTTTTTCTATAATTTCATTTGCAATCTTTTTGACTGCTTTGTTAACTTCTTTATTCTTTTTATTTGAGCGGGAAATTTCTGCGAGTTCTGACGCGTACTTCTCCATATCTTCCGCAGAAAGAACATCCTTGAAAATTACTTTATTTTTGCCGTCGAAACCCTGCGTATCGCCCAGAATGTTTTTAAGGCATTCTTTTACTTTTTCCGACTTATCAGAAGCAGATGAATTTGTGTAATAATCTTTTGCCTTATCAATCAAAGAACTGTCAGCCCAGCAGTCTGACATATTTACGCCTTTAGGCATAAAACCTCTGTTGATACATTTAGCTATACCAAGTGTTATCATGCTCGGAATCAAGCAGTTTACGATAAGCCCGGAGGATTCTCTTCTAAAGGCTTCAAATCCCGCGAACCAGTTTGTCATACTCTCAACAATTGTTCTCGGAAGAATAGCTGATAACATATCTATAACCGCAACATTTATCATCGGCATTCTTTCACACGCCTGAATCCCTTGCAGTGCAAGTGAGCCCAGCCCTTTGAAATTCGGATTCTGTTCTCTTCCTTTGTTGTTTCGGGCATTAATATTATTGCTATTAAATTTGCTAATTTCGACTTTGTTTATCATACACGATTATCCGGGCAGAGCAAACCTGCTCACTACACCATCCCTGAGATTGATTATAACAACAGAGACATATATTTAAAAGCCGGTAAAAATAAAAATTGCCATGTGCCGGGCTATTGTAAAGGAAATGTAAAGATGAATTTTTGAATATTTTTTTCGGGTAAGGAATGTTTGGTCGAAAGCTTTGAGTTTTGTGGAGATATTTGTTTCGGCAGAATTATTAATTTTAAATTTTCATAAGAATTTTTGGCTTTAGCAATTGTAAATTTTTGTAACAATTTTTGGTTTTTAATGTTAAATTGGGGGGGGGGTGGAGAAGTTGATAAGTTTAGGAGTTTAGAAGTTTAGAAGAAGTTATAAATTCTTAATTACTTCTTTAACGCACCCTTCACCCCTCACGCTTCACGCTTCACGCCATTATCACCCATCCCCGGCCCTTCCCTCATTTAGGCACAACTGTCCATAATAAATTTATCAACGAAAGTCATATAGTACCATTTCTCTAGATTTGTGAGATATTACATGCTGCCTGGACATAAAACGACCCCTCTCCCGAATTTCAAAGTTTCGCAAAAGCTCAACTTGAAATTCTTCCCTCTCCCACAGAGGGGCGAGGGAACTGCCACAGCGGGAGTTTAGTATACCCTCCCCTTTCCGGAGGACATCAAGCTTGTCGCCCAGACCAACCGGCCAAATACATTTACCCTCCCCTTGTGGGAGGGTCGAAATCTTTGATTTCGGGGAGGGGTTAGACATTAAGTTAATATTTTTAACTTCTAAATATTATCTTGGACAGAAGTGCCCTTGTGGGAGAGGGTCGGGGAGAGGGGTTTGTTTTGGTTTAGGAGTTTAGGAGTTGAGAAGTTTAGAAGAAGTTATAAATTCTTAATTACTTCTTTAACGCACCCTTCACTCTTCACGCCTCACGCTTCACGCCATTATCACCCATCCCCGGCCCTTCCCTCATTTAGGGAAGGGGGCAGTTATCCCTCCCTAATGAGGGAGGTTAGGTGGGTGCCGGCCTTGGTGGAGAAGTTGATAAGTTTAGTAGTTGAGAAGAAGTTTTATAAGCTATTTAATAGTTTTCTAAATTTTCTTTCAAATATTTTTTATATTCTTCTTGCAAAGATTCCGGTGCAACAATCTTACATCCGGCACCCCACCTGAACACATGCCAGATAATTTCCCTGCTGCCGCTTGCTTTAAAGTTTACTGTATAAGTTCCGTCATCGTTCCATTTCCCTGATTGTGTCGGATGAAAATTGAATTGGCTTGCTTCCTGTGCCAAATCTTGAGAAAACAAAAGTTCTACTTCCAGAATGTCACCGTGATAAACTCCAAACGACAAATTTGTATATTCCTGCAAGTCAAAATCACCCTTATCAAAGGTTTTGTCTGTTAGTTTCAAATTCTCAAATTTGTGCAAAAGATAATTATAAATCCCGTCACCCTTTGCTTTTTCTTTTGCAACAAGATAAATTTTCTCTCCGTAAATCATTCCTAAAGGCTCAATCAACCGCTCTTTGTTGTGATAAATTCCTGTAACCATTTTTGAATGCTGAACTGCTTCGCGAATAACCTCTAATGTTTCAAGGCTGATTTTGTATTGCGGCATCTGCCGAACAGCGTAGCCTTCTGTCTGCATATAAAGTTCAATATTGTTTTCTAATGGCAGAGAGTGTTTTTTGTTCAGAGATTTAAGTTTTTCAACGGTTTTTGCGAGTTCTTCTTTCATCTCTTTATTTGTAGTGCGTCTTTGAAGCTGTTCAATATTTGCAATCTCTTTCGGGGTAAATGAAATCAGGTTTGAGATGGAATAATTAATAAATCCCCAGTGTTTTTGCGTGTCGTTTGTTTCGATTTCATCAACAGACGGGAAAATACAGGTCAGGCTGTCGCGCATACGTTCAGCAGTCCTTCGGGAAACATTGTACCTTTCAGCAATTTCTGTTATTGTAACCCCCTGAATTTTTGATGACATAAAAATCGCAAGGTCTAAAATATCTGAAATTCTTGAGTATCTTGGCTTATCTGACATAACTTTCTCCTAAACTAAATTTATTATACACTAATATGACCACATTTGTCGCAATGTAAAATTAAAATATAATTGAGGTGATAAATATGAATGATAAATCTTTATATCCAGTATGCACAATCCTATACAAAACCGAAAATAGTGACGGTTGGTATTATGCTATTATGAGTGGGGAGGAAAATGAATGCAGAAAAAGGTGTGACGAAATTAAAAAGAAAAACAACTGGTGTGATTATGAATGTTATGTTTCGTCAAGATGTGTTTTAAAAAAAGATATTCCTTTTCAAAATACCATGCCGGAAGCAAACTATATACACCGTGCAACAGATTTAATTTACAATCCTTTTGATAACAAATTTTATTATTCTAAAGAAACTATGCCATACCCTAAAATTAAAAAAAGAACAACTAGTTTCAAAATTATAGTAAAGGGAGAAGGAGAAGATGAGGAAAACATATGGGAACCCAATGATATTGATGATTTTGAAAGCGGAACCGATATAACTATAAGTTTTGGACATAAAAAAGACAAAATTATAACTATTGCGGAAGATTTACTGTCTGATATTCCTAAATTTATTAATCGATTAAAATCATGTGGTTATGCAAATCTTTCTATTGAAGAATATACCTATACTAAATTTTTGGCTTGGGAATATCAAGACAAAGTAAGATTTATAGTTCAGTATTATGGTGATTTTAATATAGAAACCGAAATTGATAAATTAATTTCAAAAGAGTTGTTTTATAAGGAATTTCAAAATCTTAATTTGACATTACAAAAATATATAGAAAAACACAATAAATTATTTAATGAATTCAAATCACAGGAAAAATTTGCACAAAGTTTAAAGTGGGAATTTGATAAGGCAACTTTTAATGCACCGCAGGAATATACTTGTTTAAATTGGAATATTAATAAATCGAAGGAATTTAAAGCCTTTCAATCAACGATAAAAGAAAAGTCAGAAGAACATACTATAGATTTTGACACTAAAGAAAGGTTCAATTGCTATCTTGCAAATGATTACTATTATTGGTGTTGCGAAAATAAAATTTTTAGAAAATTGTTTTATATATATAAAACAAAAGATATTATTCGTTTTATTAACAGTAAAGATTTTGAATACAAAAAAGGAATGTCATTAACGGATATCTACAATCAATTACTCGATAAAGGATATCATCAAGCAATATCATGCGAGTTCAAAAATAAAAAAGTTCTTATCTATGCAAACGGACAAGTTGAAAGTAAAGATGCAACAAAAGAAGAAAAAAATGAATT
>CALVBV010000067.1 GCA_944325815.1 Candidatus Gastranaerophilales bacterium
TTTTCAAGCTGTTCAGGATCTTACAAATTCAAAAGTATAATTTCAGGCTGGTAAGATGCTGAAAGGGGTAAATAAGATTTGTAGGCTTCACGCCGAACAATTCCGCTTGATAGAAAAAGTTCAGCATGACATTTTAATTTTTAACTACTTCTCAACTTATCCCCTTCTAAACTCTATTTACCCCCCTTCGATCCAGCTTCTGATTCTTTCGCCGGCTTCTGCTTCATCAACACCATCAAATTCACGCTTTAATTCTCTTAAAGCTTCTCTGATTTCTGCACCTGTGGCAGGAATGGCTGCCGGGCGGTTCTGTTGTTCCAATAAACCTTGCTGGAGTTGGGATTGTTTCTGGATTAAGTCTGCTGCATTGACGCTTAAATCCTTAATCTGTTTTTCCTGAGCTTCGTTCATTTCACGAAGCCTCATGAGTTCTTCTTCCTGAGCGGCTTTTGCTGCATTAATTTTTTGTGTCAGAGCCTTGTGCCCGAAGAATAAACCGAATGCAAGGAGGGCTATTGCAAGCCACCACGGGTTTCCGTGTTCTGCCTTGATTGGTGCTTTTACGTGTTTGTCGCCTGCCATAAACGGATCCAGAGAGTCTGCAAAAGCGATTGTTACATTTTCAGGATCAGCTTTCGGGCTTGCAGCGTGTGCAACTAATTCTTTCAATTCTTCAAGAGTTAATTCAACCGGAAGCGCATCTTTTTCAAGAGTTACGGCAATTGAAATTTCTTCAAGCACGCCCGGTGACATATATTCATTTGTTTGAACTTTTGTAACACCGTACTGTGTTTCTCTTGCTGTTCTTGAATAGCTTCTGTTTTGTGAAGAATCGGAACTTCCTGCAGGCAGACCGTTTGGAAGATATACGCTTACTGCGTTTGTATTCTTATTAACATCCTGAGTTTGATCGCCCAAACCTTCAGAGAAAGTTTGTTCGTTTACGGATGCTTTTTTGTTCGGGTCATATTCAATAGTAAACTTCTCTACAGGAGCTTGTTTAAGGAATGTGCTGACGGTTGCAACGTATTTTCCTGAGCCGACAAGTCTGTTTAATTGTGCCTGAACTTTTTCCTGCATGTACTTGTCGTTTTCCTGCAGTCTTGCAAGCATTTCTGATTGAGCATCAATCATGCTGTTATAAACATGTCCGTTTGTATCGGTGATTGAAATGTTTTGGGCAGTTAAGCCTGAAACGCTTCCCAGAAGCAGATTAGATACAGCTTTAATCTTTGCCATATCTAAAGTCTGGCCGACAGCAACCGTTAATTGAACTGTTGCTGTTACAGGTTTTTGCATTGAAGAAAACATTGTCTGTTCCGGAATTGATATAAATACAGATGCGTTTTCGATTCCGTCAATTCTCTTAATAAGTCTTGAAAGCTCTCCGTTCATAGCGCGAACCAGCCTTATTCTTTTATCTTCTTTGGTAGAAGTAAAGTCGCCTTTGTCAAAGACTTCCAGCCCGACGTTCTGGTCGTACAATCCGCTTTCAACAATAACCATAATAGCTCTGTCTCTTTGTTCGGTTGTACATTTTCTCATACCCGGCGTGCAGTCGCCTTTTTTTAATTTTAATACTGATTTTGTACCATCAACTGCGCGGGCAGCTACAATGTTATTTCTTGCAAGAAGCGCCTGAATTTCAAGAGCTTTGCCTAAGTTATCGGTCGTAAGAAGGTCAACATCTTCTTTTAGGGGTTCATTACTTACATCTATTTCATTATTGGATTTATTAGACGCTGCAATTGTTCCGCAGATAATAAATACAACGAGCAGGAGAACAACGCCCCCGACTATTGAGGCTAAAAGAATTTTATTTTCTAATAACTTTTTAAGATCCATATATCCTGCCCTACATAAATATTATACACATATATATTAAATATGAGAAGACTAAATCTGAATTTGCATAATTTTATCATACGCCTGGATGACTTTACCCAAAGCAGTGGTTGCGACATTAACGCTTATTTCCGCTTTTGACATAGCAACCATAACATCGTGGATATCAACGTTTTCAGAACCCATCATTGCATCTTTGAGCAAATTGTCCGGTGCATTCATTGTTGTATTAAGGTTTTCTACAAGTCCTGACATAACGCTTTGAAAATCGGCAGTTGCAGGTTCCTCAACACGATTCATTCTGGCAGACGGGATATCATATCCCCAGGAATCCAGCTTGGTATGCTGTATTCTTGCTTCTAAATCATATCTTGGATAAAAACCATTAAACATATATGCCACCTCTTTTTATTACGGTTATCGGATGTATTTTAGAAGAATTTAGAAAATTATTTTAAAATACTCCATTTGCAGTATCGTTTTAATAATTATTAAAGAAATGTCAAGATTTGCCGTAGAGATTATTGTCTCTACATTTACCCGAAAGAAGAAAATAATGAATTTACACGAAGAATGTTTACTGAAATATTTATTGAACCCTCTGGATTTACTTCACTCAACAGAGCTTCTGAAAATCAATAATAATTTGATTGAAAAAGGGCTGAGAGGGGAAAAGTTTCTTGCCAAAAATCCTAAGATTAACTATACTAGAATATAGTTTAGATATAATCAGGGAGAGAGAAATTGAAAAATCTTATAAAAACAAAGTGGTTTATATACGGAACCTACTTATTGCTTGTTATGGCAACTCTGCTTATCGGGTTTGTACTTTTGCAGAATAATAAGACATTAAAAAATGTTATAGTATCATTTTTTGAGGTCGCAGAAAATCGTACTTTTGATTACAGACAGGCAATAAGAGTTATGCATAAGCGTCCGCTTCCAAACAAGGATATTGTAGTTCTGGCAATAGATGATGCGAGCCTTGAAATGCTCTGGGATAAGTATGGTGAATGGCCGATTCCGAGAGGAGTTTATGCAGATTTAATTGATTATTTGGAACTCCAGAGTCCGCAGAGTATTATTTTTGATTTGATGTTTATAAAATCCATTAAAGCCGACGGTGATAACGACAAAAAACTTTCCGATACAATGAACAAATATTCTAATCTTTATATGGCAATGAATTTTGATAATCAGCCTGCGGATGTGAGAAAGCCTGTTGACTTACCAGAAAGGCTTGCTTTAAATGTTGAAAACAATTCTGATGTAAACATAAAAAATAAATATAATTTCACAAACTGCCGTGCAATACTTCCCGGCATATTGAACAGTAAAGCAAATATCGGTATGACAAACCTTATAAGAAGCAGTGACGGGATTATTAGAACCGTTCCGCCTCTTATGATATACAAAAACAAGTATTACCCATACCTCACATTCAAAGCTTCCGGCGATTATTTAATGATGGAAGCAGATAACAATTTTGTTATAGATAAAAATTCTAACCTGAAAGTTATGGAAACAAAGATACCATTAACAAAAGACGGAGAAGCTATTCTTAACTGGTACGGCCCCAGCGGAACTCATACTATTATTCCGATGTATAAAGTTATTCGGGAAATGTCAGGAGAAGATGCCGGCGGATTCAACTTTAAAGATAAAATTATTATCATAGGAACAACCGCAATGAGTCTGCACGACACCAAAAGCGTTCCTATTCAGGAGGGCGTATATCCCGGAGTAGAAGTTCATGCAACTTTCTTCAATAATATGCTGGATGATAATTTTATACAAAAAACAGATAATTTCATTAATTTTATAATTATTGCAGGCGTTATTGCCGTTGTCGGATTCATTGTTATGTTATCGACTTCGACTTTATTTGCTTTCCTTTCAACAGTTTTGTTTGGAATAGCTTATTTATTCATTTCCTACTATGCAATGGAACTTTTTAACCTGTGGATTCCGGTATTATTGCCTGTAATCTCAATAATGGCATCCTTTGCACTTTCTTACCTGGCGAAATATCTTATGAAAGCAAGGGATTTTGAATACCAATACAAGCTTGCAACAATTGACGGATTAACAGAATTATACAACCATCGGTATTTCCAAGACAGCCTGAGAAAACAAATTGAAATATCAAGACGTTATAACCAGCCTTTTTCTTTGATTATTGTTGACATTGACTTCTTTAAAAAGTTTAATGATACTTACGGACACCAGGCCGGTGATGCTGTATTGAGACAGGTTGCACAGACATTAAAGAAAAATTCCCGTGTAACAGATATTGTTTGCAGATACGGCGGTGAAGAGATGAGTATAATTCTTCCGAATACGGGTGCTGAAGATGCGCTTTTTAATGCAAACAGAATTTGTAAAGCTGTTTCGGAAAAGCCGTTTCATCTTAATCCTATTGATACCGCAACAGTTACAATAAGCATTGGCGTAGCAACATTCCCTGACAATGCTCAAACTCCCCAGGATTTGATAGAGTGGGCAGACAAGGGCTTATATTACGCAAAAGAGCACGGACGGAATCAGGTGGGAAGATATTAATGAGTAATATGCAGGATGTAATAATAATCGGTGCCGGACTTGCAGGCTCAGAGGCAGCACTACAGCTGGCGAAAAGAGGAATAAAAGTTAAACTCTATGAGATGCGTCCTGAAAAAACTACAGGTGCCCACGTAACAGCAGATTGTGCGGAATTTGTCTGTTCTAACAGTCTTGGATCCTCTGATATAACCAATGCAAGCGGACTTTTGAAAAAAGAAATGGAAATTTTAGGCGGAGAATTAATAAAAATCGCCTATGAAAACTCTGTTCCCGCGGGGAATGCTCTGGCAATTGCGCGGGAAGACTTTGCAAAAGCCGTTACAAAAAAAATTGAAGAAGATTCAAATATCGAACTTATAAGAGAGGAAATAACAGAAATTCCAGCCGGAAATGTAATTATAGCCTCGGGGCCGCTTACGAGTGACAAGTTTGCAGAAGCAATTAAGAACTTTACAGAAAGCGAACATTTGCATTTTTTTGATGCCATCGCGCCGATTGTTGAAGTTGATTCAATCAATTTTGATAAGGCTTTTTGGGCTTCCAGATACGATAAAGGCGAGGCTTCTTATATTAACTGCCCTATGAATAAAGAAGAGTATGAAAATTTTTATAATATATTAATTAATGCGCCCAGAATTGAACAGCATTCAGTAGATAAAGATTCAAAATATTTTGAATCCTGCCTTCCAATAGAAGTCTTGGCCTCAAGAGGAATTGATACGCTCAGATTCGGGCCTATGAAGCCTGTAGGACTTGTGGATAAGAGGACAGGGGCAGAAAATTATGCTGTAGTTCAACTAAGACAGGATAATTCAGCTAAGACGCTTTTTAATCTTGTGGGATTTCAGACAAATCTAAAGTGGGGGGCTCAGAAAGAATTATTACATTCAATTCCTGGGCTTGAGGAGGCAAACATTGTACGTTACGGCGTTATGCACCGAAATACGTTTATTAACAGCTCTCAAATCCTTAATCAAACGCTTGAAACCCGGAAACGAGAAGGCCTTTTCTTTGCAGGACAAATTACCGGAACAGAAGGGTATACAGAATCAATTGCCACAGGCATGCTTGCAGGAATCAATATGGCAAGAAAACTTGAAGGCCGGCCAATGCTTGAACTTCCGATAGAAACAATGCTCGGGGCTTTGACCTTTTATATAACGGATAAAGCCCATCTCAAACACATTTCGTCAAGAGACAATTCCGTAAGATACCTTCCCCCGCAGCCTATAAATTCAAATTGGGGAATTTTATCACCTTTGGAGAACATTCCGCGCAAAAAAGATAAAAAGCTTAAAAACGAACTCCTATCTAAACGCTCGCTTGAATGGCTGCAATGCCGAAGAGTTGAATGGGAGTTGAATGAGAGTTGAGTGGTTTAGGAGAAGTAGTTATAAATTCTTGATCACCTGATCACCTGATCACTTAATCACTTCATAAACGCACCTTTCACCCCTCACGCGCCAATTGGCCACCATTTTTATCCTTTTGCGTATTTCAAAAATATTTGAACTTTTGTCTGCATAAGCTCTTCTGTAATCAGCCATTTTCCGTCAGGTTGTTTTTCAACTACCATGTATGTTTTGAGCTTATAACTTTCTCCGGTCGGCTGACGGAGTGAAGAAACTTTGTATTTGCCGTCCGTAATTTTTGCCACAGAAACATTTGAATAATTATTTTTATAATTTTTAAGCTTTGCGCTTGCCTGGCCCAGCTTCATCTGTTTAATATAAGTCGCAGTATCAGTATGAACATCCTGGGTTGTACCATCAGGCTTTACTACCTGTCTTGTTATCTTTGCAGAAGGCGAATACATTTCAACTATTGCAGGACTGTAGGAATTTGCAGCCTTTACATAATTATTAAAAAAAGTCAACGCCTCCTGACCATCGTCTGCATAGGATAACAATGACATAAAACAAAAAGCAGTAATTGTAAATAAAATTTTTTTCATGTGTGAAATATCTCCTTATATTTTACCTATACGTTCGGTAAATCTCCCTTGACTTCCGCTATTTCATCACAATCAAGCTGAAATACCTTATGCAGCCCGGCAACAGCATCTTTTGCACGGTCTTCTGCAACAATACAGCTGATTTTTATTTCACTTGTCGCAATCATTTTGATATTAATATTCAAATCCGCAAGCGTCTTGAACATTGTAGCCGCAATACCGGGCCTGTCAATCATGCCGGCGCCCACAATTGAGACTTTTGCAATCTTATCGTCGACAAATACATTGCTAAATTCCAATTTTGGCTTAACTTTTTCTATAATTTCAAGAGTTTTTTCTAAATCCCCTTTATCAATAGTAAAAGCTATGTCATTTGTATTTAGAGCTTTTCTCGCGTAAGATTGAATAATCATATCAACCGAGATATTCTCTTGAGCCAATCCGTTAAACAGTATAGCCGCTGTGCCCGGATTATCTTTAACGTCGCAGACAACAACCCTCAATTGTGATAAGTCGGAAGCAACTCCTGCAACAGATCTGTGTAATTCCATATCGTCAACTCCTAATATTAAAGTTCCTAAATTATCTAATTTAAAAGTACTTCTTACCCTAAGAGGTACATTATATTGTTTAGCAGTTTCAACCGCTCTCGGGTGAAGAACATTAGCACCGACTCTTGCGAGTTCCAGCATTTCTTCATAAGAAATTTCTTCAAGTCTGGAAGCATTAGGCACAATTCTGGGATCAGTGGTATAAACACCTTCGACATCAGTATAAATATCACATCTTTTTGCGTTCATAGCACCTGCAAGAGCCACGGCAGACGTATCAGACCCGCCTCTTCCCAGAGTAGTGATTTCTAAATCCTCTGTAACCCCCTGAAAACCTGCTACAACAACAACTTCGCCTTTATCAAGATGGCTTCTTATTTTCTCTGTTTTTATGTTCAAAATTCGTGCTTTTGTATGAACTTTTTCAGTCATAATACCTACCTGAATTGCGTTCATACTTACTGCCGGGCATCCCTGAGCCTGCAGAGCCATCGCAAGCAGCGCAATAGAGACACCTTCTCCGGTAGAGAGAAGCATGTCCATTTCCCTGGATGAAGGATGCTCAGAGATTTCTTTTGCCATCTTTACAAGATAATCAGTTGTATGCCCCATTGCAGAAACAACAACAATAACGTCATTACCGTTATTTCTCTCTTTAATAACGGCTTTTGCTACGTTTTTTATTTTGTCTGTATCGGCTACAGAGGTTCCTCCGAATTTTTGTACTATTATATTTTTCATTTTATTTTACCTGTATTCCTATACATTATATAAACAAAGATAATGTTTGACAACCAGTCAGATTATTGAATATATGAAGATATGTAAAGTTAAATTTATAGGTTAAAAAGATTGATAATATTGGGTTTTATAAAACTTTACAAAAATAAATATATATTTTATATGAAAGTACTAGCAAAAAGTTTTTTTATGGGGTTTAATCTCATTACAAATAAAAATGCACTAGCCAAATATAAAGGAGTAGGTATGAACATTAACGTAAACGAAGTTTTGTTGCAAAACAAGAAAATCAGATTCGGAGAAGAACCGGAAGCTGCAAAGCCGGCAGCAATTGTTACTCCTGAATCCGGAGAAAACAAACCACAAACCGGCTTAAACTCTTTGATGTTTCAAGGGTTAAACAATGTTGTAAGTAACCCTCAATTAGCACAAGAATTGGGTGTAATGAACGAAGATGCCCCAAAAACAGCAGAAACAGCTCAAGGTTATGCAATCCCGTATCAAAGTAATATTGCTTTTCAGGGAAAAGCCGGAAAATTTAAAAATATAGCAATGGCTGCATTAATGGGACTTATGTCCTTAGGTGCAGTATCTACACTTTCATCTTGTGACGGAGATAAAATTACTCAAGAAGTAACCATTAATATGGATGAAATCATGAAAATGGTAAATGAGATGATGGAACTGTACAAACAAATGCTTGAACAGCAGCAGATTACGAATGACCAGTTAACTCAAATGAATCAATATATGCTGCAGCTTATGGAACAGGTTCAAAAGGGCTTTATGAGTGCAGAAGAGTTTTATGAACAAATGTTCAATTATATGGTAATCAATAGTACAAACCAGGAAATTATTATTGACCAGCTTGTTCAAAACGGAAAAACTCAGGAAGAAGCTAATAAACTAATTCAAGAATTAATAGAAGAAGTTCGTTCCGGCAATTTAACAGCTCAGGAAGCTTTGAATAAGATTCAGAACTTGCTTGGCGATATCAAAGGTCTGCTTGAAGAAGCTATTGCAAACTTTAATAAATACTATGATCAGATGCTTGCTAAACAGGATGAATTAATTGAAACAAGCAAATCCGGATTTGAAGAACTTATCAAGACCGGTCAAATTTCTAATGAAAAACTTGACAAGCTTTCAGAACAAAGCGCAACATTAATATCATTAAGTGAACAAGCAAGCAAAGAAAGACAAGAAATCAAAGAAGCTATTGAAAACGGCGACTTTGGCAGCGACGCAAATATTCAAACAATAGTAGACGCTTTGAACGCAAATAAAAATGATTTGATTAATGCAATAATGAAGCTCGGTTATACACAGGCTCAGGTAGAAAAAATGACCGCTGCTCAAATTATAGCCGCAATTGATAAGAACACAGAACTTACAAACAGCGGCAACCAGCTTCTTGCAAAAATCAGCAGCCAGCTTGATATTTTACCGGAAATTTATCAGAACGGTAAAATTACAAAAGAACAATTGCAAGAATTTTATAATATGTACATTGAAGCTATTACAAATAGCGGTGAATACTCTGAAGAAATGATTGCAAAACTTGAAGAACTTGCTAACAAACTTGATGCAATTCAAGGAACATTGACTGAAATTCTTGAACAATTAAAAACGATGTCTAAGAATTTCAATGAATTTGCAGTAAACTTTGAAAATGATAGAAAGACTGAATTTGATATGCTGGAAGATATTATTAAGGGTAATCAAATAAATACTTCAATCCTTGAATCAATGAAGAATACTCAAAATAATATGGCAGTAAATCTTGACGGTATAAGAACAAATACGGACGCTTTGTTGAATATCGCAAAAGATGACACAAAATTTAATGAATTAATGGAAGCTATCAAAAATATCAATGCCGGAAGCGGAAGTGAAGGTGACATCACAAAAGCTGATTTAGAAGCAATGTTCAAATCATTGGGTATCACAATTACAGAAGCTCTTGATATGTCTCAGACAGAATTGATTCAAGCAATTCAAGACTTCCAGAAAACTTATATAGAAACAGAACAGAAACAATTGGAAGAAATGCAGACTATTCAGATTAAGCTGGATGACTTATCAATATTCAATGGTTTGGCAAAAGATGAAATTGTAAATGCAATCAATAATGTAACAAATGCAGTAAATAGCGGAAATGAAGACATCACAAATGAATTAAAAGCATTACAGACTGCATTGAATAAATTACAACAGGCAGTAGATGCCCTCTATAAAGAAGTTGGTGAAATGTCTCAAAAGGCAAACACTTATTATTCACAATTCGCAAGCCAGTTTGATAAAGCATTAGGTTACTTGTCAAGCATAGATACAAATATTAATAAGCTGTATTCTGCCCAGCTCATTGCTAACAAATATCTTGATAACTTCAAATCAGTACTTGAAGAGGTTAAGTTATCAATCAAGAATATAGAAGTAGCAATAGGAGAAGGAGGTTCAGGAAGCGGTTCCGGTATTACATTAGAGCAGCTTGAAGAAATCTGGCAAAAGCATGATGAAGCTAACTATAAGAAATACAAAGAGCTTCTTGAAAATATGCAGATAAATGTTGATGTTAATACTGATGATATAGAAGCTCTGTTAGCTAAGATTGACAACAGACTTGAACAAATTCAGGGTAACTCTGAAATCTTAGACAAGATATACAATCTTCTGAAAGACATTGACTGGACAAATCCGGATTACAGCGCTAAGCTTGACAGAATCATTGAAATTTTGGAAAACTTTAAATGTAATTGCGAATGCGGCGGTAATAATGAAGGTATTATCGGCGATTTGGAAGATGTACTTAACGGTTAATGTTCTACACATATAGAAAAGCCCGGTTTATATAAACCGGGCTTTTTCGTACAAAGGTGAAAGGTGAGGCGTGAGGGGTGCGTTTATGAAGTGATTAAAAAGCCCCCTTCCCTAAATGAGGGAAGGGCTGGGGATGGGTGATGATTGAGTGAGGGGTGAGGCGTGAAGGGTGAAGAGTTCGTTAATGAAGTGATTAAGTGACTAGGTGACTAAGTGATTAAGAATTTATAACTACTCTTCAACTATTCAAGTAATGAGTGAAGCGTGAAGCGTGAGGCGTGAAGAGTTCGTTTATAAAGTGATTAAGTGACTGGGTGACTAGGTGATTAAGAATTTATAACTACTCTTCAACTATTCAAGTAATGAGTGAAGCGTGAAGCGTGAGGCGTGAAGAGTTCG